>NZ_JADQDK010000001.1:5018583-5332244 GCF_019263705.2 Pseudonocardia abyssalis
ATCCCGATCACGCCCGCCTTGCTCGCGGCGTAGTTGGTCTGGCCGCGGTTGCCCGCGATGCCGCTGGTGGAGGCGACGCAGACGATGCGGCCGGTGTCGCCGAGCAGGTCGCTCGCCAGCAGTGCCGCGTTGATCGTCAGCTGGGCGCGCAGGTTGACCGCGAGGACGGAGTTCCAGCGGTCGGCGTCCATGTTGGCGAGGAGCTTGTCGCGGGTGATGCCGGCGTTGTGGACGACGACGTCGACGCGCCCGTGCCGCTCGCGCAGGTGTGCCAGCAGCCGGTCGGCGGCGTCGGTGGCGGTGATGTCGAGCTGCAGCGCCGTGCCGCCGGTGGCGTTGGCGACGGCGGCGAGCGACTCGCCTGCGGCGGGGATGTCGACCGCGATGATCGTCGCGCCGTCGCGGGCCAGGGTCTCCGCGATGGCTGCGCCGATCCCGCGCGCCGCCCCGGTGACGACGGCGACCCGTCCGGCCAGCGGACGCTCCTCGTCGGACTCCTCCGGCTGCGCCCCGACCGGAGCGGCGACGTGCACGACCTGCCCGTCGACGTAGGCGGAGCGCCCGGACAGGAAGAACCGCACCGACGACGCGACGTCGGCGTCGGGCGTCACGACCAGCAGGTTCGCGGTCGCACCGGCCCGCACCTCCTTGGCCGCGGACCGCACGATCCCGTCGAACGCCTGCGCCACGGCGGCGGCCTCGGGGTCCTCGGACGGCTCGGGGGCGAGCACCAGCAGCCGCCCGTTCGGGGCGAGCCGCTTCACCGCGGGCGTCAGGAACACCTGGGCGGCGCAGAGGTCGTCGAGCGTGGTCGCGGCGGTGGCGTCGAGGACGACCGCGGCGACCTTGCCCTCCGCCGTCTCGACGACGCCCGCGTCCTCGAGCAGCGCGCGGATCGGCTCGGCGAACCGGCCGGCCCCGACCGACCCGACGAGCGCGGGCCCGTCGAGCAGGGGGGCGCCGGGGGTGTGGCGGCGCAGCACCGGGATGCGTGGCACCCCGAGCCGTTGGACGAGCGGGTTCTGGGACAGGTCGCGGAAGGTGTCGTTGCTCATGTCAGGCCGCCTCGAGGATCGCGACGACGCCCTGGCCGCCCGCTGCGCAGATGGAGATCAGGCCCCGGCCGGACCCCTTCTCGTGCAGCTGCTTGGCCAGGCTCGCGACGATCCGCCCGCCGGTGGCGGCGAACGGGTGTCCGGTCGCCAGCGACGATCCGTTGACGTTGAGCTTCGACCGGTCGATCGAGCCCAGCGGCGCGTCGAGGCCGAGCTTCTCCTTCGCGTACGCCGGGTCCTCCCACGCAGCGAGCGTGGCGAGCACGGTGGACGCGAACGCCTCGTGGATCTCGTAGAAGTCGAAGTCCTGCAGCGTGAGGCCGTTGCGCTCCAGCAGCCGCGGCACGGCGTGGACCGGGGCGGTGAGCAGGCCATCACCTGCGTGCACGAAGTCGACCGCCGCGGTCTCGGCGTCGACGACGTGCGCGAGCACCGGCAGCTTGTGCTCGGCGGCCCACTCGTCGGAGCCGAGCAGGACCGCGGACGCGCCGTCGGTGAGCGGGGTGGAGTTGCCGGCGGTCATGGTGCCGTCCGGGCCACCGAAGACCGGCTTGAGCTTCGCGAGCTTCTCGGCCGTCGAGTCCGCGCGCAGGTTCTGGTCCCGGGTGAGGCCCTGGAACGGTGTCACGAGGTCGTCGAAGAAGCCGCGCTCGTAGGCGGCGGCGAGGTTGCGGTGGCTGGCCGCGGCGAGCTCGTCCTGCGCCTCGCGGGTGACGTGCCACTCCAGCGCGGTGAGCGCGGCGTGCTCACCCATCGACAGCCCGGTGCGCGGCTCGGCGTTGCGCGGGATCTCCGGCACGACCTGGCCGGGGCGGATCCCGGCGATCGCGCGGAGGCGGTCGGCGAACGAGCGGGCGCCGTTGAGCTTCATGAGGACGCGGCGCAGGTCGTCGTTGAGGGCGACTGGGGCGTCGCTGGCGGTGTCGACACCGGCCGCGATGCCGCTCTCGATCTGACCGAGCGCGATCTTGTTGGCGACGAGGACAGCCGTCTCGAGGCCGGTGCCGCACGCCTGCTGCACGTCGTAGGCGGGGGTGTACGGCGACAGGCGGCTGCCGAGCACGGACTCGCGGGTGAGGTCGCGGTCGCGCGAGTGCTTGAGGACCGCGCCCCCCGCCACCTCGCCGATGCGCGCGCCGGCGAGGCCGAAGCGGGCGGCGAGGCCGTCGAGGGTCGCGGTGAGCATGTCGAGGTTGGTGGCCTGGGCATAGGCCCCGTTCGCACGGGCGAACGGGATGCGGTTGCCCCCGATGACGGCGGCCTGCCGGGCTGAACGGGTCATGGTACGAACGGTACCGGGTACTGCCGGTCCCGCATACGTGACGCCCTTCACCTAGTCGATACCGTGAGTACTCGGTACTGTCGGTCCCGTGAAGACTGTGCGGGATCGACGGGCCACCCGGTGGGACGCCCACCGGCAGGCGCGGCGCGTCGAGCTCACCGACGCCGCGATCCTGGCGATCCGGGCGCACGGCGCGGGCGTCGGCATGGACGACGTCGCGGCGCAGGCGGGCACCAGCAAGACCGTCGTCTACCGGCACTTCGCCGACCGCACCGAGCTCTACGTGGCGGTCTGCGTCCGCGTGGCGGACGTCCTCCTGGGTCAGGTTCGCGCAGCCATCGACGGCGCTGACGGTCCACACGCGCAGATCGCCGCGGGCATCGAGGCGTACCTGCGGCTCATCGAGCACGACCCCGAGGTCTACCGGTTCGTGGTGCACCGCCCGCTGGTCGACCGGTCCCCCGGCGCCGACCCGGTCGCCGACCTCGTGTCACTGGTCGGCGACCAGGTCGCCGCCGTGGTCGCCGCCCGCACGGGTGACTCCGCGGCCGCGATCCCCTGGGGCCACGGCATCGTCGGGATGGTGCGGGCCGCCGCCGACAACTGGCTGGCCCGCCCGACCGGGATGACCCGCTCGCAACTGGCCGCCCACCTCACCGAACTCGCCTGGGCCGGGCTCTCCGGAGTCACCGCCTCGAAGGAGGACACATGAGTGACCTGCAGACCGTTCTCGACGGCCGCTGGGCCGACGTCCGCAACGACGTCCGGGCCCAGATGGGCGAGCTGAAGCTGACCCCCGACCCCGACGCGTCCACCGAGCAGTACCGCGCCGAGATCGCCGACGCCGTGCGCACGCTCGCGCGCAGCCGCCGCCCGCACCAGGGCTTCGACCCGGCCTACGGCGGCGACGGTGACGTCGGCGGCGTCGTCGCGGCGTTCCAGATGCTCGGCCACGGCGACCTGTCGCTGCTGGTCAAGGCCGGGGTGCAGTGGGGCCTGTTCGGCGGGGCGCTCGCGGCGCTGGGCACGCAGCGCCACCACGACGCGTACCTGCGCGACATGATGGACGGCACCCTGCTCGGCTGCTTCGCGATGACCGAGACCGGCCACGGCTCCGACGTGCAGCACCTGCGCACCACCGCCACCTACGACGCCGACGCGGGCGAGTTCGTCATCCACACCCCGGAGCCGGGCGCGCGCAAGGACTACATCGGCGGCGCCGCCCGCGACGCGACGATGGCGGCGGTGTTCGCACAGCTCGTCACGAGGGGCCCGGACGAGGTGTCGCAGACGCACGGCGTGCACTGCTTCCTCGTGCCGATCCGCACCGCCGACGGCGACGCGCAGCCCGGAGTCACGATCTCCGACTGCGGCGTGAAGGCCGGCCTCAACGGCGTCGACAACGGGCGGCTGGTCTTCGACTCCGTCCGCGTGCCCCGCGAGGCGCTGCTCAACCGCTACGCCGACGTCTCCCCCGACGGCACCTACTCCAGCGACATCACCAACGAGACCCGCCGCTTCTTCACCATGCTCGGCACGCTCGTGCGCGGCCGGATCAGCGTGGCGGGCGGTGCCGCGAGCGCCGCCGAGAAGGCCCTCACGCTGGCCACCCGCTACGGCGCCACCCGCCGGCAGTTCAGCAACCCGGCCACCGGCGAGGAGGTGGTGGTCCTCGACTACCTCGTCCACCAGCGCAAGCTGCTGCCCGCCATCGCCACGTCCTACGCGCTGCACTTCGCCCAGAACGACCTGGTCGGGCAGATGCACGAGCTGCAGAAGCCCGGCGCCGTCCCGGACGAGGAGCGCCAGCGCGACCTGGAGACCCGCGCCGCGGGGATCAAGGCGATCGGCACCTGGCACGCCACGCGCACCATCCAGATGTGCCGCGAGGCGTGCGGCGGTGCCGGCTACCTGGCCGAGAACCTGCTGCCCGCGCTCAAGGCCGACACCGACGTGTTCACCACGTTCGAGGGCGACAACACCGTCCTGCTGCAGCTCGTCGCGAAGACGCTGCTGTCGGACTACGGCCGCCGCGTCGGGCAGCTCGACCTGCGCGGCAAGGTCCGCTTCGGCGCCGACCTCGTCGCGGGCACGGTGCTGGAGAAGACCGGCGCGCGCTCGGTCCTGCACCGCGGCGACGTCCGCTCGCGCGACTACCAGCGGTGGCTGCTCGCCCAGCGCGAAGAGCACCTGATCGCGAGCGGCGCACAGCGGATGCGCAAGGCCCTTGCCCCCGGCGCCGACCAGTTCGCGATCTTCAACGGGGCCCAGGACCACCTGCTCGCCGCCGCCCGCGCGCACGTCGACCGGATCGTGTTCGACGCCTTCGCCGCGGTCGCCGACCAGCACCCGCTGCTCGACCGGGTCCTCGCGCTGCACGGACTCTCCGTGATCGAGGGTGACCGCGCGTGGTCTGTCGAGCACGGGTACCTGACGGCGGCCCGCACCAAGACCGTCGCGAAGGCGATCAACGCCCTGTGCGGCGAGCTCCGCCCGCACGCGCGGGAGCTGGTCGACGGCTTCGGCATCCCGCAGAACTGGCTCGACTGCCCCCTCCTCGACGGCGAGCGCACGCAGACGTCGCCGGCGGACGGACAGCACGCCGACACCCTCACCGCCGTCGGCTGACCCCACCCGGCGAGTTTGCCGCCCCCACCCGGCGAGTTTGCCGCTGCGGCTCGGCGAGTTTGCCGATCTCACCCGGCGGGTGTGCTGACGGGCGATTCCGCACGAGATCCACGTCAGAGGGGGTGCGCCCCGCCGCAGCCCCTCTGACGTCCATCTCGTGCGTGATGACCGCGGACCGCTGCGCTGGTCGGGACTGCGGTCGACGCGCCGGGCCCGGGTCAGGTGCTGCGGGCCGCCTCGATCTCGGGCAGGCGGGTCTGGATGAAGCCGAGCAGCCCCGTGAGGTGCCCGGTGAGGCCACGGCCGAGGTCGGTGAGGCTGTAGGTGACCTGCGGCGGGGTGGTGGGGGTGACCACGCGGTCGACGAACCCGTCGGCCTCCAGCGTGCGCAGCGTCTGGGCCAGCATCTTCTCGCTCACCCCGTCGATCCGGCGACGCAGCGCGCTGAACCGCAGCGGCTCGACGGCGAGCGCGGCCAGCACGAGCACCGCCCACTTGCTCGTGACGTGGTCGAGGACCGACCGGCTGGGGCACCTGCTGCTGAACACGTCCGCCGCGAGCACTGTGCCTCCGTCGCTTACTTTCAGGTACGTACTTACGAATCGTTAGTGCAAAGACTACCGTCGGATCCATGATCGCTGTCACCGGAGTCACCGGGAACCTCGGCCGCGTCGTCGTCGACGACCTCCTCACCCGCGTCCCCGCCACCGAGCTCGTCGCGCTCGCCCGCGACCCGCGCAAGGCCGCCGACCTGGCCGACCGCGGCGTCGACGTCCGCGCGGGCGACTACGACGACGCCGCCTCGCTGCGCACCGCGTTCGCCGGCGTCGACGTGCTGCTGCTCGTCTCCTCCCCCGACGTGACGCCCGGCGTCCGCCCCCGCCAGCACGGCACCGCGATCGACGCCGCGACGGCCGCCGGCGTCGGCCGGATCGTCTACACCAGCGCGATCGGCGCGGAGAACGGCAAGGGCTTCCTCGCCGACCACACCACCACCGAGGGCCTGCTGCGCGACTCCGGCGTGCCGCACACGCTGCTGCGCAACACGTTCTACGAGGAGGCGCTGGTCAACCCGGGCCTGCGCGCGGCGGTCGACGCGGGCGAGATCGTGGGCGCCGACGGGGGCCGGCCCGTCAACTTCGCGACGATCCGCGACCTCGGCCTCGCCGCGTCCGCCGTGCTCACCGGCGACGGGCACGACGGCGTCGCCCACGAGCTGCGCGGTCCGCTCTGGACGCTCGCCGACCTCGCCGCAGTGGTGAGCGAGGTGTCGGGCACCCCGGTGGCCTACCGCGCCGCGCCGTCCGCGGAGCTCGGCGGCATCGGCTTCGTCCACGACCTCATCGCGTCAGGCCTGTTCGCCGAGCCCTCCGACGACCTGGAGAAGCTCCTCGGCCGTCCGGCCACGAGCCTGCGCGACGCCGTGACGGCCGCACTCGCCTGAGCGACCGTCAGCGCAGGCGGGTCACCGCCACCACGAGCCACGCGGTGTTGACGACGAGCCACGCCCGCTGCCACGCCCCGAGGTCGGGGCCGCCGATGTTCAGGGCCAGCACCACCGACGCGACGGCCGCGGCCACCGTGAGCGCGGCGGCGAGCGGCCGGGTGCGCACCAGTCGCACCGCCACCACGACCATCGCCGCGACCAGCGCGATCTCGTAACCGACGACGGCGAGGACGTGCACGGTGCCGGCGAGGTCGGGCGGGGCGTCGTTCGGCGCCGTCCCGCAGCCGGCCGCGCCGAGCGGGCACGCCGTGCGGAACGCGGCGATCGTCAGCCCGGAGAGCCCGGCCAGCGCGAGCGGGACCGCGACGACCCCGCGCCCCGCGGCCGCCGCACCGAGGTGCGCGACGCCGAGCGCGGCGATCGCGACGATCCCGAACACGGCCACCGACGACCCGCGCCCGGCCAGGCTGGACACGTAGTCGCCGCGGACGGAGTAGCCGGGGACCAGCGAACCGGCGACGAGCGAGACGAGCCAGAACAGGGCGACCCCGCCGACGGCCACCCCCTGTGCGCGGGAACCGAGGTCGGAGCCACGGCTCCCGCGCACGGCACTACTGGGCAAGGTTCGCGTGCTCCGACCGCAGCTCCCGCTTGAGGATCTTGCCGCTCGGGTTCTTCGGCAGCGCGTCGGCCAGCACGACGTACTTGGGGCGCTTGTAGCCGGCCAGCACCGTGCGGGCGTGCGCGTCCACCTGCTCGACGGTGACCTCGACGCCCTCCTTCGCGACCACCACCGCCGTGACGGCCTCGATCCACGTCGGGTGGGAGATGCCGAACACGGCCACCTCGGCGACGCCCTCGAGCTGGTAGATCGCCTCCTCGACCTCGCGGGACGCGACGTTCTCCCCACCGGTCTTGATCATGTCCTTCTTGCGGTCGACGACGGAGAGGTAGCCGTCCTCGGTCATGATCCCCAGGTCGCCGGAGTGGAACCAGCCGTCCTGGAACGCCGACGCGGTCTTGTCCTCGTCCTCGTAGTAGCCGAGCGCGGCGTGCGGGGACCGGTGCACGATCTCGCCGATCTCCCCCGGCGCGACGGGCTGCCCGTCGTCGTCGACGAGGCGGGTCTCCACGTTGATCGACGCCCGCCCGGCCGACCCGGCGCGCGGGAGCTGCTCGTCCGGTCGCAGGATCGTGGCCAGCGGCGACATCTCGGTCTGGCCGTAGAAGTTCCAGAACCGGACGTCGGGCAGCCGCCGCGACAGCTCCTTGAGCACCTCCACCGGCATCGCCGATGCGCCGTAGTACCCCTTGCGCAGCGACGACAGGTCGCGGGTGTCGAAGTCGGGGTGGCGCAGCAGCGAGATCCACACCGTCGGCGGGCAGAACAGCTTCGTCGCCTTCTCCCGCTCCACGGTCGCGAGCAGCGTCGCCGGGTCGGGCCCGGGCAGGATGATCGAGGTGGCGCCGAGGTAGACGTCGACGGAGAGGAAGCAGTCGAGCTGCGCGCAGTGGTAGAGCGGCAGCGAGTGCACCTCGATGTCGTCGACGCTCATGCCGCCGTCGATCGTGCAGCTCACGTACTGCGCGATGAGCGAGCGGCTCGACAGCATCACGCCCTTGGGTCGCGACTCCGTACCCGAGGTGTACATCAGGCGCAGCGGGTCGTCGTCGCCGACGGCGACCTCCGGGTCGTGGTCGGGGCCCTGCCCCAGCCAGGTCTCGACGTCCTCCCAGCCCTCGGCGGGTTCGGCGCCGATCCAGCCGCGGACCCCGCCCTCGACGCCCGCCTCGGCGAGCGCCTTCGCCGCGGTGCCGGCCAGCGCGTCCTGCGCGACCATCCCCGACGCGCCGGAGTGGGTCAGGATGAACGCGATCTCCGAGGCGCCGAGCATGAAGTTGACCGGCACCAGCACCACGCCGATCTTCGCCGTGGCGAAGGCGAGCACCGCGTAGGAGTAGGAGTTGCGGGCGAGCAGCGCGAGCCGGTCGCCCTTCTCCAGGCCCCGCGCGGTGAGCGCGTGCGCGGTGCGGTTCGCGGCGGCGTCGAACTCCGCGAACGTGACGCGCCGGTCACCGTCGACGATCGCGAGCTTGTCGGGGTACCGCAGTGCCGAGCGGCGCAGCAGGTCACCCAGAGAATGCTGACGGGTGCGGGCGATGGCGGCCTCGGTGCCGGGTGTGAACGTCACGCGGCCGATCCTGCCCCACCGATCAGGACGTCGACACCTCCGTGTGCGGATCACCGACGGAGACCTCGCCCGGCTCGGTCACGTCGGCGTAGACGCCCGCGCACGCCCACACGCCGCCGATCTGCGGGATCTCGATGCGGTTGTGCTTCGCGATGGTGCGCAGGGTGTCGACGTCGCGGGGCAGGTCGCCCTGCTCGAGCGTCGTCATCACGCAGCGCATGGTGGCGAAGGAGAACGTGACGGTGGCGCCGCCGAGGGTGGCGCTGCGGCCCGGCCAGTCGTTCTCGGCGAAGCCGGCGTCGCCGCTCACCACGAAGTTCGGCCGGTAGCGGCGGGCGTCGAAGGTGGCGTCGGGGGCGAGCTCGCGCAGGTGGTCGAGCGTGGCCTCGCTGAGCACGTGCAGCGGGGAGAGGTCGAAGAACGTGCCCTTCGCGCCGAACGCGGAGATGTCGAACTTGCTGATCACCTCGCCGGTCTCCTCGTGCCGGATCGTGGTGTCGTCGATGAGCTGCTGCGGCGCGAGGCCCTCGACGTCGGGCCACAGCTCTTCGAAGTACGCACCCTCCGGCGCCTCGGCGGCCAGGTGCACGGGGCGCCCGAGCGCGGAGGAGAGGGCGTCGTCGATGTCGGCGTCGTCGCTGCGGTGCACCGAGCCGTCCGGGAACGTGATCTCCACCGGCGGCAGCGCGGCCCCGGCCTCCGGCTCGGTGACGAAGCGGGCGGAGAAGGCGAGGAGGTCGGCCCAGCGGCGCGGGACCTTCGCACTCGCGACGACACCGGTCTCGGAGTCGATCAGCGCGTACGCGCGGTCGCCGACCACCCCCGTCGGGCCCACGGTGCAGCGCGTGAGCGACTCGCCGAGCATCGACTTGACCGGGTAGCGGTGGATCGCGGTGACCGTCATCGTCCCGGTCTATCCGCCCGCACGCGGCGGGAACACCCTCCGGTCGGAGGGGTCAGGATGTCCGTTCCGCACATGCGGCCAGAGTCAGCAGTTGCTTCCGCATCATCACCAGGTCGCCCCACGCGATCGGGGCGGCGAGGAGGCCGGCGGTGAGGTCGAGGCGACCGATCAGCCGGCAGGACCGCTCGCCCGTCGGCGTGACGCGGTAGGTGCACGCCATCGGCCCGAACCGGCGCGTCGGCCCCGGCCGCCCGACGCCGGTGACCTCCCGGCCCGGCACGACGTCGACCACCTGGAAGATCATGACGAACGGGGTGCCCGGCTCCAGGGCGTCGGCCCCGGGGGTGAGGGTGCGGGGGCTGCGGCGGCCGAGGTTGTCGACGAGGTCGTAGCTGTAGGGGGCCTGCGTGAGCTGCGCGACCCAGCGGAAGGCGTGGTCCGCGGGCGCGGCGACGTCGACGGCCCGGATCATCCGCGCGGCCGGCTCCGGGACCAGCGCGGCGCAGGGGTAGGCGTCGTCGATCTCGGGGTCGGTCGCGCCCCAGGCCCAGGGCAGTCCGCGGCGCACGAGGTGAACTCTAAGAGCCCGCTGAGAACGGCGCGCGCACGCGCGGCCCCGACCCGGCTAGGTTCCGGCCACCGACCGCGCCGCTCCCCGCCCGCGCGGCCCCCCACCGCACCATGGACACAGCCGCGAGATGGAACCCCATGCCCCGATCACGACCCGGTGACGTCCGTCCGTGCACCGCACCGGTCCGCCGCGGCCCGTCGTTGCCGCACCGGGGGTCGCGATGATGATGATCGAGCTCGACGCGGTGACGAAGGTCTACCAGGCCGGCAAGGTGTCCGTCCGCGCGCTCGACTCCGTCGACCTCTCGATCGACGAGGGCGACCTCGTCGCGATCATGGGCCCGTCGGGGTCCGGCAAGTCGACGATGATGAACATCCTCGGCTGCCTCGACGTCCCGACGACCGGCCACTACCGGCTCAGCGGCACCGACGTCGTCGGGATGCGGGAGAACGCGCTCGCGGACCTGCGCAACAAGCGCATCGGCTTCGTCTTCCAGTCCTTCAACCTCATCCCGCGGACGAGCGCGGCGCGCAACGTCGAGCTGCCGCTCGTCTACGCCGGGGTGGGCCGCCGCGAGCGCCGCGACCGTGCCCGCGACGCACTGGCCCGCGTCGGTCTCGACGGCCGCGGCGGCAGCATGCCCAACGAGCTCTCCGGCGGGCAGCAGCAGCGCGTCGCGATCGCCCGCGCCCTGGTGACGCGGCCGGCGATGATCCTGGCCGACGAGCCCACCGGGAACCTCGACACCGTCTCCACCAACGAGGTCATGCAGCTGCTGGTCGAGCTGAACGACGCCGGGCGCACCGTCGTCCTGATCACCCACGAGGACGAGGTGTCCGCGTTCGCGCGGCGCGTGGTCCGGCTGCGCGACGGCCGGATCGTCAGCGACGTCCGGCAGAAGGAGCTGCGCTCGTGAGGGGGGCGGGCGCATGAACGTCTGGGAGGCCGCCCGCCTCGCGTTCCGCGGGCTACGCGCCAACAAGCTCCGCTCCGGCCTCACGACGCTCGGCATCATCATCGGCGTCGCCGCGGTGATCATCCTGGTGGCGCTGGGCAACGGCATCCAGAGCGGGTTCACCGACTCGTTCGGCTCGCTGGCCACGCAGATCACGGTGAGCGCCAACCAGGAGGGCACGAACGGCACGCCGCGCGACCTCACCGACGCCGACGTCGACGCGCTCGCCGACCCCGCCGACGCACCCGACGTCGCCACCGCCACCCCGATCGTCAGCGGGCCGGTCACGGTGCAGCTGCCGGGCGGGACGCAGTTCCGCTCCTCGGTGACCGGCACGACCGCGGACTACCTCGACGTCACCGACCGCGCGCTGGTCGTGGGCCGCATGTTCGACGACGCCGAGCGGCGGGCCAAGGTCGCGGTGCTGGCGCCGGGCCCGGTCGAGGACCTCTTCGGCGGCGACGCCGGGGCGGCGCTGGGCAGCGAGGTGCGGATCGGGCGCACCGCGTTCCGGGTGATCGGGGTCGTCGAGGCCACCGGCCAGGACGACACCGTGATCACGCCGCTCGGCACCGCGCGCAGCTTCCTGCTCGGCGGCGGCGACGCCGTGGACACCGTGGTCGTGGTCGCCCGCTCGCCGGAGACGGTGCCGGACGCTCTCGCGCAGGTCACCACGATCCTGGACGACCGCCACTCCATCGACGAGCCCGCCGAGCGCGACTACACCGCCACCGCCCAGCAGAGCCTGCTGGACCAGGTCAACCAGACGCTCGGGTTCCTCACCCTGTTCACCGTGGCCGTCGCTGCGATCTCGCTGATCGTCGGTGGCATCGGCGTCGCGAACATCATGCTCGTCACCGTCACCGAGCGGACCCGCGAGATCGGCATCCGCAAGGCCATCGGTGCCCGGAAGCGGGCCATCCTGCAGCAGTTCCTGCTGGAGTCGACGATCCTCGCCGGGTTCGGCGGGCTCGTCGGCATCCTCATCGGCGTGGGGTTCTCCACCGCGGCCGCGATCCTGCTGCCGCAGGCGATCCCGGACTTCCCGCCGCCCGTCGTCGACGTCAACTCGGTGCTGATCTCGTTCGGGATCAGCCTGCTCATCGGCCTGGTCGCCGGTGGTTACCCGGCCAACCGTGCAGCGCGGTTGCGCCCCATCGAAGCGCTGAGGTTCCAATGAAGATCGCTCTGTCCCACGTCCGGGTCGTCGCCGCCGTCGGGGCGGTGCTCGCGCTCGCCGCCTGCAGCGGGGAGTCGGCGCCACCACCGGTCGTCCGGGTCGACCGCGGGCTCGTCGCCACCAGCGTCACCGCGTCCGGGTCGCTCGTCGCGATCACCGAGCAGAACCTCGGGTTCGCCGAGGGCGGGCAGCTCGCCGAGGTGCTCGTGGCGGTCGGCGACCGCGTGCAGGCCGGCGACGTGCTCGCGCGCCTGGAGAACTTCGCCCTCGAGCAGGCGCTGGAGCAGAGCCGGGCGCAGCTCGACCAGGCCCGCGCGAACCTCGCGAAGATCACCGGGGCCAACTCGGTGGAGCAGGCGCAGGCGTCACTGGACCAGGCGAGCACGATCCTGACCGCGACGCAGGAGCAGGTCGACGCCACGAACAGCGCGAACGACGTGGCCACCGAGCGGGCGCGGGTCCAGCTCGACTTCGACCGCGGGCAGCTGGACCGGGCGGAGGAGCAGCTGGCGCGCGACCGGGCCGGATGCAGCTCGTCCCCGCCGCCGACGACCACCAAGCCCGCGCAGTCGGAGGGCCTCCTCACCGGGTCGACGGCGCCGAGCCAGGCCACCACGCCGGTCGTCACGGACCCCGAGTGCGAGGCCATCCCCGCCGACGAGACCGCCGTGCAGCAGGCCCGCGGCACCGTCATCGCCTCGGAGACCGCGCTCGACACCGCCGAGCAGCGCGAGAACGTCGACGAGGCCTCCGGCCGGCTGTCGGTCGAGCAGGCCCGCAACAGCGTCGTGACCGCGCAGAACACCCTCGACCAGGCCGGCTCCGACCGCCCGGCCGACACGAGCGCGCAGGAGGCGATGGTCCGCGACGCCGAGGCCGGCGTGGCCCTGGCCCAGCGGAACCTCGACGACACCGCGCTGCGCGCCCCCGTCGCCGGAGTCGTCTCGCAGATCAACGGGGCCGTCGGCGAGTTCGTCGGCGCCGCGTCCGGCACCACCTCGCTCGCCCCCGGCAGCAGCGCGCGCCTGCCCGGCGTCACCGACTCCTCCGGCACCGGCGCGGGCGCCGCGACGGCCGGGGGCGGGGCGTTCCTGGTGCTCAACGACGTCGACTCGTTCCAGCTCGTCGTGCCGTTCGAGGAGTCCGACGCGGCGCGCGTGCAGCCGGGCCAGGCCGTCGACGTCACGGTGGACGCGGTGCCCGGGCTGACCGTGCCGGCCTCGGTGCTCGCCGTGGCCCCGACCGGCGCCGACGTCTCCGGCATCGTCAACTACTACGCCACCGTCGTGCTCAACCGCAGCGACCCGCAGCTGCGCGACGGCCAGACCGCCGACGCCGCCGTCCGCGTCGAGTCGGTGGAGAACGTGCTGCGGGTGCCGTCCTCGACGGTGCGCACGGAGGAGGGCCGCCGCGTCGTCAGCGTCCCCGGCGTCGACGGCGGCGACCCGGTGACGACGCCGTTCACCCCCGGCGCGGTGGGCGACGAGTACACCGAGGTGCGCTCCGGGCTGCGCGAGGGCCAGGAGGTCCTGCTCCCCCAGGCCCAGGTGTCGTCGGCCCCCGGCGGCCCGCCGCAGAACTGAGGTCGGGCTCAGCGGGTCGTCAGCACCCGCGGACCCGCGTCCGTCACCGCGATCGTGTGCTCCGCGTGCGCCGCTCGGCTGCCGTCGGCGGTGCGCAGGGTCCAGCCGTCGGGGTCGTGGCGGTAGCGGTCGGTGCCGTGGGTGAGCATCGGCTCGATCGCGATCACCAGACCGGGCTTCAGCCGCGGGCCCTTCCCGGCCTTCCCCTCGTTGGGCACGGGCGGCGACTCGTGCATCGCCCGCCCGACGCCGTGCCCGCCGTGGTCGGCGAGCATCCCGTAGCGCGCGCCGCGGGCCACCGACCCGATCGCGTGCGCGACGTCGCCCATCCGCGCCCCCGGCACGGCCGCGGCGATCCCGGCGGCGAGCGCGCGCTCGGCGGTGTCGATGAGGGCCTGGTCACCGGGTGACGGGGTGCCCACGACCGTGGAGAACGCCGCGTCGGCGCACCAGCCGTCGAGGTGCACGGCGAAGTCGACGCTGAGCAGCGCGCCGTCGGCGAGCGGGTCGGTGGACGGGATCCCGTGCACCACCGCGTCGTCGACGCTGACGCACAGCACCGCCGGGTACGGCCCGGGCGCCCACTGCGGGTGGTAGCCGCGGAAGCTCGACACCGCCCCCGCCTGAGCGATCAGGTCCGAGGCCAGGTCGTCCAGATCGCTCGGGCGGACGCCGGGGGCCGCCGCGGCCCGGACGGCGGCCAGCACGGAGGCGACGACGGTCCCGGCGGCGTCGATCGCGTCGATCTCGGACGGCGTCTTCAGCACGGTCATGCTCCGGAGTCTGCCGGTATTACTATCGCCCCCATGGTCCGCGTCCCCCTCACCCCGGCCGAGCGCGAGCGCGGCGAGCAGCTCGGCGCGGTGCTGCGCGCGGCGCGCGGGGACCGGAGCCTCGTCGAGGTCGCCGCGGAGTCCGGGATCTCGCCCGAGACCCTGCGCAAGATCGAGACCGGGCGCATCCCGACCCCGGCGTTCTTCACGGTCGCGGCCCTCGCCACGGCGCTCGGGCTCTCCCTGGACGAACTGGTCACACCGGAGGACTCCGGCAGGGTCCGGTACGGGCGTTCTGCCTAGCATCGAGGGCATGACCGCCGTACAGCCCGAGCCCGACATCGAGGTCGGCCAGCCGAAGACCGCCGCCGCCGGACTCCCCGCCGTCGCCGTCAGCCTCGGGATGGCGGTCAAGCAGATGGGGCCGGTGCGCACGGCGCGCAACCTGCTGCGCCTCAACCAGGTCGACGGCTTCGACTGCATGAGCTGCGCCTGGCCCGACCCGGACCCGAAGCACCGCCACACCGCGGAGTTCTGCGAGAACGGGGCCAAGGCCGTCGCCTGGGAGGGCGACACGAGCCGCATCGGGCCCGACTTCTTCGCCGCGCACTCCCTCGCGGACCTGGAGACGCGCTCGGAGTACTGGATGGGCCAGCAGGGCAGGCTCACCGAGCCGATGGTCCGCCGCGCCGGCGGCACGCACTACGAGCCGATCACCTGGGACGCCGCGTTCGCGCTGGTCGCCGAGCACCTCAACGGGCTCGCGTCCCCGGACGAGGCGCTGTTCTACACCTCGGGCCGGGCGTCGAACGAGGCCGCGTTCGTCTACCAGCTCTTCGCCCGCGCCTACGGCACGAACAACCTGCCCGACTGCTCGAACATGTGCCACGAGTCCACCTCGGTGGGCCTCGCCGACACGATCGGCATCGGCAAGGGCTCGGTCTCCCTCGACGACGTCCACGAGGCCGACCTCATCGTCATCTCCGGGCAGAACCCGGGCACGAACCACCCGCGGATGCTCTCCGCGCTGGAGATCGCCAAGCACAACGGGGCCACGATCGTCGCGATCAACCCGCTGCGCGAGGCCGGGCTGCTCAAGTTCAACAACCCGCAGAAGCCCTCGGGCATGGCCGGGCGCGGCACCGAGCTCGCCGACCACTACCTGCAGGTCCGCTCCGACGGCGACCTCGCGCTCTGGCAGGCGCTGGGTCACCTGCTGCTGCGCAGGGGCGTGGCGGACGAGGCGTTCATCGCCGAGCACACCGTCGGGTTCGAGGCCTACGCCGCGCACCTGGCCGAGATCGACCGCGCCGAGGTCCTCGCCGCCACCGGCCTGCGCTGGGAGCAGATCGAGGAGCTGGCCGACGTCTTCGCGCGGTCGCACAAGATCGTCAACTGCTGGGCCATGGGCATCACCCAGCACCGCAACGCCGTCGCGACGATCAAGGAGTTCGTCAACGTCGCGCTGCTCCAGGGCATGATCGGCAAGCCCGGCGCCGGCCTGTGCCCGGTCCGCGGGCACTCCAACGTGCAGGGCGACCGCACGATGGGCATCTGGGAGCGCTCCCCCGACTCCTTCCTCGACGCGCTGCGCGACGAGTTCGGCTTCGAGCCCCCGCGCGAGCACGGGTTCGACGCGGTCAAGGCCGTCCGGGCGCTGCGCGACGGCGACGCGACGGTCTTCGTCGGCCTCGGCGGCAACTTCGTCTCGGCCATGTCCGACACCGACGTCACCGAGGCGGCGCTGCGCCGGGCCGCCCTCACCGTCCAGGTCTCGACGAAGCTCAACCGCAGCCACGTGGTCTGCGGGGAGACCGCGCTGATCCTGCCGACGCTGGGCCGCACCGAGAAGGACCTGTCCGGAGGGACCGAGCAGCGCGTCACGGTCGAGGACTCGATGTCGGCGGTGCACGCGTCGCGCGGGCGGATGGAGCCGGCGAGTGCGAACCTGCGCTCCGAGGTGGGCATCCTGTGCGGCATCGCCGCCGCCACCCTCGGCGACCGCCACGGCATCCCGTGGCACGCGTTCGCCAAGGACTACGACGAGATCCGGCACCGCATCGCCCGCGTCGTGCCCGGCTGCGACGACTACGCCGAGAAGATCCGGGCCCGCGGCGGATTCACGCTGCCGCACCCCCCGCGCGACAGCCGCACCTTCCCGACGGAGCCCGGCAAGGCCGTGTTCTCGGTGAGCCCGCTGGCCGCGGTGCAGGTGCCGGAGGGGCGGCTGGTGCTGCAGACGATGCGCAGCCACGACCAGTTCAACACCACGATCTACGGCCTCGACGACCGCTACCGGGGCATCCACCACGGCCGCCGCGTCGTGTTCGTCTCCGCCGCCGACCTGGCCGAGCTGGGCTTCGCCGACGGCGACGTGGTGAACCTGGTCAGCGAGTGGTCCGACGGGGTCGAGCGGCGGGCCGACGGCTTCCGGCTCGTCGAGTACTCCACGCCCAAGGGCTGCGTCGCGGCGTACTACCCGGAGACGAACCCGCTGATCCCGCTCGACTCGGTGGCGCTGGAGTCCAACACCCCGACGTCGAAGTGGGTCGTGGTCCGCCTCGAGCGCTGACGGGTCGCAGCGTCAGGCGGCCACGCGGGCCGGGCGGGCGGCGCCCCGGAGCAGGCCGCCGAGCATGAACACGCCCGGCAGCACCCCGGCGAGCAGCGCGACGACGGCGGCCGACCCCCCGGCGACCGCCGCGACGAGGCCCGCCGCGCCCAGCAGGGCGAGGACGACGCCGGCCCGGCCCAGCACCGGGGCCTTCCACATCCGGGCCAGCGGCAGCAGGTGCAGGCCGACGACGATCGTCACCCACGGCAGCGGCGGCAGGCCCAGCGCGTTCAGCACCTGCGACCCCAGGAAGATCGCGGCCACCTCGCCGAGCACGACGAGCCAGTAGAGGCGGTCGAAGTGCGGCCGCTCGCCGGGACCCGCGCCGCGGCCGCGGAACGTCAGCACCACCAGCGTGACGAACGCGAGCACGCCCGCCACCTGCAGCACCGGTCCGGTCGGCGAGCCGAGCGCCCCCGCGTTGACCAGCACGTAGACCAGACCGAACGACCCGCCGACGAGCGCCCCGATGTTCATGGAGCGATCCTGGCGCCCGGACCCCGCCGGTCGGTACGCACAAATGTCACGACCCGGGTCAGGGTGCCGGCACGGTGTCGGGCTCGAAGATCGCCTCGATGGGCCGCTCGAACAGGTGCGCGATGCGGAAGGCGAGCGGGAGGCTGGGGTCGTAGCGGCCCTTCTCCAGGGCGTTCACGGTCTGCCGGGAGACGTCGAGGCGGTCGGCGAGCGCCCCCTGCGTCCAGCCCCGGGCCTCGCGGAGCGCCTTGAGGCTGTTCTTCACCGGTTCGTGACCGCCGCTGCGAGGGCCCAGCCGACCATGCCGACGCCGTAGACGATCCAGCCGGCCAGCGGCACGTCCAGCCCCGCGACGTCGAGGAAGCCGATCGTGATGGACGCGATCATCGCGGCGGCGAAGCCGACGGCGAGCCCGCGCAGCAGCAGCCCGCGCTGGTAGTCGTCGATGCGGCGCACGTGCCGCACCACGGCGCGGATGACCCACAGCGCGGGCAGCACCGGGAGCAGCGCCCACAGGAACCGCCACGGGCTCGTGCCGTCCAGGTCGCCGAGGACCGTCACCGCCCCGAGCACGACGACGTAGCCGACGATGCCGGGCCAGAAGTCGAGGTGGTAGGCGCTGGTGCGGGCGCGGTCACCCATGCTCTTGTCAAGTTCACTTGTCACGCCTCCACCGTGCGCCTGCCGCGTCCGAATGTCAAGCGTGCTTGTCAGGCGATCTCCAGTACGACCTTGCCGGCCTCGTGGCCGCGCTCGACCGCGGCCAGCGCGGCACCGGCCGCCTCGAACGGGTGCACCCCGGTGACGTGCGGGTCGAGCTCGCCCGCCGCGACCAGCCGCGCCAGCTCGGTGAGCACCGCGGTGCTCCGGTCGCGGGTCACGTCGGCGCCGCCGAGCTCGGCGACCAGCGGCTTGTCGGCCACCGACCGGAGCCGGGACCGGTCGGGCACCAGCTCCGCGACGGTGCGCAGCGCGGTGCCGCCGACGAGGTCGAACACCGCGTCGACGGGGCCCACGGCGCGCACCCGGTCGAGCACCCCGTCGCCGTAGGCCACCGGCACCGCCCCGAAGCGGCGCAGCAACTCCTCCTTGGCCGGGCCGGCGATGCCGACCACCACCAGACCGCGGGCGACGGCGAGCTGCACCACGGCCACGCCGACCCCGCCGCCCGCGCCGTTGACCAGCAGCGTCGCACCGGGCGGGAGATCGAGGCCGGTGAGGGCGTCGTACGCGGTGCCCGCGGCGACCGGGAGGACGGCGGCGTCGGCGGGCGCCACGCCGTCGGGTCGCAGCGCTGCGAACGAGGCGGTGACCCGGGCCAGCGGCGCCCATCCGCCGACCATGCCGGGGCAGCCGCCGAACACCTCGTCGCCGACGGCGAACCCCTCGGCCCCGGCGCCCAGGCCGACGACCGTGCCCGCCACCTCCCGGCCCAGTACGGCCGGCGGCTCCACCCCGTAGGCGCCGTCGCGCAGCCGCCAGTCACCCGGGTTGACCCCGGCCGCCCGTACCCGCACCAGCAACTCGCCCGGTCCCGGTTCGGGCTCCGGGACGTCGAGGAACGCCTCGTGCTCCGGTCCCCCGACGGCGGTGAACCCGTAGCCCCTCACGGCGTCGATCCCAGGGCGGCCCGCAGCCCGGCGAGCCGGGAGACCGCCTCCGTCAACACCTCGTCGCGCTTGCAGAACGCGAACCGCACCAGCGTGCGACCCAGTTCCGGGTCGGTGCAGAACACCGACACCGGCACCGCGGCCACCCCGATCAGCTCCGGCAGCCGCCAGCAGAAGTCCGCCCCGTCGGTGACGCCCAGCGGCGCGACGTCGGTGACCACGAAGTAGGTACCCGCCGAGGGGTACACGGTCAGGCCCGCCGCACGTAGGCCGTCGGAGAGCAGGTCGCGCTTGCCCTGCAGGCCTGAGGCGAGGTCGGTGTAGAAGGAGTCGGGCAGGGCGAGCGCGGCGGCAATGGCGGGCTGGAACGGCGCCCCGCTGACGTAGGTGAGGAACTGCTTCGCCGCGCGCACCGCCGCCACCAGCTCGGAGGGCCCGTGCACCCAGCCGACCTTCCACCCCGTCACCGAGAACGTCTTGCCGGCCGAGGAGATCGTCAGCGTGCGCTCGGCCATCCCGGGCAGCGTCGCGATCGGGGTGTGCACGGCGCCGGAGAAGACCATGTGCTCGTACACCTCGTCGGCGACGACCACCGCCCCGAACTCCGCGGCCAGCTCGCCGATCTCGGCCAGCTGCACCGCGGTGAACACCGCCCCGGTCGGGTTGTGCGGGGTGTTGAGCAGTACGACCCGGGTCCGCGCCGAGAAGGCCGCGCGCAACTCGGAGGGGTCGAAGCCGAACGACGGCGGTCGCAGCGGCACGGCCTTCAGGACGGCCCCGGCCAGCGCCACCGTCGCGGCGTAGGAGTCGTAGAACGGCTGGAACGTGACGACCTCGTCGCCCGGCTCGCACAGCCCGAGCACCGCGGCCGCGATCGCCTCGGTGGCCCCGGTCGTGACGAGCACGTCGTCCGGGTCGACCGACAGGCCGTGGAACCGGCTCTGGTGCTCCGCCACCGCCGCCCGTAGCGCCGGGACGCCGGGTCCGGGCGGGTACTGGTTGACCCCGCCGGTGATGTTGGCCGCCGCGTCGGCGAGCAGCGACGGCGGTCCGTTGGTGTCGGGGAAGCCCTGGCCGAGGTTGATCGCCCCCGTCCGCAGGGCCAGCGCCGACATCTCGGCGAAGATCGTGGACGTGAACGGTTGCATCCGCTCGACCAGCATGGGCGCACGGTAACCCGCCGCATCCTGTGCGCGCCGTCACACCCGACGGTGAACGGGAACAACGCGCCCGACATCGTTCCTTGACCGCTCAGTGACGACAACCCGCCCAGTGACGACCACCCCCGATCGTGTCGAGCTGAGCACGGCCCCCGACCGGGGTCAGCGGCTGCGGCTGATCGTCATCCTGGGCGCGCTGATCGCGCTGGGCCCGCTGACGATCGACATGTACCTCCCGGCCCTGCCGACCATCACCGCCGAGTTCCTGACCACGAGCGCCACGGTCCAGCTGACGCTGACCGGCACGCTGATCGGGCTCGCGCTGGGCCAGCTCGCGATCGGGCCGCTGTCCGACGCGTTCGGCCGCAAGCGCCCGCTGCTCCTCGGCACCGGTCTGCACGTCCTCGCGTCCGTGCTGTGCGTCGTGGCCCCGAACGTCGCGGTGCTCGGCGGGCTGCGCGTCCTGCAGGGCGTCGGCGCGGCCGCGGGGGCCGTCATCGCGCTGGCGATCGTGCGCGACCTCTACACCGGCCGCCCGGCTGCCACCATGCTGTCCCGGCTGATCCTGGTGATGGGCGTGGCCCCGGTCGTCGCGCCGACGCTGGGCGGGGCCCTGCTGTCGGTCACGTCCTGGCGCGGGGTGTTCGCCGCGCTGGCCGTGTACGGCCTCGTCCTCATCCCGATCGCGTACCGCTTCCTCCCGGAGACCCTGCCGCAGGCCCGGCGCCGGACCGCGGGCGTCGCGGGCACGATCCGCGACTACGGCGCCCTGTTCGGCGATCGCGCGTTCGTGGGGCTGGTGATCGTCGCGGGGCTCGCGATGTCGGCGCTGCTCGGCTACGTCTCCGGCTCGTCGTTCGTGTTCCAGCAGCAGTACGGGCTCGACCAGCAGCAGTTCGGCCTGGTCTTCGGCTCGGGCGCGATCTGGCTGATCGCGGCGACCCAGGCCAACCCGGTGCTGCTGCGCTGGTTCGACCCCCGTCAGATCCTCACGGCCGCCGTCGCCGCCGGGGCCGTCGCGGGTGCGGTGCTGGTCGTCGTCGCCGCCACCGGGGCGGGCGGGCTCGTCGGGCTCGTCGCCGCGATGTGGGTCGTGCTGTTCACCGTCGGTTTCGCCCTTCCGAACGCCCCCGCCGTCGCGCTGTCGCGGCACGGCGAGGCCGCGGGCACCGCAGCCGCCCTGCTCGGTGCCGTCCAGTTCGGCATCGGCGCGGTGATCTCGCCGGTCGTCGGGGTGCTGGGCAACGACGCGCTCGCGATGGGCACGGTCGTCGCCGGTGGCCTGTTCCTGGCGCTCGTCGTGCTGATCACGGTCGTGCGGCCGTGGACGCTCGCCGACGTGGAGCCCGACTCCGCCGCCGTGCCGGTTCACTGAGTTCGGGCCCCCACGACCAGGTACGGCAGGAACGCCTGCGTGAGCGGGCCGATGGCCAGCGCGTAGAGCACCGTGCCGACGCCGACCGTCCCGCCGAGCAGCCAGCCGACGGCCAGCACCGTGATCTCGATGCCCGTCCGCACCAGCCGCAGGGAGCGGCCGGTGCGGGCGGCGAGTCCGGTCATCAGGCCGTCGCGCGGGCCGGGCCCCAGTCGCGCGCCGACGTAGGCGGCCGACGCCACCCCGTTGAGCACGATCCCGGCCGTCATCAGCGCGATGCGGGCGACCGGTCCCTCCGGGGCCGGGATCACGGCGAGTGCGGCGTCGACGGTGACGGCGATGACCAGCACGTTCGCGACCGTCCCGATCCCCGGTCGCTGCCGGAGCGGGATCCACAGCAGCAGCACCACGACGCCCGTGATCGCGGTGATCAGTCCGAAGCCGAGCGAGGTCTGCTCGACCAACCCCTCGTGCAGCACGTCCCACGGGTTGAGCCCGAGCGTCGCGCGGATCTGCATCGCCATCGACGTGCCGTACAGCGCGAGGCCGGCGACCAGCTGGGCGAGCCGCCGGACCGGGTCCTGGGTGACGGGCAGGGGACGGAGCTCGATCGCGGCCATGTCGTCATCGTCGCCGGTGTGGACCGGTGATCCATAGCCAATTCGGCCCGGGTGGCCCTGCGGGCGGTCCGTGGCGGCGGCGGACGGCCGGGGCGCCATGATGAGCGGATCATTCCCGGGTGCGGAGGTCGTCGTGCGCAGATTGCTGGTGCTGGGGGCTCTGCTCGTCGGGGTCGGGCTGCTCGGGGGCGGGATCGCCGCGGCCGAGCCGCCGACGCGCGTCGGGCCGACGGTCACCGACAATGCGGGCGTGCTCGCCGCCGGGGACGAGGCCCGGATCACCGAGGCGTTCGGCCGGCTCCGCGAGGCCAACGGGACCCAGCTGTTCGTCGTCTATGTCGACTCCTTCGACGGCGCAGGCGGGCAGGAGTGGGCCGACGAGTCCGCGTCGCTGTCCCAGTTCGGCCGCGACGACGTGCTGCTCGCCGTCGCCACCGGGGACCGTGCCTACGGCGTCTCGGTCGCCGACGACTACGGACAGTCGGACTCGACGGTGGCCTCCGCGATCATCGACGCCGAGAACTCGCTCGCCGCCGACGACTGGGCGGGCGCGGCGATCGCGCTGTCCGACGGGCTCGGCGGCGGGGCGGGCGGGTTCCCCGTCGCGGCCGCGGTGCTCGGCGGGGTCGTCGTCGTGGGCGGGGGCGTCTACCTGGTGGGCCGCCGCCGGCGCACCCGCACCGCGCAGGCGCAGGCCCCGGCCGACCAGCCCGCCGCGCCCCGCGACGAGTTCACCGACATTGCCACCGACGACCTCGCCTACCAGGCCAGTGCCGGTCTGATCGAGGTCGACGAGGCGGTGCGCACGTCGGAGGTCGAGCTCTCGGCCGCGCGCGGCCACTTCGGCGACGAGGCCGTCGCCGGGTTCGCCGCGGCCCTGGAGGCGTCGAAGGCCGACATGCTCCGCGCGTTCGGCGTCCGCCAGCTGCTCGACGACGACGTGCCCGAGGACGAGCCGGCCAAGCGCCGGATGTACGCCGACATCATCCGCGCGTGCCGGGCGGCCGACGAGCGCCTCGACACCCAGGTCGCCGCGTTCGACGCGCTGCGCAACCTCGAGGCCACCGCCCCGGAGTACGTCGCGGGCCTCGCCGGGCGCCGCGAGACCGTGCTCGCCCGGATCCCGCAGTCCGAGGCGACCTGGGCGCAGCTCTCCGCGCGCTACGCCCCGAGTGCGCTGGAGCCGGTGGCCGAGTCGCTGGACCGGGCCCGGCACCTGCTCGACGTCGCGGGCACCGAGGTCACCGCCGCCCGCTCCCAGCTCGACGCGGGCACCCGCCCGGCCGCGGTCGTGTCCGGCCGGGCCGCGGAGGATGCCGTCACCCAGGCCGAGACGCTGCTCGACGGCATCCCGCGTCGCGGCGCCGAGCTGGTCGAGGCGGCGGCGGCCCTCCCGGCCGCGCGCGCGGAGACCGGGCAGGACCTGGCCGAGGCCCGCGCGCTCGACCCGTCGCTCGCGCCGGTCGTCGCCAGGGCCGAGGCCGCGGTCACGGCGTCGGACCAGGCCGAGGCGTCCGACCCGATCGCGGCCCTGCGGCTGCTCGACGAGGCCGGCACCGCGCTCGACGAGGCCATCGCGGCCGCCCGCGCGGAGCAGGACCGGCGCCGGCGCACCGCCGCGGTGCTGGAGCAGACCGTGCTCACCGCCCGCTCGGCCGTCGCGGCGGCGTCGGACTTCGTCACGACCCGGCGCGGGGCGGTGGGTGCGCCGGCCCGCACGCGGCTCGCCGAGGCCCAGCGCCACCTCGGCCTCGCGACGTCCGGCGGCGACCCGGCCGTCGCGCTGCGGGAGGCGCAGCAGGCCGATTCGCTGGCCCAGGAGGCGCTGCGGCTGGCCCAGTCCGACGTGTCGAACTGGTCGGCTCCGTCGTCGTCGGGCAGCAGCCTCGGCGTCGATCTCGGCAGCCTCATCCTCGGCGGCATCATCTCCGGGGCCACCCGTGGCGGCGGCGGCTTCGGCGGGGGTGGCGGCTTCGGTGGCGGAGGTGGCGGCGGCCGCTCGCCGGGAAGCTTCGGCGGCTCGTCGTCGCGGGGACGCCGGGGCGGCGGCGGACGCTTCTGAGGGGTCGCCGCGGCCGCGGTCAGGCGAAGTCGTCGGGTGAGACCCCGTCGATGAACTTCTTGAAGTCCTCGAGCTGCTTCTCCGGCGGTGCGTCGGTGCCGTCGGGGAACAGGTCGGCGATGGGCTGGCCCACGTCGTCGAGGATCGCGGACTCCACCCCGATCGTCAGGCCCTCCCGCACCGCGACGGCGAGTGCGTCGCTCGGGCGCAGCTCGACCCGCGCCCCGTCGGCGAAGACCAGGTCGGCCTGGAACTTGCTGTCGACGAGCGCGACGATCTCGGCCCCGACGATCTCGTGGCCCAGCCCCTGCAGCAGCGGGACGACCACGTCCTGGGGCAGCTGCGGGTCGTCCTCCCCGCGCGCGCCCAGCGCGATCGCGTCGGCCTGGGGCCGGCGGAGGAACACGGGCAGGCAGCGCTCGCCGTCGACCTCACCGAGGAGCAGCACCGGCTCGCGGGTCCGCACGTGGACCACCAGCCGCAGAACGCGCATCGTCATCATCGACATCGCGACAGTGTCCCGTCATCCCCGCAGCGTGTCACCCCCGCAGGGTGTCACTGGGTGATCTCGTGAAGCGTGCGCGGTAGTCGGCGGCGAAGCGTCCGGGGTGGCCGAACCCCCAGCGTGCGGCGATCGCGCCGACCGTGGCGCCGTCGCCCGGATCGGCTGCGCGGAGGTCCTCGTGGGCGTGGTCGAGCCGGACCGAGCGCAGGTAGCCCAGCGGGGTGGTGTCCATCGACCGGCGGAACGCCCGCTGCAGTGCCCGCGGACCCACGTGCGCGGCGTGGGCGATGGCGGTGAGGTCGAGATCGTCCGCCGCGTGCTCCTCCATGAACACCATCGCGCGGCGCACCGCGTCCGGGGAGGCGGGGGTGTTGGACGAGCGGGGCTCGTCGGAGGTGCCCGAGTTCGGGAAGGTGTCGAGCAGCGTCGCGACGAGCATGCGCTGCACCTGGCGCATCACCAGCGGGCTGCCGTGGGCCGCGGGGTTGGTCGCGACGTCGCCGGTGATGTACTGCATGAGCCGCTTCCAGTGCACGGCCTTCGTGGCGGAGGCCGGGCGGCCGAGGTCGAAGTTCACCGGGTGCACGCGCCGGTCGTCGCCGAGCATCTCGGCGGCGAGCCGCTCCACCACCGACCGCTGGATGCGCACCTGGGCCATCCGGATGTCGTGCCACTCGACGGTCATCTGCGTGTCGGGGTCGTAGGAGAACAGGTCGCCGGGACCGGCCGCGACCTCCCTGGTCGGCGAGCGGATCGTGAAGCGTCCCTCGAGGAGGTGGCTGAACAGGAGGATGTCGTCGAGCGGGTCCCAGGTGCCGCGCAGCGACATGGAGTGCCGGGCGACGCCGACCTTGGCGGCGCCGAGGTCGGCGACCTTGTGGGAGAAGTGGAACGCGGTCGACGGTCCGGAGAGCGACACGCGGTGGTCGGCGTAGGCGCCACGCAGCCAGTCGTGTGCCTCGTCCGGATCCCTGGTCTCGATGTGCAGTCGCATCAACGATTCCGTCACTGATGAACCTCTCCCTTGCCGAGCAAGGGAGGCTAGTTCGGCCGTGGTGGTATGCGCACTCGACCATCCGGACTATGCCTGCCGTGCTGTCCGGTTCGCGACGGTCAGTTGTCCGCCAAGCGAGCGGCGGGCACCGTTCAGTTGTGCACGGCCCGGCGGCGGACTACTGCTGTGTGCGGCACGGGAGGACCTCCGCTGGAGGGGGCTGGACGGTCTTCCCGGCCACAGAACTTCTACAGCTCGGCCGGCCCCTCCTGCGGCTCCATCCCGAGCCGCCGCGCCACCGCGTCCATCACGTCCTGCACCACCACCGTGTCGGCGAGCGGCATCACCGCACTCTGCAGGCGCCCGTCCGCGATGCAGTCGGTGACCTCCCGCAGCTCGTGCGCGTAGCCGGTGCCGGCAGGTGGGGCGGCGATCCGCTCCGGCTCCGCCCCGTTGCGGCAGAGCACGATCGCGTCCGGGTGGTGGAAGCGCGGGGGGACGTCGATCCAGCCGCCGGTGCCGACGACGCGCGCGGTCCCCGGGGTGGCACAGCGCAGCGAGGCGAGCAGCGACGCGGTCCGGCCGTCGGGGTAGGACAGCAGCACCGCCTCCTCGACGTCGACGCCGCTGGGGGCCAGCGTGCCGTGCGCGGCGACGGCGTCGGGGGTGCCGAGGACCATCTGCGCGAAGGAGATCGGGTACACCCCGACGTCGAACAACGCCCCTCCCCCGACGGCGGGGTCGTAGAAGCGGTCCGACGGGTCGGTGGGGTGCTGCGCCCCCAGGTCGGCCTGCACGGACTGCACCTCCCCGATCGCCCCGTCGGCGATCAGCTCTCGCATCCGCACGATCGCGGGCTGGAAGCGCGTCCACATCGCCTCCATCGCGAACACGCCGGCCGCACCGGCGGCCTCGACGATCTCGCGGGTCGCGGCGGGCGTCACCGTGAACGCCTTCTCGACGAGCACGGCCTTGCCCGCCCGCAGCGCCGCCAGCGCGACCGCCCGGTGCTGCGGGTGCGGCGTGGCGATGTAGAGGACGTCGACCCCGTCGTCGTCGACGATCGCGCGGTAGGAGTCGTGGACGCGCCCGATGCCGAACTCGGCCGCGAACGCCGACGCGCGCTCCGCCGACCGCGACGCGACCGCCACGACCTCGGCGCCCGGCACGTGCGGGAAGTCCGCCACGACCTTCGACGCGATCCGACCCGGCCCGACGATCCCCCAGCGCACGCTCATGCCCCTAGCATCGCAGTGCAGATCATCGACCGGACGGAGTGCACGTGAGCGTCAGCCTGGCCAAGGGCGGGAACGTCAGCCTGAGCAAGGAGGCCCCCGGCCTCACCAACGTGATCGTCGGTGTGGGGTGGGACGTGCGCGCCACGACCGGCGCCGACTTCGACCTCGACGTCTCCGCGATCCTGCTGGGCGCCGACGGCCGGGTGCTCTCCGACGCCCACTTCGTCTTCTTCAACAACCTGACCAGCCCGGACGGCACCGTCGAGCACACCGGCGACAACCTCACCGGTGAGGGCGACGGCGACGACGAGCAGCTCAAGGTCGACCTGGCCGGGATGTCACCGCAGGTCGACAAGATCGTCTTCCCGGTGAGCATCTACGACGCCGACAACCGCAGGCAGAGCTTCGGCCAGGTCGCGAACGCGTTCATCCGCGTCGTCAACGCGGCGGGCGAGGCCGAGATCACGCGCTTCGACCTCACCGAGGACGCCTCCACCGAGACCGCGATGCTCTTCGGCGAGCTCTACCGGCGCGGCAGCGAGTGGAAGTTCCGCGCGATCGGGCAGGGCTACGCCTCGGGGCTCGCGGGAATCGCGCGCGACTTCGGGGTCAATGTCGGCTGACCCCGGCCGGGGCAGGGCGTAACGCTGCACAACGGCACCGGCGCTGGAGAATCCCTCGGTGCCGATCGACCCCGAGCCGGTCGCCGGCGAGGACGAGCGCACCGCCCTCCCCCGGCGTGCGACGCAGAGCGGCCGCCGACCCGGGCCGGACCGGCCCCAGCACTGCGCGTGAGGCCCACCTTCGGCCGGGCCACCCATCGCGGCGACAGGTCCTGTCGTGGGGGCGGCTACGCCCGGATGCCGACCACCAGCGTGATGATCAGGACCTTGAGCAGCCAGTCACCCGCATGGATGCCCGCGAGCGCCACCGGCACGCGCTCGTGGAAGACCGACCCGGTGAGCAGGACGGCCGGGAACGCCACCCACAGCGCGAGGGCGAGCAGCAGCGCCGGTCCGAGCGCGGTCACGCCCAGCCCCGCGGCGAGGCCGGCGATCACGAGGGCGAGCACGACGTTGCGGACCAGTTCGAACCCTGCCGTGGTGGCGACCGAGCGGCGCTCCCCGGCGTAGGCGGGCGAGAGGCGGGCCAGGCGGGCGGCGAGGGCGCCGTAGTACGCGCCGCTCGCGACGAACGCCGCCACCGCGGCCACCCCGACGGCGAGCGGGTTCACTTCTCGATCCGCTGTCACCGGACCCGACTGGCGCCTCGGGCTCCACGAGGCGCCCACCGTTCTGGCCCCGGGGCCGATGGTCACGCTGAAACCGGATCGTCGCCGTCGCCGTGGTGGGGGGCCCGGCCGTCGCACTGGAGCCGGTGACCAGCGCCTGGGTGCGATGTTCATGAACCTGCTGCCCGTGCAGACCACCGCGCCAGAGGACGTCGCCGGTCCCGTGCTGTTCCTCGCCTCCGACGACTCGCGCCACGTCACCGCGCACGAGCTCGCGCCGGGCGCGGGCGTCACGGAGTTCTAGAACAGGTCGGGCGTGGTCGACGGCGGCCCGGGCGAGCGGTTCGGCGCCGGCGGCCGGGGGCGTGGGGGCTTCGCCGTCGACGGGGCCGCCTTGCCGGGACCGAGCAGGGCCCGCAGGTCGGCGTGCGCGGCGGCCGGGCGCCCGGTGTCGACGGCCACGACCGGGGCCACCCGGCGCAGCGCCGCGACCAGCCTCGCGTCGGCGAGGTCGTGCGCACGGTCCGCGGCCCCTGCGACGATCAGGTCGGGCTTCAGAGCGGCCACGGCCCGCAGGTCCGGGGCCCGGGCCTCCCCGACCGGCTCGACTCCGTCGAGGGTTCCGGCGCAGCCGACCAGCTCCGCACCGAGCCCCAGCAGCATCGCGCCCACGACGTCGTCGGTGGCGACCAGTCGGCGCACCGACGCCGGCAGCTGCACCGAGGCCCCGGTCGCGTCGATGAACACCCGCCGGCCCCCGCCCCCGGCGTCACTGATGACGCCGGTGAGCGCGGCGGTGCGTGCAGGATGCTGGCGCGGGTTCTCCCCGCCGGTGGGTGGCACGCCCCGAGCGTAAACGTGCGCGCGCAGTCAGGCCCGGATCCAGCGCCGCACGAGGTCCACCACGTCGTCGCAACGGGCACTGGTCTCGGCGTCGTCGGCGAGCGTGACGATGCCGCGGTCGGGCGAGAGCCACCGCAGGAGACCGGACGGGTCGTCGAAGCGGAACAGGTCGGCGTCGTCGCGGACCCGCGCACCGCGGTGCAGGACGAGCTGCACCCGGTCGCGCGGCTGGAGGCGGAAGGTCACCCGGTCCTCGTCGGCGTAGCGGAAGTTCGGGGCGTTCCACTTGACGGTCTCGGTGATCGCGGGCTCACCGAGCAGGACGGCGAGCCGGATCTGCCGGACCTCCTCCGTCCGGGTGTGCGTGAGCCCGTCGAGGAACGCGTCCACCTCGGGGTTGCGGTTCGCGGGCTCCATCACCCCACGGTAGTGCGTGTCACGGTCGGCGGTGGTGCTCGACGAGTTCCTGCAGGGTCGCGAGCAGCGCGGACCGGCGGGCGGGGTCCAGCGGGGCCAGCAGACGGTCCTGGGCCTCCTCGACCCGGCGTTGCATGGGCGTCGGGCCTGCGGCGTACGGCGGGCGTGACCGCCACGGTGTTGCGGCGACGGTCGGCGCAGCCTGGCTCATCGCCCCGAACTCCACCGGCGGGGCGAGCACGGCGTAGCCGGTCCGGGGGTCCGGGTGGCCGAGCGCGTCACCGACCAGCCGGTCGGCCGGGCGCAGGAGTTGCAGCAGCAGCCGGTTCGGCAGCTCCCGCAGTCGGGACGGTGGCTCCTCGGGCCGGCCGAACCCTACGAAGGGACCGCGAGCACGTTCGACGTCGGCGGCGACCGCACGGTGGGGCGGCTCGGGTTCGGGGCGGTGCGGCTGCCGGCCGGGGCTCCAACGAGGAGGTGCTCGCCGACGCCCTGCACCCCTACCCGGAGGACCTGCTGGTCACGACGAAGATCGGGTGACGGTCGTCGCGGCGGCCCGGCGGCCCATCTGACGCGGCCCGGTTCACCGCCGAGCGAGCAGTCGGTCCTCCAGTTCGGTCGGGAGACCGTGGACGGGACGGTCCGGCCGTTGCTCGGGCCATCCGTCGCGCCGCAGCCACGTCCAGGTGTCGCGCACGGTCTCCTCGACGGGCCGGCAGACCAGTCCCGTCGCAGCCGCCAGCGCGGTGTCGGCCTCGAGGAAGCCGGCGAACTCCCCCGCCTCGGGCACCCAGCACGGCAGCTGCGACCACGGTTCCGCACCGGCCTCGGCCAGCTCGGCCTCGGTGATCCACACCAGCTCCGCGTCGGACCCGGTGGCCGCGACGGCCGCGCGCAGGAGGTCCTCCGTCGTCGCGTGCCCGGAGCGGCTCACGACGTCGACGGGACCGGTCCGGCCGTCGGCGAGCCCGGACAGCATCCAGGCAGCGAGATCGCGGGCGTCGACGTACTGCAGTGGGCGGTCGGGGCGACCCGGCGCCACGACCCGCCCGCCGCGGGAGATGCGGTGCAGCCACCACGGGAGTCGTCCGACGTCCTCGTGCGGCCCCAGGATCAGCCCGGCGCGGCCGAGCAGCGCGTCGGGGAACGACTCCAGCACGGCGAGCTCGGACCCCCGTTTCAGCGCGGGGTAGTCGCCGTCACCGGCCCGCGGGTCGCCGTCGACCAGCGGTGAGGTCTCGTCCACGTGGCTGCCCCAGGCGTAGACCGACGCGGTGGAGACGTACCCGACGTGGCGCACGCGGCCGCGGAGCAGGCGCGCGGCGTCGTCGACGACGGCGGGGGCCCCGGACCACGTGTCGACGGCGAGGTCCCACTCACCGTCGCCCAGCGCCGCGGCGAGCGCGGGACCGGACGTGCGGTCGGCGACCAGGGTCGTCACGCCGTCGGGCGAGACGCCGGTCACGCCGCGGTGCAGCGTCGTGACGTCCCACCCCCGGGCCAGTGCGTCGGCCACCACGGCCCGGCCGACGAAGCGCGTCCCGCCCAGCACCAGCAGCCTCATGCCCGTGAACCTGCCCGACACCGGACCGGTCGGGCCAGTGAGTTCGCCGTCGGCGTGATCCCGGGTCGAGGGCGGCCGCGGCGTGGGAGCCGCGCGACGGCGGCGCGGAGCTCGACGGCCCCGACGACCTCGACCTCGACGTCGGCGTCGGCGTCGGCGTCGAACCGCCCGAGGTCGGCCGCCATGCCGTGCCACGACCACGACCCCACGACGAGCCGGCGGCGGTCCGGCCCCAGCCCCTCGACGATCCCGTGCGTCCTCCGACCGGTCCGCCGCCGATGACGATCACGTCGTAGCTGCTGTTCCGGCGCGCCGGTGGAGTGGGCGCTCATGTCAGCTCCTCCCCGCGTCGCGGCCGAGGCGCAGTGCCGAGACGAGGAAGAAGACGCCGCCGAGCAGGGCGTAGCCCGCGATGCCGGCCAGCGACCCCGTGGCGCTCGAGGCCATGACGACGAAGGAGGCGCCGGCCAGTACGGAGAGGGAGCCGCTGGCGATCATCGCCCACCGTCCGCCGAGTCCGCGGCGCCGAAGGGCGACGGCGAGCTGGACGCCCCCGGCGACGACGGCCCAGACACCCCATACCCGCAGGACCGCCGGGACACCCGAGGTGACGGCGACGGCGAGCCCGATCGCGGCGAGCGCGCCGAGGGCGACGGTGGCGTACGGACCCGCGGCGGCCCCGGTCGCGGTCGCCCGCGACGAGCGGAGGTCGACCACGGCGGCGGCCACGTCGAACAGCGGGTAGATCACGAGCAGCACCGCGGTGAGCGGGCTGATGCTCGATGCGTTCAGGACCAGCAGGACCGCCCAGACCAGCGCGAATCCGAAACGCACGAGGTGGAGCCGCCGCAATGCGGGCGCGGCACCGGCCAAGGGCCGTCTCCGACTGGCCACGTGAGAGCTCGACATGCTTCCTCCAAGTAGAAAGACCGTTCTTCCTTGTGGTGGGCACCCTGCCACCCGGCCGCTGCCCATGCAAGACCGATCGTTCTTTCTGCTACCGTCACGTCGTGAGTCCGGCGCCACGTACGACCTCCGACATCCCTGCGGCCAGCCCCGACGGGGGCTCGACGGCAGGGCCAGGACGGTCCGAGGCGCGCGAGCGGCTGCTGTCCACGGCCAGCGGGCTGTTCTACCGCGAGGGGATCCGGGCCGTCGGGGTCGAGCGGATCGTCGCCGAGACCCCGACCACGCGCGCCACGTTCTACCGGCACTTCCCCTCGAAGGAAGCCCTCGTGGTCGCCTACCTGCACGGCGTCGACGTCCACACCCGAGGCGTCGTGCACGAGGCCATCCGGTCCGCGGCCTCGCCGGGCGACGCCGTCCGTGCGATCGGTACCTCCCTCGTGGGCGATCTGTCCCGGCCCGAGTTCCGGGGGTGCGCGTTCCTGAAGGCGGCGGCCGAGTTCCCCGACTCCGAGAACGCCGTGCACCGGGTCGTGGTCGACCACCGCACCTGGTACGTCGCCACCCTCACCGACCTGTTCACGCAGGTCTTCGGGAGCTCACCGCGGCGAGGGAGGCCGGAGCACGCTGCCCAGCACTTCCTGATGATGCGCGACGGAGCCATGGCCGGAGCCCACCTCGACGGCGCCACCCACGTCGGCGCGGCGTTCACCCGCGGACTCGAGGGTCTGCTCACGCTCCTCCACTGAGTCGCCCGTTCCGCTCCGGATACCCGAACGGCCCGGACCGGATGGCCCCCGGGGGCACTTCAGCGTTCCCGTGCCCCGCCCCACCCGCGCCCACATCGGGGAACTCCTCCCCGCCGGTGACGGCGCGGGTGTCACTGCTCCGACTGCGGCGGTGCGGTTCCCAGAACCTTCACAGAACCGGTCGACAGGCTCGGTCACGAGCGGGCCGTCCGGGTCCGCCGCACACCGACCCGAACGAGGCCCCGTGAACCGTCCCGACACCACGAACCGTCAGCACTCCGAGCGCCGGACGGATGGCCTGCGCCTGGCCGGCATCGCCGGGGCGGTCCTGGCCCTCGCCGTCTCGGTCATCCACGTGCTCGACCAGGGCGGGCTGACCGCGATGAAGGACCCCGCCTACCTCGGCTACGGCTACTGGGTCCTCGAGCTCGCCGGTCTGGTGTGCGCGGTCCTGCTCCTGACCCGCTCCCGGTCGGGGTGGCTGCTCGCGATCGGAGTCGCCGCCGGACCGCTGCTCGGGATCGTCGTCAGCCGCAGCGTCGGCCTGCCCGACGCCACCGACGACATCGGCAACTGGACCGAACCCCTCGGCGTGCTCGCCATGGCCGTCGAGACCGCGCTGCTCCTGCTCGCCGTCGCCGTACTCGCCCGGGTCCGCGCCCGTTCGGCCCGCTGAGCCGCGCCGTGGCCACCCACACCTCGACCCGGGAACTGCTGAACAAGGTCCCCAGGTCACCCTCTGGCTCTGGCTGATCAAGATCTTGTGCACCACCGTCGGCGAGTCCGCCGCCGACTTCCTCGTTGTCGACCTCGGTCGTCGGGGCAGTCCCGATCGGCGTGGTGGGCCTCGCCGCCCGAGACATCGTCTCCGGCCCGTTGCGCGACCTGTGGGTCGTCGCCGTCGCTCTCACCGCCTGGAGCGCGGTGACGTGTGTCGCCGAACTCGTCGCCACCCGGAAACGGGCCGAGGGCGACATCCGCCTGCGCGACGCGCTCGTCGTCGGGGCCGCCCAGTGCGTCGCCCTGGTCCCCGGGGTGTCCGGTCGGCGCGGCCGGTGACGTTGGCGAAGCCGAGATGGGTGGACAGGGGGCACGCCGAGCACAGGCAGATCAGCCGGCCCGGTGACGGGACCTCGGCCCGGTCGTCGTAGGCCCACCGCTCGTGCGCCTCCGGTGACCGCCTCGTGCGTGATTCTCGGTCGCTCCGCAGGCTTCACACCGCTGCTGGGCCCGGCGGGTGATCATGCGGCGGAGTTGCTCCCAGTCCTGTCGGCTCACGCAGGTCCGGACACTGGTGAGCCAGCACGATCGCGGGACCATGTCGACGAACAGCCCGGCCCCGGACGCGCGGTCCCCCCGGGAGCAGGTCAGGCACGGGTGGATGGGCGGCCCGGTGGCGCAGCGCCGCTGTCGGCGGCCTCCGGTCGTACCATCGCCCGGCGGTCTGGTCCGAGCGGGCGCCGACGGCTTTCGCGGCGTCCTTCTCGGCACCTGGCACGTCCGGGTACACCCGGCCGGCCCGCTCCGCTGCGGGCGGGGTCGTGCTGGGTGCTCGACCATCGGTGGTCCCCGGTCGCTCGACGCCACGAGTCCGGTTGGAGGGTCGCATCGACCCCGATGCAAGGCCGGCCGCCCGGCAGTCGCATCCGACCCGACAGGGCACTCATCGATCTCGGCGAGGAACCTGGTCAGCCCGTGATCCCGGTCCGGTCGTCGGCTCTGCGCCGTTCGAGGAAGACCGTGTCGCGCCAGACTCCGTGATGCTGGCCGATGCGTTCGCGGAGGCCAAGGGTGCGGTAGCCGGCGGACTGGTGCAGCGCCAGGCTGGCCCGGTTCTCGGGGAAGATGCTGGTCTGCAGCGTCCAGAGTCCGGCGTCGTCGGCTGCGTTGACCTGTCGGTGGATGAGTGTTCTTCCGACGCCGCGGCCGCGGAGACCGTCGCCCACGTAGATCGAGGTCTCGGCGACTCCGGCGTAGACGGGCCGGGTGGAGACGGCCCGTGCGGCGGCGAAGCCGGCGACCCGGCCGTCGATCTCGGCGACCCAGCGGTGCGCGGGCAGCCAGGCGTCGTCGAGTGCGTCGCGGGTGGGGACCTCGGTCTCGAAGGTCGCGTGTCCGGTGGCGATCCCCTCGGCGTAGATCCGGCGGACATGCGTCCAGTCACCGGGTTCGAGTGCTCGGACGTCGACGTCGGCCGGGAGGTCCTCGGGGCAGCAGGGGCGGGGGGCGAGCATCCCCATGACGGCGTCGGCAGCGTGCGGTAGACCGGTGCAGCAGGCCGGGTTCACCGAGATCAGGGTCGCGGTGCGGTCCTTGCGCAGGTGCACGAAGCCGACGTCGGCGAGCTTGCGCACGTGGTGTGAGCAGGTGGACTGGCTGATGCCGAGCTGCTCGGTCAGCTCCCCCACCGTCACTGCCCGCCCCGCGACCGCCACGGCGTGGAGCAGGCGGACCCGCATGGGTTCGGCCAGGCACGCGAACCACTCCGCGTAGGTGCTCGCATCGGCCGGCGCCAACTGCACGGCCGGCGGGGTCCCCAGCGATGTCGTCATGCTCCGAGTATCGACGCCTGTCGATGGTTGCGTCAATCGATGCCCGTCGATACAGTCCGCACCGTGAATCGACCGTCATCGATGAAGGAGTGAGGATGAGCGTGGACGAGCTTCCGGTGGTCGTCGTGGGCGCTGGCCCGGCCGGCTTGGCCGCGGCTGCGCAGGCGGTGGACCGGGGATTGCCGGTCGTCGTGCTCGAGGCCGGGCCGTCGGCCGGGACCGGGGTACGGGAGTGGCATCACGTGCGGCTGTTCTCCCGGTGGGGCGAACTGGTCGCGCCGGCCGCGGAGAAGCTCCTGGCGCCCACCGGATGGAGGTTCCCCGACGCCAAGGCGTACCCGACCGGTGCGGAGTGGGCGGAGTCGTATCTGCAGCCGTTGGCCGACGCACTCGGTGACCGGGTGCGCTACGGCGCCCGGGTGGTCGGGGTCGCGCGCCGCGGCTGGGACCGGTTGGTCGACCAGGCCCGCGACACCGAACCCCTCAGCGTTCGTGTCGCCACCGCCGATGGTGAGGAGCGCATCCTCGCGCGGGCCGTGATCGACGCGTCCGGGACCTGGTCCGTGCCGAGCCCGCTCGGTGGTGACGGCCTCCCGGCACTGGGCGAGTCGGCAGCGGCCGACCGCATCACCTACCGCGTGCCGGACCTGACCGATCCCGACGTGCGTCAGCGGTACGCGGGCCGGCGGATCGCGCTCGCGGGCAGCGGCCACTCGGCGCTGACCGCACTGGTCGCGTTCGCCGAGCTGGCCGAGCAGAACCCGGGCACACACGTCCAGTGGCTGCTGCGCCGCGCCGCGATCGGCACCACCTTCGGAGGCGGCGACGCCGATCAGCTCCCCGCCCGTGGCGCGCTGGGGCTGCGCGCCGCCGAGGCCGTCCGCGCCGGGCGGGTCACGACGGTGACCGGCTTCCGTACCGCGGGCGTCGACCGCGACGACGACGGCCGACTGGTGCTGTCGTCGTTCGGGGACCGGCAGCTCGACCCCGTCGACGAGGTCGTCGTCCTCACCGGGTTCCGTCCGGACCTGAGCTGGCTCTCCGAGGTACGTGTCGACCTCGACCCGGTGCTGCAGGCCCCGCGCGAACTCGCCCCGCTGATCGATCCGAACGTGCACTCCTGCGGCACGGTGTACCCACACGGTGCCCGCGAGCTCACCCAGCCCGAGCCGGGGTTGTTCCTGGTCGGCATGAAGAGCTACGGGCGCGCCCCCACCTTCCTCGCGCTCACCGGCTACGAGCAGACCCGCTCGGTGGTGGCCGCGATCGCCGGCGACCGGGCCGGGGCCGACCGGGTCGAGCTGGTCCTGCCCGAGACCGGGGTCTGCGGTGGCGCCGGGCTCGTCGACGCACCCGCCGACGACGACTCCGAGACCGCCGCAGGATGTTGCGGACCGGTGGAGCCGCTCTCGATCGGGGGCCGGTCCGGGGCGGCAGGCTGACGGAACACTGCCGTCGGCGAACGCCGACACGGCGGAGCCGGGCGCGCTGTCCGGCGCCGGCCTTCGCCGTGTGCTGGTGGTCCTGTGCGTCACCGAGGTCACCAGCTGGGTGTTGTACGTGCTCGATGCTCGCCGGCGCGACCCGAGGGGTCTTCACCCTGCTGCAGGCCACCGCGATCAGCGACCGCTGGGGGTCGACCCACGGCGGCCGGATCGCGACCGCGCTGTCCCCCTGGGCCGGCGCGGTCCTGGCCACCGCGCTGGGCGGCTACCCACTGGTGTTCGCCCTGCTGGCCGTCATCGCCGCAGTCGCCGCCGTCCTCGCGGCGGGCAGCATTCCGCGGACGCCGAACGCCGCCTGACGGGCCGCTACGTGCCCTGGACCGGGACGAGTTCGTGCAGCAGCTGCCGAACGCGGCCGTCGATGTCGTCGCGGACCAGGCGCATCCGCTCGACGCCGTCGATGCCCCGCTCGGAGGGCTCGTCGGTGTCCCAGTTGCGCAGGTCGGTGCCGGGAGGGACGTCGAGCTGTGCCTCGCGGCCCAGCGTCACCACGACATCGACACCTGCGAGAAGCGCCGGATCGACGGGCTTCGGAACCTCGCCGGACATGTCGGCGCCGACCTCGGCGAGCACCTGCACCGAGAGCGCGTTGATCGACGAACCGGGCCGGGTCCCCGCGGAGTGGGCGACGACCCGTCCGTCCGCGGCGTGGCGCATCAGCCCGGCCGCCATCTGGGACTTGCCGCCGTTGCGGACGCAGACGAACAGCACCGACGGGGTCATCGGGCGGTCAGCTCGGCCAGGAGCCCGCGCACACGGGCGTCGATGTCGTCGCGGATCGGGCGGATCTCCGCTGCCGCCTTGCCTGCGGGGTCGGTGAGGTCCCAGTCGAGGTACCGCTTGCCGGGGAAGACCGGGCAGGCGTCGCCGCAGCCCATGGTGATCACGACGTCGGCGGCCTCGACGGCGTCGGTGGACAGCTTCTTCGGGATCTCGTGCGACAGGTCCAGCCCGATCTCGGACATGACCTCGCGGACGGCGGGGTTGACGGTGTCGGCGGGTGCGGACCCGGCGGAGGTGACCCGCACCGAGCCCGCGGCGTGGTGCGCCAGCAGGGCGGCGGCCATCTGCGAGCGACCGGCGTTGTGGACGCAGACGAACAACACCTCGGGGACGGTCATCGAATCCTCGGTCATCGTGCGGCTGGGACGAGCTCGGCGAGCAGCACCCGGACCCGGCGCTCGATCTCGTCACGGATGGGTCGGACGTCGTCGACGGCGAGTCCGGCGGGGTCGTCGAGGACCCATTCCTCGTAGCGGCGCCCGGGAAACACCGGGCAGGCGTCACCGCATCCCATGGTGATCACCGCATCCGCAGCGCGGACGATCTCGTCGGTCCAGGGCTTCGGGTACTCCGCGGAGATGTCGATCCCCCGCTCGGCCATGGCGGCGACCGCGGCCGGGTTGACCGACGTGCCGGGTTCGGACCCGCCGGACCAGGCGATGGCCCGGTCGCCTGCGAGGTGGGTGAAGAAGCCCAACGCCATCTGCGAGCGGCCGGCGTTGTGGGTGCACAGGAACAGCACCACCGGCCGGTCGTCGCCGCTGCGGCCCTCGATCTTGGCCAGGGCCCGCAGCTGTTGGCGGGCGAACTTCTCCGCGAGCAGCGGCAGGTAGTTGAGCACGACCGCGCGGCCGGCGAACTCGTCGTAGGAGGCATGCAGGAACCGTTCGATGGTCTCCGTGCCGAAGGTGCCGTCGAACTGCCGGGCGAGGTTGCCCGCGGCGGTCTTCAGGGCGAGTCGCTGGTCGATGGACAGGGTGTCGCGGTGCCAGGTGCTGGTCACGACGGCCTTCTTCCTCAGGGGGCTTCCGGACGGGCTGGTGGACGGAGCGGGGCTCAGGTGGTGGAACGGTCGGCGCCGGAGCGCCAGCGGCGGCGCAGGGCGAGCGAGACGTAGACCAGGCCGACGAGCACGGGGACCTCGATCAGCGGCCCCACCACCCCGGCCAGCGCCTGCCCGGAGGTGACACCGAACGTCGCGATCGCGACGGCGATGGCGAGCTCGAAGTTGTTGCCCGCCGCGGTGAACGCCAGCGTCGTGGTCCGCTCGTAGGACAGGCCGATCGCCTTGCCCAGCGCGTAGGACCCGGCCCACATGACGGCGAAGTACACCAGCAGCGGCAGCGCGATCCGGGCCACGTCGAACGGCCGCGAGATGATCGCGTCGCCCTGCAGCGCGAACAACACGACGATGGTGAACAGCAGGCCGTAGAGCGCGAACGGGCCGATCACGGGCAGGAACTTCGACTCGTACCACTCCCGGCCCTTCGCCCGCTCCCCCAGCCGGCGCGACAGGTAGCCCGCCACCAACGGGACACCCAGGAAGATCAGCACCGACACCGCGATCTGCCACGGGGACACGTCCAGGTCGGCCTGCGGCAGGCCGAGCCAGCCGGGCAGCACCGTGAGGTAGAACCAGCCGAGCACGGCGAACGCGAACACCTGGAACACCGAGTTCAGCGCGACCAGCACCGCCGCGGCCTCGCGGTCCCCGCACGCCAGGTCGTTCCAGATGATGACCATGGCGATGCAGCGGGCGAGCCCGACGATGATCAGGCCGGTGCGGTACTCGGGGAGATCGGGCAGCATCAGCCAGGCCAGGGCGAACATCAGCGCCGGGCCCAGGACCCAGTTCAGGACCAGCGACGCGCCGAGCAGCCGACGGTCGCCGGTGACGGTGTCGAGGCGGTCGTAGCGCACCTTCGCCAGCACCGGGTACATCATCACCAGCAACCCGATCGCGATCGGCAGGGAGACCCCGTCGATCGCGACCGCCCCGAGCGCGGCACCCAGGCCGGGGATCAACCGCCCGGCGACGAGCCCGAGAACCATCGCGGCGATGATCCAGACCGGCAGGAACCGGTCCAGGGTGGAGAGTCGGGCGACGACCGGCGCATCGGTCTGCGGGGTGGCGGTCATGCGGTCACGGCCGCGGTGTCGTCGAGCACCAGGACGGCCGAGAGCCGCCGCAGGGCGTCGGGCTGGATGCGGTAGTACACCCACGTGCCTCGGCGCTCCCCGGTGATCAGGCCCGCCTCGCGCAGCACCCTGAGGTGGTGCGAGATCGTCGGGCCGGACAGCTCGAAGGCGTCGGTGAGATCGCAGACGCACGCCTCACCACCGTCATGGGAGGCGATCAGCGACGCCAGCCGCAGCCGGACCGGATCACCCAGCGCCTTGAACACCCTCGCCAGCTCGACCGCCTGGCCCGGTGCCAGCGGCTCGCGAACCAACGGGGAACAACACTCCACCTGGTCGGCCAGCTCGACGAGCATCCGCTCTTGCTTCGACATGCTTCTACCTTGACAGGCGTCGATCCAGAGCGCAACGCCCAGGTCGATCGTTGTCGAATCAGAGGGAGTGGCGGTCATGTCACGGGTTCAGCGGGCACTGCGGGTGTCGGACCTGGAGACGTTTCTGCAGGTCCGGGTGCGGAATCGTCCGCTGACCACGTTCGCCCCGGCGACCGCGGCGATCGCCAGCCACTGGGTCCAGCCGAGGGCTTGGCCCAGCACGCCCACGCCCACGACGGCCGCGAGCACCGGGTTGACGCTCATGAAGATCCCGTAGGTGTGGGCGGGGACCCGCCGCAGGGCGAGCATGTCGACCAGGAACGGCACCGCGGAGGAGAGCACCCCCGCGGCGGCGGCGCAGGCGAGGGCGACCGGGGTCGGCGGGTGCGCCAGCAGCACGACGATCCCCACCGGCACGAACAGCAGTGCCGAGAGCGCCGATGCCGCCGCCGGGCCCTCCGCACCGGGCAACCGGGCCCCGACCAGGCGGTTGAGCAGGATGTAGGCCGCCCAGCACGCCGCGGCGAGCAGGCCGAACGCGATGCCGACCCGGTCGGTACTGGGCTGGGGACGGCTCAGGATCACCACGGCTGCTGTCGCGACCAGTGCGCAGCCCAGGTCGATCCGGCGACGCGACGTGGCCAGCGCGACCGCCAACGGGCCGAGGAACTCCAGTGTCACCGCCAGACCGAGGCCGAGCCGGTCGACCGCGGAGTACAGGGAGACGTTCATGGTCGCGAACACCGCTCCCAGCGTCAGGACCGGCCACCACTGCGACCACGTGAAGGCTCGCACCCGGGGCCGCCCAGCACTCAGCAACACCGCCGCGCCGATCCACTGCCGCACCGCCACAACTCCTACGGGGCCGATCACGGGGAACGCCAGTGCTCCGATCGCGGCTCCGACCTGGTTGGACAGTGCGCTGCCCGTCATCATCGCCACTCCGGTCCGCTGCATGGGCCTGATCCTGAGGACCGCACGGTCGTGCCCATAATGCGTCCGGACGCCGGTCCATGCGTCTGACGCATCGATACGGTGACGTGATGGAACTGCGGCACCTGCGCTGCCTCGTCGCGATCGTCGAGACCGGGACGTTCACCGACGCCGCGATCGAGCTGGGACTCTCCCAGGCGGCTGTGTCGCGCACACTTGCGTCGTTGGAGTCCGAGCTGGGGGTGCGGCTGCTGAACCGGACCTCCCGGAGCGTCGTGCCCACCGCGGCCGGTACGCGCGTACTGGCCCGTGCTCGGCGGCTGCTGGCCGGGGCCGACGAGCTGGTCCGGGATGCGGTCTCCGGTCTTTCCCGGCTGCGCCTGGGGTACGCCTGGTCGGCGATGGGTCGCCACACCGTGACGTTCCAGCGCCGTTGGCCGGTCGCCGCGCCCGACGTCGATCTGAGGCTAGTGCGAACCAGCTCCGTCACCGGCGGGCTCGCCGAGGGGGCGTGCGACGTCGCCGTGGTGCGCGTACCGGTCGAGGATCACCGGTTCGACTCCGTGGTCGTGGGTCGGGAACGACGGTTATGCGCTGTGGCCGCCGACGACCCATGGGCGCGGCGGCGCAGTGTGACGTTGGCCGAGATCGCAGGACGCCCGCTGCTCGTGGACCGCCGTACCGGCACCACGACCGCCGAGATGTGGCCGCAGGACGCGCGACCGAAGACCGTCGACATCCATGAAGTGGACGACTGGCTCGCCGAGATCGCGGCCGGCCACGGTGTCGGCATCACCGCCGAGGCCACCGCGCACCAGTACGCCCGCCCGGGAGTCGTCTACCGCCCGGTGCGTGACGCCCCGCCGATCCCGGTGCACCTAACCTGGTGGCGCGACGCCCCGCACCCCGCGACCCCGATTGCCGTGCACCTGCTCACCGCCCTCTACGCCCCGCCCTCCAACACCTGAGCGGACTCGGCAAACTGGGACTGACCAGACTTCGGTTGACCGCGGTTCGGTAGGTGGTTCAGGCCGCGCGGGCTCCGCGAGCCTGCATCTCCTGCCATGAACCGTGCCACGATGAAGATCATTGGCGCCGGTGCGTGTCCTCGTCGATGGCCTGGATCCGCCGTACGTCGGTCATCTGACGTCGCGACGGATGTACCGGGGCGAGGATGCGGCGCAGGCGGTGCGGGCGACGGGGCTTGCTGGGTCGACGTTCGACGCGTCCCGAGTGGTCGTGGCGTTCGAGAACTCCGACCGAGCCACGGGGGAGGCCACGAATGCGCGCTCCTCGCAGGACACGGCCGGTATGCGCCGGATCCACTGCCCAGCCCGCCCAGCCTGGACAGCTCGCGGGGATGACGTCCCAACCCACGCAGCCAGCCCTACCGAACGAGCATCGTGCGGCAGCGGGCCCCACGCCACGAGGCGTGCCGCATCACCCTGTGGACGACCCGGCATGGTGCGGTCGGTGACATCGAGCTGAATATAAACAAGCATTCGGTTATAATCGGACCGTGCCCCGCAGGAAGTCGCAGTCCGACGAGCAAGTCCTCGACGCGGCGTTGGCTCTCCTCCGCGAAGGCGGTGTCGAGGGGCTGACGTTCGCGGCTCTCGCAGCACGGTCCGGGCTCTCCGCGGCGACTCTCGTGCAGCGCTTCGGCGCGAAGCCGGAGCTCGGTCGCCGAGCCCTGCTGCAGGCGTGGGACCAGCTCGACGACCTGACGGCGGAGCTCGCCGCGACGGTCCCCAGGACGGCCGCCGGCGCGGTCGAGTTCCTCGTCGGGCTCTCACGAGGACACGAGCGGCCGGACTACGAGGGGAGCGGCCTACTACTCCTGCGCGAGGACCTGCGGGATCCGGTGCTGCGGGAACGGGGGGTGGCCTGGGAGAGCGCCCTCGTCGAGGCCCTGGACGACTGCTTCTCCTCGACGCCGGACGCTCCGGATCAGATCGGCCGCGTCCTGGCCTCGCAGTGGCAGGGGGCGCTGATCTGGTGGTTGTTCCGACGGTCGGTCCCGCTGGAGGAGTACCTGACCGACAGCATCACCGAGATCGTGGGCCTGCTCGTGCCGTCTGAACGCCGTGCGCGCGCATGAGAGAGGGAGAGCGGGACATGGCCGCGGGACCGGATCGGCTCCAGGGTCCTGACGAGGCGATCGAGATCGTCGGGGCCAGGACGCACAACCTCCGCGACGTCTCGGTGCGCATCCCGAAGGGGAGGGTCGTCGCCGTCACGGGGGTGAGCGGGAGCGGCAAGACGTCGTTGGCGATCGACACTCTCCACGCGGAGGCACAGCTGCGCTACCTGGAAGGGCTGTCGCCGTTCGTCCGTCAGTACCTTACGCAACGGAGCCGGCCGCAGGTGGACCGGATCGGCGGGCTCACGGCCACCCTCGCCGTCGACCAACGCAGGCTCAGCACCAGCCCCCGGTCCACCATCGCCACCCTGACCGGCATCGACGGGTACCTCGGCCTGCTGTACTCCCGGCTCCCCGGCCTCACCGCGGACCTCGGACGACCCCTCTCGACGACACACTTCGACCGGCACGCGGCCGAGGGTCGGTGCCGCGAGTGTCACGGCGCAGGCGGACGGTGGCGGGCGTCGGAGGAGTCGATCATCACGCGGCCGGACCTGCCGCTGCTCGACGGCGCGTCGCCCTGGTTCGCGAAGTGGCGGTCCGGGGAGCACGCCTTCGTCCCGGCGCTCGCGGCGATGCGCCGCGTGGATCTCGCCCAGCCGTGGGAGGCGCTCCCCGAGCGCTTCCGCCACGAGGTGCTGCACGGTACCGGCGACGAGGGCGTCGAGGCGACCGTCGACATGCCCAACAAGAACGAGACCGCGTCCTGGACCTACACGACGACCAAGCCGCTGCGGGGCGCGCTGGCCGAGGTCGAGAGGGTGTTCGCGCAGGCCACGACCGCCACGGCCAAGCAGCGCTATCTCCGCTACCTGCGCACCACGTCCTGCCCCGGCTGTGGCGGCACCGGCTTCGGCGAGGACGCCCGCACGATCACCCTGGGCGGGGTCACCTACGTCGACCTCGTCGACCGAGAGCTGTGGGAGGTCCGCGAGTGGAGCGACCTCGTGCGCCGAGGCCTCCGGCACGCCCACCGGGAGGTGGGGGCGCCGTTGCTCGACGATCTCGACCGCCGCCTCGAGCTGACCTGCCGGTTCGGCCTCGCCCATCTCCAGCTCTCGCGGACGGCGACCTCGTTGTCCGGCGGTGAGCGGCAACGCACGCGGCTGGCCGGACAGCTGAGCACCGAGCTGAGCGGGATCACCTTCGTCCTCGACGAGCCGGGGAGCGGGCTGCACCCCGCCGACAAGGACCACCTGTCCGACATCGCGCGGCAGCTGTGCGCCGCCGGCAACACGGTGGTCCTGGTCGAGCACGATCCGGAGGTGATCGCCCGTGCCGACTGGGTCGTCGACATGGGCCCGGGCGCCGGGCGCCACGGTGGCTCCGTCGTGTTCTCCGGCCCGCCTGCCGGGTTGGCCGCCGAGGCCGGATCGGTGACCGGCCGCCACCTCGCCGAGCGCGGTCACCATCTGCGGCGCGACCGGCGGCGCATCGACGCCGACACCTCCTGGCTCACCCTGCACGGGATACGGGTGCACTCCCTCGAGGTCGACCGGGTGGGCCTGCCGCTGGGGCGGTTGACGTGTCTGACCGGGGTCAGCGGCAGCGGCAAGAGCAGCCTGCTCGTCGCCCTCGCCGAGGGCGTCGCCGCGGCCGTCGACGGACGTCGCGGCGTGGACCGCACGACCGGCACCGACCGGCTTGAGGGGGTCGGACCGATCGGCTGGGTGACCGTCGTCGACCAGGAGCCCATCGGGCGCACTCCCCGGTCGAACCCTGCCACGTACAGCAAAGCCTTCGACCTCCTGCGCGCCCTGTTCGCCGCCACCCCGGCCGCCCGGGACCGGGGGCTCACGGCCTCGTGGTTCTCGTTCAACGCCGCGGACGGTGGCCGGTGCACCGCCTGCGCCGGGTACGGCCGGACCCTCGTGGACATGCACTTCCTCCCGGACGTGTGGGTCGTGTGCCCGGCCTGCGAGGGTCGACGCTATCGACCGGAGGCGTCGGTCGTCCGGTACGCGGGGCTGACGATCGACGAGGTCCTCGGCCTGACCGTCGCCGAGGCCGTCGACCGGCTCACCGGTCCCGAGCAGCTCGGCCGCGTCCTCACCGCACTCGCCGACGTCGGGCTCGGCTACCTGCAGCTCGGCCAGAGCGCCACCGAGCTCTCCGGTGGCGAGGCTCAGCGCCTCAAGCTCGCCGCCGCGATCCAGCGCGGCGCCACGGGACGGACACGCGGGCTGGTCGTGCTGGACGAGCCCACCGCCGGTCTGCACCCCGCCGACACCCAGCGGCTCGTGGACGTGGTCGACGACCTGGTCACGGCGGGCAACACCGTGGTCCTCGCCGAACACGACCTCGGCGTGGCCGCCGCGTCGGACTGGATCATCGATCTGGGCCCCGGGGCGGGGCGCCACGGTGGGTCCGTGGTGGCCGCGGGCACCCCGCAGGAGGTCGCGACCGCCGACACGGTGACCGCCCGTCACCTGCGCCGACACCTCCCGGGACCGACCCTGCCCGACCCCGTCCGACGACGACAGGAGAGTCATGTTCGAGACCGCCGCCGAGCTCAGCCGCCTTCAGGAGCTGCTGGACGCCTCGGTCCGGAAGTCCACCCCGCACCTGCAGAGCATCGTCACCCCCGGTGAGCGGACGCTCGACGCGGAGCAGCTCGTCCGCGTGGTGAGCGGGATGTGCACGCTCGCGCTGGCCACCGTGACCCGGGCGGGCGAGCCCCGGGTCAGTGGGGTGGACGGACACCTCTTCCACGGAGAATGGCTGGTCGGCACCGCCCCCTCGGCCGCCAAGGCCCGCCACCTCACGGCTCGACCCGCGGTCAGCGTGGCCCACATGCGCGGAGACACCCTCGGCGTCTTCGTCCACGGCCGGGCGCGCCCGCTCAACCCGCCGAGCGGTCCGGAGGACCCACGCTGGCCGGCGGCCCTCGACTACCTCAAGGACCACTACGGACCGGAGGCCTTCGTCTGGACCGAGGTGAGCTACTACCGGATCGAACCGACCTGGATGGTTGCCTACAGCCCCGACCCCGCGGCGCTGCCCGAGCTCGCCTAGCGAACGCTGGGCCATACCGTATGGCATGGTGATGGGGTGTCGACACGTGACCTGTGGCTGAGCGCGGGCGCCGCCGCCCTGGCCGACGAAGGACCCGACGCTGTGCGGATCGACCGGCTGGCCGTTCGGGTGGGGCTGTCGAAGGGCTCCTTCCACCACCACTTCAGCGGGATCGGCGGTTACCGCGCGGCGCTGCTCGAGCGTCTCGAGCAGATGCAGGTCGCCCTGTTGGGCGCCGTGTCGACCGAGCTGGCGGCGCTCACCCCGGTCGACGCGCTGCGCTCACTCCCCGCGCGGCTGGACGAGCTGGTCGATGCCGACCTCGACCGCGCCCTGCGGGCGTGGGCGGTCGGACACCGCGAGGCGGGCGACACCGTCGAGCGGATCGACCGGGCGCGGCTGGAGTTCCTCGAGGCGCTGTGGCGGCGCGTCGTCGCCGACCCCTCTCGCGCGCACGCCGCGGCGCTGCTGCCGCACCTGCTCCTGATCGGCGCCGGCTCGGTCCACCCACCCCTCGACAGCGCGAGCCGGCAGGCGCTCTTCGACCTGCTGCCGGACCTGCTCCCCCACGTCTGACCGGTCGGTCACCCAGCCAGGAGGGTGAAGACGAGCGTCGCCGAGCAGAGGACCAGCATCCCGGTCGCGTTCAGGAAGAGGGCGCGGCCGAAGTCACGAGCGCGGAGATGCGCCACGACCGCGAGGACGAAGTAGCCCACCAGCGCCGCGCAGACGAGCACCGCCAACGGCGGCACCCAGATCCCGATCACGAGCCCGGTCGCGGCGCCGGCCTTCAGTGGGGGCAGCACCTTCCAGAACCGCACCGGGAAGTGGACGTCGGTGAGGCACTGTCGGATGAAGTCGATCGGTTTCAGACACATCGCCGCATCACCGAGCTGGGTAGCGGCCAGCAGGGCGAGCGGCCACCAGGGCTGGATCATCTCGGGACTCCTCGCATCGTGTGCCGGAATCGGCCCCCGCCTGGTCGACGGGTCTCGTCCGGCCCGGCCGCTCGATCGACGCCGAGACTCGCGGTCACCGCGTCGGCGCGAGGCGCCGTCATGCACCGGCGGACATAGCCGTCGGGACGGATCAGCACGGCGGTGCCGGGCCGCGCCCGGTACGACCGGCGGAAGCTCCGACCACGGTCGCCGACGACCCGGCCCGGGAACGACGTCGGCTGAGGGTCGGCGATCATGACAGCGTGGACGTCGTCCGGCAGGACCTCGACGTCGAGGTGTTGAGCGGCCGCCTCACCGACGAGCAGAAGGGTCCAGTGCGGCCCGCGGAGCAGGTCGAACAGCCGTAGCGGCCGTCCGGTCGCATCGACGAGGTGGGCGTCGGGCGCACGGTCGCCCGCGCGCACCCTGCCGCCGACCGACCGGCCCTCCGCGAGGGGCCCGTCCCGGTAGCCGATGTCGATCTGGGACACCCGGGCGGTGAGCAGGCGGTTGAGCGCGGGGCGGCTGAGCATCGGCAGGAGCAGGCGGTGCACAGCGAACCGGACGAGCGGGTTGCGGTTGGTGACCACGTCGAGGATGTCGGTGCTCTGCTTCAGCGCGCGCCGGGCGACCGGCAGGCGTTCGGCCTGGTAGCTGTCCAGCAAGGCGTCGTCGTGGCCGTCGAGGCAGGCGGCGAGCTTCCAGCCCAAGTTGTAGGCGTCCTGGATCCCGGTGTTCATGCCCTGGCCCCCGGTGGGCGGGTGCACATGCGCGGCATCGCCCGCGAGCAAGACCGGGCCTCGGCGATAGGTGTCGACCATGCGGACATTGACCCGGAAGTTCGACAGCCAGGTCGCCGCGGCGAGGCGGACCTCGTGGTGGCCGGTGCGCTCGTCCCACAGCCGCTGCAGCGACCCGAGAGTCGGCTCGACGGCGTCGTCGACGGGGACGCTCGCCCCGATCTGCCACTGCGCGGCCCCGGGGAGACCCGCGAGGCCAAGGAACGACCCGTCGACTCCGAACCAGGCGTGCGAGCGCACGGCACCCCCAACCTCGGGCTCCCACCCGGGAACGGTGACGTCGCCGAGCAGGTAGCACCGCGCCTCGTCGGAGGTCCCGGCGAACTCGAGGCCGAGGATGCGACGCACCAGGCTGTGCCCGCCGTCGCAGCCGACGAGGAAGCGGGCCGTCACCTCGACGCGGCCGCCGTCCGGCGAGGTCGATACGGCGCGCACGGCCTGGTTGTCCACGGTGAAGGACTCGAGCCGGGTACCGAACCGCACCACGGCGCCGAGTTCCCGGAGACGGTCCGCGAGAACTGCGGTCGTGCACCACTGAGGGATCATCACGATGTTCGGATACGGCAGGTCCGAGCGCGACCGGGCCAGGCCGGCGGGCAGCCGCGCGACACGCCGGCCGTCGCAGTAGAGCGAGATATCCTGCCGCGCCTCGCCGTGCGCCAGGATCGCGTCGACCACGCCGAGGTCCTCCAGCACCTCCATGGTTCGGGGTTGCAGGCCCTTGCCTCGGGACTCGCGGGGCAGCGCCGGCGCCTCCTCGATCAGCGCCACCTCGACTCCCCGCCGGACCAGGTCAACCGCCAGGGCCAGCCCGGTCGGACCGGCCCCGACGATCATCACGTCGACATCAGTCTCCGGCCTTCCGGCCGACGGGCTGTCCAGGCTCATGAGCCGACCATACCATACCGCATAGTATGGCGGGTGGATGGAAGTAACGTGAGGGCCGCGTGGCGTCGCCGCGGGGAGGGGCGGCGCCTCGGTCTCCTGCGTGCGAGAACGCGGATCGCGCCCAGTCACGGTCGTCCGAGGAGGAACGCCACGCCCCCACGCCCACCGGGGCCGGTGCTTCCCGGCTCCGACGACCAGGACGGGCGAAGGCGAGGTCGTCCGAGGGCGTTCCGATGGACCAGCCGTGGGCAGGGTGGCCGAGGCGACTGCGCGGTGCCGGTCCTGTCTCCTGCCCCGGCGAGACCGGGTGGTCGAGCCGGAGGTGCCCCATCTCGCGGATCGTCCCGGCGAGCTCTGCGCGCTCGAAACCGCTACGCGTCTCACCAGCTGATCTCACCCGGCCACCCGGCGGGCAGCTCGTCGAGCCGCCGGGCATGATCATCGTCGACCCGGCTGGCCGCCTGGTGCGAGTTCTCCCCGCCGCAGTCCGGTGCGCAGCACGGCATGGGCGCTGCCCATGGGCCCGGCATCATCGATGCCCTCATAACGCGCAGAAAATGATTGGCCGAAAGCAGCTTGTGCAATGTATCGATCTTGATGACTGAGCGACGCTTTAGTGGGAGGGACGGTGTTCAGATGTAGACGCAGCTAGTCGCCTTTTTAGATACTCATTTGACCCATCAGTAGGACCGATCGCTAGAGCGTGCACTCCCAGCTTGCCTCGGTTGCGACGCATTCCGCAGTATTCCGAAATCAGCTCGGGCCGTTGCCCGAGAGTGGCGCCGGTGGGCTCGCACGGTGTATTCGAGAACCTTGTATCAACAACCGCTGACGACGAGACCTAGATGCTGCTGCTCTAGCGTAGAGAAGATTTGTAGACGAACGATGCAAATGCGGCACCATTCAACGGTGTGCTTCGCGACGAATGGTTTAGCGGGTGGCGTAGTCGAGATTAGAGCTTCAGCGCTGAATGACATTAAAGGACGGCGCCTTGCCGAGTGAGCGTGCTATCCCGATCGTCAAGCTGTCGACCGCACCTTGGGCGGTGGCAACGTAAGTTTCGTCAAACGAGTACTTCGAGTCATAGTAGAGGCTGATGCTTGCGACGAGTGAATCGCCGTAGAGCATCGGCAGTGTCAAGATAGATACATAACCCTCGGCAAGCACCAGTCCGTGAGCGGCAGCAAAAAGCGGGTCGGTACGGGCATCTGTGACGAGCATATGCAGCTGGGTCTGCCAGACCTTCTTGATGACACCGTCGGTCAGGCCATCATCAATCAGTTGATCCAGGGCGTTCAGGTAGGTAGTCGAGATACCGTGGGACCGAGTCACTCTCCACGGCCGACGGCCACTGTCGTCGGCGATGACGACCAGCACTCGATCCGCTCCGAGTCCCGCCGTTCCCACCGTGCAAACAATCTGCGACAGCTCTTCCAATGAGGCGCCGCGGGCGAGCCCCATGACGGTTGCCAGTACTTCGGGGTCGACAGCGGGCGCCGCGCCGCCGGCAGTCCCATTGCTGACCCCGGCCTTGGTGATCAGGTGGCACGACTCCGCCGAGGCCACCCCTTCATGGCCCTCGATCGTCTGCACCTGGAAGCGCAGTGCGCTGGTGTCGTCGTCGAAGGCTCCGACGACGATGACGTCGGCTGCACCGGTGGTGAGGTACACGATCTCGGCACCTGGCTGTGCGGCCAGGAACTCCGCCACTTCGATGCGTTCCCCCGGCCGCGCCTTGACCAGGTAGATCATGCGGCTGCGTGGCTCGTCCTCGGTCAGCTCTGCCGAAATTCGGAGTTTTCCGGCGTCCTGGAGGCGGGCGATGCGTAGGCGAACCGTCTTCTCCGAAACACCCAGCGATTTGGCAAGGGCAACGTTCGGGGCCCTTCCATCCCGCTTGAGCTCGGCTACAAGCCTGCGATCGACAGCGTCGAGCTCCTGCCGTCTCCGTCTACCGGCCATCTTGACTTCCTTCCTGTGTCCGCGCACACTCCCGATATCGGCAAACAAGCTAAGCAAAATGCCGATATTCGGATCGTACCTCACGGCACCTAGCGTAGGGGCCCGACCACAAGGAGAGCTTCGTGAGTCCATCGACCTTCCCACGCGGGTCCGTCGGCCTTGGTCACGACTGCCATGCGTGGATGTTGCCGGACGGCAGCTGGGGCTGGAGCAACGCGGGCCTGATCGTGGGTGAGGGGGAGTCGCTGCTGGTGGACACGCTGTTCGATCTCGACCTGGCGGCGGAGATGCTGGCGGGCTTCGGGCCGATCACCGAGGGCCGACCCATCACGACCGTCGTCAACACCCACTCCGACGGGGATCACACCTTCGGCAACCAGCTGCTCGCAGCCCGCGGCGCCGAGATCGTTGGGTCGGTTGCCACGGCCGAGCTCGTCACCCAGGATGCCGTGGCATCGCTGCAGCGGTTAAAGACCCTCGACGGTCCGGCCGGTGACTTCGCGCGCCACATCTTCGCGCCGTTCCAGTTCGACGGGATCATCGCCACGGCGCCGACCCGTACCTTCGTCGACCGAATGTCACTTCACATCGGAGGTCGGCCGGTCGAGCTGATTCAGGTCGGCCCGGCCCATACGGCGGGTGACACTCTTGTTTACGTTCCCGACGCACAGCTGCTCTACACCGGAGACATCCTGTTCAACGGCGGGACACCCGTGGTCTGGGCCGGCCCCCTCAATCGGTGGGTAGCGGCCTGCGACCTGATTCTGGACCTGGACGTCACAACGATCGTCCCTGGCCATGGGGCTGTTACGGACAAGTCTGCGGTCGTGGCTATGCGGGACTACCTCGTGTTCGTCGAATCGCGAACGACCGAGCTGTTCGAGGACGGCCTCACCCCCGAGCAAGCAGTGGAGGTCATCGACCTCGGCCCCTACGCCGGTGTGCCCGAGAGCGGCCGAATCGTGCAGAACGTCCTGAACGTCTACCACCAGCTTGACGACGCCCTGCCCATGCCGGACCAGGCCGGCGTGTTTGGGCGTATCGCGGCGCGTGAGGGTTTCCTGGCCGAACGCAGTGGCGAAAAGGGCCAGCCACTCCCGCAGGACTCGACCGCCTGACCCGGCGCGGGCGCGTATTGAAGCCCACCGCGGACCCGTCACTCCTTCTATTTCAGTTCGTCGTACTGGACAGACGGTACGCGCCCACGAACGGTGTTCCTCCCCGTAGTTTCACCTGCTCGGCTCCGCCGAGTCCTCCCATCCGGACGGTCGACGATGCCCACTTCCCCCTCCTCCTCCATTCCGCAGTCAGGATCCGCGGCTCTGCCCGACGCACTCGCCGCGCGCTGGTATATGGCGGCGATCGTCAGTGCGGGATTCTTCTGCCTGACGTTGAACTGGTTCAACGTGGCTCCGGCCTTCCCTCTGATGGCGGTCGACCTCGGGGTCGGCATCCCCGAGCTGGCCCTGCTCATCTCGCTGTTCGTTGTCGGCTACGGGATCGCCCACATCCCGGCCGGGATGGTTCTCACGAGGCTTGGCCTCAAACGCACATTGGTACTCGGTGTCCTGTTGCAGGGGCTGGCGGGCGTCACGTCGGGGATCGCACCGGACTACGCGCTGCTGGCCACGAGCCGCGTGATCGCCGGGATTGGTGCGTCGATCTTCGTCGCCGCCGCCTACGGCGCCCTCGTCGTGTGGTTCGAGGGCAGACAACTCGCGCTGGCGCTCGGCATCGCCGCCGGGGTCTGGTTCAGTGTCGGGATCGCCGTCGGACTCTACGTCTGGGTGTTCGTGCAGGCGGCGGTCGGCTGGAACGCCGGCCTGGTCATCGGCGGTCTGATCGGGATCGCCGTCGCGGTCGTCACAGCGGCCGGGTTCCGAACCCCTCCGGGCGCGGTGAACCTCAGCGGGGTCACCGTAACTACGTCCGGCCTGCGGAAGGCCCTGCTGCACCGCGACCTGTGGATCTACGGGATTGCCCTGCTCGGGGCCTATGGGGCCTACTTCACCGCATCGCAGCTGCTCAGTGACTATGCCGTGACCCAGCACGGGTTCAGCCCGGCGTCGGCCGGCCTACTCGTAGCGCTGATCGGTCTGGCCGGGATTCCTGGGAGCATTGTCGGCGGATACTGGGCCGACCGAATCTCTGGCGTGCGAGGCCTGGCAGTCATCCCACTTGTCGTCAACGGTTTGCTGCTGCTGCTGATCCCAGTGGCCCCCGGTCCCTGGCTGTGGGCAATCGGTATCGCAATCGGCTTCTTCCAGCTGCTGCAGTACGCGGCTTGGGCATCCGTGCCAGCCCTGGTGGCCAGGACCCCGCACGAGCACCTTGGTACGGCGATCGGGCTCATGTTCACTCTGGCCGCCATCGGCGGCTTCATCGTTCCCTTCGTTTTCGGCCAGATCGTGCCCGTCTACGGCTGGAACAGCGGCTGGGTGTTCCTCGGGGTCATCAGTGTGGTGTTCGCCTGTGTCGGGTTCGTCGGACGCAACGCTAGTCCGAAGAGCCCGTCTGCAGCGTGATCCGCGCCGGCAGATCCGACAACCACTACCAACATGGGAGAACTCATGACCACCCACCTCGGTACGGATCCACGGCAGTCCTCCCCCCGCGCGGACCAGCTCATGGCCGCACTGTTCGGGGGTGAGCTGCAGGACCCCTACCCGGCCTACTCGGAGCTCCAGGAAATCGGTGACGGGGTTCACTGGTCCGATGTGATGCAGGGATACCTCGTCACCCGGTACGCGGACGCCCGGAAGGTCGGCAGCAACCCGAAGGTCTTCTCCAGCGACCTGTTCTACGACTCGGCCCCCAGTTGGCACGACGCGGGCGAGTCTGAACACCTGCGCTTCCTCGACGCCGCATCCCGGCTCTTCATGTTCGCCGACCCCCCGATGCACACGCGCATCCGTTCCACGTTCCGCCACGCTTTCACCCCCCAGGCTATCGAGGCGTGGCGGCCGATCGTCGAACGGATCACGACGGAGCTGATCGACCGCTACCCCCGCGGCGAGGAGTTCGACATCATGCCCGGCTTCGCCGCCGACGTGCCGGTCGCAGTCATCGCGGCGATCCTCGGCGTTCCGGACGATATGCGGCCCCGGTTCCGAGAGTGGTCCTACGCCTACGCATCGACCTTCGACCCGATGATCCGCGGCGCGCAACGAAACCGAGCCATCACGACGTCACTCGAGCTGTTCGACTACCTGGGTGAACTCGTCGCGGCGCGCAAGGTCGAGCCGCGCGAGGATCTGATCACGACCCTCGTCCAGACGAAGACCATCGACGGGGACAACCTGGGGGACGTCGAGCTCCTGGCGCAGCTGGCACTGCTCCTGGTGGCCGGCAACGAGACCACAACCACCTTGATCGGCTCCGGCCTGACCCTGCTCTTCGACAATCCGTCCGTCCTGCGCGGGCTGCAGGACGACGTGTCGCTCGTACCGGACGCCGTCGAGGAGTTCCTGCGGCTGGACGCGCCGCTGCACTGGGTGCTGCGGAAGGCGGCGGTCGACACCCCGCTCGGCGACCGGGTCATCCCGGCCGGCTCGATCGTCTGGGCGGGCGCGGCGGCGGCCAACCGCGATCCACGCAGGTTCACCGAGCCTGATGCGCTCGTCGTGTCCCGGGAGAACAACAAGCACCTCTCGTTCTTCCACGGGATCCACTTCTGCGTCGGTGCACCCCTCGCCCGCCTGGAGGGCCAGGTGGTGTTCGAGCACATCCTGCGCAGCTTCCCAGGTATTCGACCGGGAACGGCACCGGCGCTGCGGCGGGCCACGAATTCGATCGCGCGGGGATGGGAAACCAGGCCGGTGATCCTATGAGCCCCCTGGGATTCGGGCCGACCGTTCGGGTGCTCGCGGACCAGTGTGCAGGCAGTGGTGCATGCCGGCGCGTGGCGCCCGAGGTGTTCGGGGCCGACGGCCGCGGCTGGGTGGTCCTCCTCGACCCTCACCCAGCAGCCGAGCGACTCGACCAGGTGCTCGACGCGCAGGACGCCTGCCCGCTGGCGGTCATCGAGGTCGTCGACGAGAACGGGGACCCCCTTGGCTGACGCGGCCGACGGGGCAGTCCACGACGTCGACCTCGCCATCGTCGGAGCCGGGCCGGCCGGTCTATTCGCGGCCTACTACGCGGGATTCCGGGGCCTTCGCGCCGTGCTTGTCGACGCGCTGCCGGAGCCGGGCGGACAGATCAGTGCGCTGTACCCGGAGAAGCAAATCTTTGACGTCGCCGGTTTCCCTGCCGTGACAGGCCGTGAACTGGTCGATCGGCTCACCAGCCAGGCCGATCGGTTCGGGCCCGGTTATGTGTTCGGTGAGCAGGCCGCGGAGCTTGAACCAACCGACCAGGCACTGGTGCTGCGCACATCCACCGGGCGCCGGATCCGTTCCCGAGCCGTGATCATCGCGGCCGGGATCGGTCACTTCACGCCGCGGTCTCTGCCGCCGGTGCGCGGCGTCACCGGCGACGACATCGCCTACTTCGTTCCGGACCCCGGTGTCTACGCGGGCCGGGACGTGGTGGTAGTCGGCGGGGGTGACAGCGCCTTCGACTGGGCCACGACGCTCGCCCCCGCGGCCGCCTCCGTCACGCTGGTGCACCGCCGCGCGGCCTTCCGGGCACATGCGGCGTCGGTCGCCGAGGCGGAACGACTTGGCGTACGGATCCTGACCGACGCCACCCCGGTTCTCGGTCGTCGCGATCAGGGGCTGAGCACCCTTGAGGTCGCGGTGCGCGGCCGCAGCGCCTCGGTCGTGGTCCCCTGCCAGCAAATCGTCGCCGCGCTCGGGTTCACTGCCCGGCTCGGTCCAGTACTCGACTGGGGCCTCGACGTCCGCGACCACCGGCACGTTCCCGTCGGAACGGACATGCGCACCGCGGTCCCGGGGGTCTACGCCGCCGGGGACATCGCGACCTACCCCGGCAAAGTCCCGCTGATCGCCGTGGGCTTCGCCGAGGCAGCGACAGCTGTGAACAACGCGTGCGTCTGGATTGACCCGACAGCCGAGGTCGTTCCCGGGCACTCGACCGAACAATCGATCCTCACGGGAACCCGGAGCTGAACGTGCCTTTCGTCATCGGTGGGACCTGTATCGACGAGACCGACCGCTCGTGCGTGGATGAGTGCCCGGTTGACTGCATCTACGAGGGCGAGCGCAAGCTCTACATCAACCCGGCCGAATGCATCGACTGCGGGAACTGTGAGCCGGCGTGCCCGGTGTCCGCGATCTTCAACGACCGTCTGCCTGTGGCCGGCCAGGATCAGCACGTGGCCGACAACGCGGCGTTCTTTTCCGAACTGCTTCCCGGGCTCACCTCACCCCTGGGGATGCCGGGCGGAGCCGCCCTGCTGGGCCCGCTGGGCGTCGACACCACACTCGTCCGGGCCCATCCGTGACCGGCGACGTACTCGCGCTCTTGTCGCGGCACGCCGCAGACGCCGCGCGGGTGTTCCTGGTCCACGAGGCCGCGGACGGCACCCGCACGGAGCGGACCTACGCACAACAGCTCGGCCGGGCCGGGGCTGCCGCCGCGGTGCTGTCCGCGCACGGAGTCGGCGCGGGTGACCGGGTGCATGTGGTCATGGACAACCGGCCTGAGTTCCTCGACGTCCTCTTCGGCTGTGCCGCGCTGGCCGCTGTGCTCGTCCCGGTCAGCCCACTCTCCACCCCGACCGAGCTGCGCCACCAGCTCACGGACTCCGGTGCCCGGGTATCCGTTGCAGGACCGGGGCTGGAGGACCCGGTGGGCCAGGCCGGCGGAGTTCCGGTCGTCGCGGTCGCCGACCTCGCGACGGAGCCGTCGAGGCTCCCGGCACGAACACCGCGCCACGGAACCGCCGCGATCATGTACACCTCCGGTACGACGAGCCTGCCCAAGGGGGTGCTCGTCTCCCACGAGAACTACGTCGCGGTCGGGTCGGCGATGGCGGCGCACCTCGCCCTCACTGCGGCCGACCGGTGGCTGGTCACACTGCCGCTGTTCCACGCCAACGCCCAGTACTACTGCCTCATGTCGGCGCTGACCGTCGGCGCGTCCGTCGCGCTGACGCAGCGCTTCTCGGCTACGGCGTGGCCGCGGCAGGCCCGCGACCTGGGGCCCACCCTGGCCAGCCTCTTCGCCGCACCTGTCCGGATGATCCTCGCGCGATCCGATCCCGCCGACGACGGGGCGAACGCCCTGCGGGCCGTGCTGTTCGCCCAGAACCTCGCCGACGAGCAGGCACGGACGTTCGAGTCGCGGTTCGCCGCCCCACTCGTGCAGCTCTACGGCATGACCGAGACGATCACTCCTCCGTTCGTCAACCCGGTCGGCGACGGTCGGCGCTGGGACTCCATCGGGCGGCCGCTGCCCGGCGTGCGGATCCGCGTTGTCGACCCGGCCGGACGCGACGTCCCGCCTGGAGCGGCCGGCGAGCTGCTGGTCGGGGGTGAGCCGGGACGCGACGTCACCGCGGGGTATCACGACCGGCCCGCGGAGACCGCAGAGCTCCTTGCCGACGGGTGGCTGCACACCGGCGACCTCGTCAGGATCGACGAGCAGGGTAGCGGCTACTTCGTCGACCGCGCCAAGGACATGATCAAGCGTGCCGGGGAGAACATCTCCGCCGGTGAGGTCGAGCGGGTCGTCAACGACCATCCCGATGTGCTCGAGTGCGCCGTGCACGGCGTGCCGGACCCCGTCCTCGACGAGGTGGTCGTCGCTCACGTCGTCGCGCGGCCGGGTGCCATTTTGGAGCCGGCCGACGTCATCGCGTGGTGTCACGAACGCCTGGCCCGCTTCAAGGTTCCCGCCGAGGTCGTCGTCCGCGACGAGCTGCCCCGGACGAGCGTCGGCAAGGTCCGTAAGGCCGCGCTGCGCAGCGCGCACACCGTCGAAGCCCGCCGCGACCGGAGACCAGAACCCCTTGTGAACCAGACGAACGGAGATCACCCATGAAGTGGGTCACCTACGACGCCGGGGACGGCGCCCGCACAGGAGTACTGGCCGAGGACTCCGTCCGCGGGCTCGCCCCGGGAACGACGCTGCTCGGCCTGCTGACCGACGGGCAGCTGGCCGAGGCCGGCGAGGGCGCGCTGCGCGACCCCCACGAGGTCCGCGACCTCGCCGACGTCGTCCTGCGGGCTCCGCTTCCCCGCCCGCCATCGGTCCGTGACTGCTTGTGCTTTCTCGACCACCTGCGAGCGGGCTACCGGGCGCTTGGTCGCGACGGCGATCTGCATCCCGCCTGGTACCAGACCCCGGCCTTCTACTTCGCCAACGCCGACGGGATCGTCGGCCCCTACGACGACGTCCCCATCTCCCCGGGCTGCTCGATGTTCGACCTCGAGCTGGAGGTGGGCGCGGTGATCGGTCGCGGCGGCCGGGACCTGGACCCGGCACGGGCCGAGGAGCACATCGTCGGCTACACCCTCTACAACGACTGGAGCGCCCGCGACATCCAGCTGCGCGACTCCGCCCAGGGCATCGGGATGGGCAAGAGCAAGGACAGCGCGATCACGCTCGGCCCCGCGCTGGTCACCGTCGACGAGCTCGAGCCCCATCGGCGGGACGGGCGTTTCACGTTCGAGCTCTCCGCGGAGGTCAACGGGAAGGAGCTGACCCGCGGCACGCTCGCGCAGATGGACTGGAGCTTCGGCGAGGTCGTGGCGTTCGTGTCCCGCGGCACCGACATCACCCCGGGTGCGGTGCTGGGTTCGGGCACCATCCCGGGCGGGTGCCTGCTCGAGCACGTCGACACCCCCGACCTGGCCGGGTTCAGCCGCTGGCTCCAGCCCGGTGACGTCGTCTCGCTGCGCGGCGAGGGCCTCGGCGAGACCCGGCAGACCGTGCGTGCGGGGCTCGACGTCCTGCCCCTGAGTTCGGGGTTCTGACCATGGCGCAGAACGGGACCGTCGCCGTCCTCGGCGCGTCGGGGCGAACCGGACGTCGGGTCGTCGACGCGCTGGCCCGGCGGGGGACACCGGTCCGGGCCGTCACCCGCAGCTCGCCCGCGCCGCCCGGCGCCCGGGAGGGGCACACGGCCGACCTCGCCGACGAGGGTTCGCTCGTGCGCGCCCTGGAGGGCGCGGCCGCCGTCTACGTCATCCCGCCGGTCTACCGGCCCGACGAGGACGTGCTGATCGCCGCGGCCGCCCGGGCCGCGGCCCGGGCCAGGGTCGGCCGGGTCGTGCTGCACTCCGTCCTGCACCCGTACACCGCGACGATGCCCCACCACGTGCTCAAGGCCGTCGGCGAGGACGCCGTACGCCGCTGCGGCGTGCCCTGGACGATCGTCCAGCCGGCGATGTACGTGCAGACGGTCAGCGAGATCGTCGTCGGCACCGGGGACGACGTCGGGCTGCCCTGGGACCCCGACGCGCCGATGTCGGCGGTGCACCTCGGCGACGTCGCCGAGGCCGCGGCGAATATCCTGACCGGCCCAGGTCACGAGTGGGCGACCTACGAGCTGGCCGGGCCCGAACGCCTGGGGCTCGCGGCGATGGTCCAGCAGGTCGCCGACGTCACGGGGCGGCCGCTGCGGCCCCACCGGCTCCCGCCCGGCGGCTGGTCGCTGTTCGATCCCGGTTCGACCGAGGCGGAGACCCTCGTCGCGATGTGCCGCGAGTACACCGACCACGGCCTCCCGGGGAACCCCAACGTTCTGTCCTGGCTGCTCGGCCGTCCGGCCACCCGGTTCGCCGACGCGGTGCGCGCCGACCTCGCCCGGCTCCAGGTCGCCGGGGAGGGATGCAGATGAGCTCCACGATCGTGTCCACGCCGGTCCGCAACGCCGTGGTGGTCGGCGGTGCCCGGGGCATCGGGCTGGCCACCGTGCGGCGGGCAGCCGGGCGGGTGGGTGCCATGACCGTCCTGGACCTCCCCGAGCACGCCCCCGAGGTCGCTGCGCAGTTCCTCGGCGCACGGTACGAGCGGGCCGACGTGCTGGACCCGGACGCGCTGCACGCGGGTTTCGAGGCCGCGGCCGCGCACGGTGCCGTGGACGCGGTCTTCGTCCCGGCCGGGGTCACCCTGCCGACGCCGCTGCTCACCACGAGTGCAGCCGAGGCGCAGCGGTGCCTGCTGACCAACGTGCTCGGCGCGGTCAACGTGATCCACGCCGCCGTTCCGCACCTGGCGCCCGGTGCGTCGATCGTGCTGTGCGCCTCGGTGGCCGCCTACACGGGCGGCGGGTACGTCGGCGGCCCGGTCTACGGGGCGTCCAAGGCGGCGGTGATCAGCCTGACGAAGGGCGCGGCCCGCGAGCTGGCCCCGCGTCGGGTGCGCGTCAACTGCGTCGCCCCCGGCTGCACGAGGACCACGATGCTCGGCGACGACCCCACGGTGCACGACGAGCTGGCTCGCCGGACGCTGGCCGGCCGGCTCGCCGACCCCGAGGAGATCGCCGACGGCGTGCTCTTCCTCTGGTCGGCCGCCGCGTCGTACATGACCGGAGCGGTCCTCGACGTCAACGGAGGGATCCGCCTCTGACGCCGCCGGCGCACCGGACGAAACCCGGCCGGAACACCGGCCGGGGCGACACCTCGGTTCGGGTCGACCGTCGTCACCACCGTGGCGACACCGGATCCCCACCGACCCCGCGAGAACGCCCCGCCACCTCGGGGCGACCACGACGCCGGGCACACCCCGCCCGGATCCGGAGGACGACATGACAACATCCGCGCAGCTCATCGGCTGGGCCCACACACCGTTCGGCCGGTCGGCGGCCCCGGACGTCGAGACGCTGATGGGTGAGGTCGCGGCCGCCGCGCTGGCCGACGCCAGGCTCGGGCCCGACGACATCGAGCTGATCTCGGTCGGCGTGTTCAACCCCGGCTTCTCCCGCCAGAGCTTCGACGGCGCACTGGTCGGCTCCGGGAACCCGGACCTGGCCGCCGTGCCCGCGGTGCGGGTGGAGAACGCCTGTGCGACCGGCAGCGCAGCCCTGTTCACCGCGCTCGACGCGGTCGAGTCGGGCCGCGTCCGCGCGGCGCTCGTCGTGGGCGCCGAGAAGATGACCGCCGTCTCGGGCCCGGCCGTCGGCGACGGCCTGCTCGGTGCGTGCCTGCGCCGCACGGAGGAGACCTACGGCAGCTTCCCGGCCATCTTCGCCGAGCTGACCCGACGGTACGTCGACCGCTACGGCGACCATCGACTCGCGCTGGCGCAGGTCGCGGCGAAGAACCACCGCAACGGGGTCGACAACCCGTTCGCCCACGTCCGCAAGGACCTCGGGGTTGACTTCTGCGCCACGCCCTCCGACCGCAATCCCGTGGTCGCCGACCCGCTGCTGCGCACCGACTGCTCGATGGTCTCTGACGGCGCCGCCGCCGTCGTCGTCGCCGGGCCGGACCTCGCCCGCGGCGCCCGCCGCGCCGTCGCGTGGCTGGGCCGGGCACAGGCCAATGACCATCTGGCCATCGAATCCCGGCCCGATCCATTGGCCTTCGACGGTGCTCGTCGGGCCTTCCACGGTGCCCTCCGCGAGGCCGGGCTCGGCCTGGCCGACCTGGACCTGTTGGAGACCCACGACTGCTTCACCCAGGCCGAGATCCTCCAGTACGAGGCGTTCGGGATCGCCGACGCCGGCAAGGCCGGGGAAGTGCTGGCCGAAGGCCGGACCCACCGGGACGGGGCGCTGCCGGTGAACGTGTCCGGCGGCCTCAAGGCCAAGGGCCATCCGATCGGCGCGACCGGGGTGTCGCAGCACGTCATGGCGGCGATGCAGCTCGTCGGGGAGGCCGGGGACATGCAGCTCGCCCGCGTCGAGCGGGCCGCGGTCTTCAACATGGGCGGCGTCGCGGTCGCCAACTATGCCTCGGTGCTGGGGGCGGCCCGATGACCCCGCGGCGCAGGGCAGTCAACCTCGCCACCCTGCTGACCCAGACCGCCCGCAGGCTCCCGGACCGCGACGCCGTCGTGGCCGGGGACCGGCGCTGGTCTTGGCGCGCGCTGGACACCGGCGTGAGCGCGCTCGCCCGAGAGCTGCACGCCCGCGGCGTCCGTCGGGGCGACTGCGTCCTGCTGCACAGTCCCAACCACGTCGAGTTCGTGCAGGCGATGTTCGCGGCGTGGCGGGTCGGTGCCGCGGTGGCCCCGACCAACAGCCGCTCCACCCCGGCCGAGGTCGCGGCACTGGCCCGGGCGTGCCGGCCCGCCGCCGTCGTGTGCCACTCGGCGCAGACCGGGCACGCCGCGGAGATCGGCCGGGCGGCCGCCACCCTAGTCTGCGACCCGCTGTGGATAGACGCCGCCGGCGACGATGCCGTCTCCCGGGTCGCGCCGCTCGACGGTAACGGCACCGCGTGGCCGGACGCGCCGGTCGAGCCGGGGCAGCACGCCTGGTACTTCTTCACCTCCGGCACCAGCGGCCGTCCCAAGGCTGCGGTGCTGACCCACGATCAGATGGGCTTCGTCGTCACGAATCACCTGGCGGACCTCATGCCGGGAACCACCGAGCACGACGCGTCGCTCGTCGTCGCCCCGCTCTCGCACGGTGCCGGAATCCACCTGCTGCCCCAGGTGGCGCGAGGGGCTCGGTCGGTCCTGACCGCGGGACGGCTGGACGGGGCCGAGGTGTGGGAGCTGGTCGAGCGCGAGCGGGTGTCGAACATGTTCACGGTGCCGACGATCCTCAAACGGCTGGTGGAGCACCCCGACGCCAGCCACCGGGATCACTCGAGCCTCCGATACGTCATCTATGCCGGCGCCCCGATGTACCACGCCGATCAGGATCACGCCCGTGCGGTGCTCGGCGACGTGCTCGTGCAGTACTACGGGCTCGGCGAGGTCACCGGCAACATCACCGTGCTGACCCCGGCCGAGCACGACCGGCTACGACCGGACGGCGTCGCATTCGGCACGTGCGGCCGGATCCGGACCGCAATGGAGCTGATGATCGCGGACGTGGACGGGCAGCCACAGCCAGCGGGCACGACGGGCGAGATCCAGGTTGCCGGCCCGGCGGTGTGCCACGGCTACCTCGACAACGACGACGCCGACCGCGACGCCTTCCAGGATGGCTGGTTCCGCACCGGCGACCTGGGGATGGTCGACGAGCACGGCTACCTCTACATCACCGGCCGCGCCTCCGACATGTATATCTCAGGCGGGTCCAACATCCACCCACGCGATATCGAGGAGAAGCTCGCCGCGCATCCCGGGGTCAGTGAGGTCGCCGTGCTGGGCATGCCGCATCCGGAGTGGGGCGAGGTCGGGGTGGCGGTCTGGGTGTCCGCCGACGGTCCCGACAGGCAGGCAGCGGCCACGGCCGAAGACCTCCGTGGCTGGCTCGAGCCGACGATGGCGCGGTACAAGCTGCCGCTGCACTTCCTGCGATGGCCGGAGCTGCCGAAGTCCGGCTACGGCAAGATCGTAAAGCGCGAGATCCGCGATCGGCTGGTCGCCGCCGGCTGGTCGAACGGCGAGCCCGGGGACGGGCGATGAACGCGGGTGGTCGAATCGCCGCCCTGACCCATCCCGGACCCCCGTCGCCGTCGCGGTTGATCGCCGTTGCGACGCGCGCCGATCCCGTGCCGGTGCAGGTGCCGGGAGGCATCGAACTGCTGACCGCCCTGTCCCGGGCGGCCGAAGCCCTGGGTGTGGAGTCGGCCCAGGTCGAGCTGCTGGGCGGGATTCTGCGCAATGTCCAATACTCACTGCCACAGGATTGCCGCGACAACACCGGTCGCGCACTCGTCTACAGCGACATACGGACGGCTCGGGGGCCGGTGAACCTGCTGAGCGGGTCGGTCACCCTGGGGTCCCTTGAGGGCCGACCGTACCTGCACTGTCACGCCGCCTGGATCGACACGGCCGGGGTGGTCCAGGCTGGTCACGTGTGGCCTCAGACGACGATCGGACCAAGCCCGCTGGCCGCCGTCGTCCACCCGCTCCCGGGCGTCAGCTCGCGCAACGCCGTCGACCCGGAGACCGGGATGCCGGTATTCACCCCGTACCGGAGCGGTCCCGCCGGCACGACGGGTTGCCGGGTGGTGCTCGCCCGCGTGCTGCCCGGGGAGGACCTGCTGAGGGCCGCCTCCCGAATGTGCGCCCAGGCAGACATCCGCCGGGCCTCTATCCGAGCCAGCTTGGGCAGCCTCGTCGGCCCCATCTTCCTGGAGAAGGAGCCCACAGCTCCGCTGCCGGGCCCCTGCGCCGAGCTCGTGTCATTGTGGGGCACCGTGGACGGCAGCCGTCCAGTCGAGCCGTTCCATGTCATCGTCGGTGATGCCACCGGCGCCGTCCACGGCGGGATAATTGATCCGGCCAGTAGTCGTGTCGCCGTGACCGTTGAACTTCTCGTCACTGAGGAGTCCCCGCCGTAGATGGCTCTGCTCAGCACCGCCTCCGCACTATCGGAGTCAGAGACCGTGAAGCGGCGCACCTACTGCCGAGCTGCGGCGGGTTTGCCACACAAAGCACATTCTATTCATTCGGTGGCCCATTCGTTCGCTGTAGTCAGACTCCAAATCGTGGCCTGATCACCGGCCGGGGTCGTCGTGTTGCAAGTGCAGCGGCAGCTCGCTGGTCGGCCTCTTCGACGAATGCTGTGTACGTCCGCAGCGTCGTCGATCCACCTCCGGCGTGCCCCAGCCGGCCGGCCACAGTCCGGATGTCGACGCCGGCAGCGATCAGTTCGGTGGCTGAGTAATGGCGCAGGCTGTGCAGGTGGGTGCTGATGCCGAGTCGAGCGGCCAGGCGCCCGTATCGCTGCGTGACGCTATCCGGGCTCAGTTGCTTGAAGCAGTCCGGTACGGAGGAAAAGACAACCCGTCGCGGCGCACACGGGTATCGACCAGGGCGGCGCGCTCGTCGCAGCGCACCCGGTGCTCGCGCAGGACGTCGACGAGCTCGGCGTCAAGGGTCACGCGGCGGTGCTGGTGGGTCTTGGTGTCCTTTTCCCACACGTCGCCAGCGATCTGGCCGATGCTCGCCTGGAACTTGGCAACGCCTGCATCCAGGTCGAGGTGTGACCAGCGGAGGCCGCACACCTCGCCTCGTCGGGCGCCGGTGGTCATGGCGAACCAGATCAGGACGCCCCAGTCGGGGTCCTTCCACGCCTCGGTGAGGATCCGGGCCGCTTCCTCGGTCGTCGGCGGCGACGGGTTGGGGCGGGGGGCCGAGGGCGGTTCGGTCTGGTCAATCGGGCTGATGGCGATCCAGCCCCACCGGACCGCGCGCATGAACGCGCCGCTCAGGATCGCGTGCACGACGCGGATGCTCCCGGCCGCGAGTGGGGTGCACCGGTGAGCCGCACACGTCCGCTCGCACCAGCGACACGCGGCATCGACGTCGCCCGAGGCGACCTTGGCGCACTTCCGCCGAGGCGAGTGCTCGTCGCACGCGTGCTCGGCTGTGGTGCGGTGCTGGACGTGCTTCTTGCCGCGGCAGTGATCTCGGCAGCGGCGGAGCTGGGCGTACAGGCCCTCGATAGTCTGGGCGGTGATCCGGCCCACCTGCAGCCGGCCGATGGTGGGCCGGATGTGCTTCTCGATCTTCCCTATGTAGCCGGTCCTGGTCGTCTTCTCGACGTCGATGACTTCGAGCCAGCGGTCGAGCAGCTGGTTGACCGTGGCCTCGGTCTTCGGGCTCCGACGCTCGTCGACCTGGTTGAGGAGACGGGTGAGGACCTTCTCGGCTTCCCTCTTCGTCTCCTGGCGTGTCGCCCGGGCCGCGACGGTCTGTCGGATCCAGAGCTTCTCGCCGGTGAGCTGGTCGATCCCGGCGTAGACCTTCACCCGCGCGGAGCCGCTCGGCAGCCAGCCGATGGTGCCGCGATGACGTCCACGAGACGACCGGGAGGAGGCCACGAGGGCGAAGATGCAACGATTGGAGGCCACGAGGACCGCCTGAGTGGGTTCCGGGAGGGTCAGGTAGTGCCTCTGACCTGCGGAGCCGCCTTGGGGAGTCGAACCCCAGACCTACGCATTACGAGTGCGTCGCTCTAACCGACTGAGCTAAGGCGGCGATGTGCGGGCGCCAGTGTACCGGCGGGGTCCGGCGCCCCCGACGTCAGGTGGTCTCCGCCGGGACCGGGACGAAGGCGGCGGAGTCGTAGTAGGTGCTCAGCCGGACGATCTTGTCGTCGGCCAGGTCGATCACGGTCACGCCGCGGCAGGAGATGGGGCGGTTGCTGCGCAGGATGCCGGTGCTCGTCCACTCCAGGGCGAACCGGTCGGTGCCCTCGACGACGTCGGAGAACTCGGTCGTGATGTCGGTGGACTGGTCGCGTACTCGGTCCAGACTGCGCCACCTCGCCGTGTCGTTCGCCGCGGGCGTCGAAGCGCCGGGTGACGGCGTCGTCGGCGAAGAGGGCGGCGAACGGGGTGACGTCGGAGTCCTGCTCGAAGGTCAGCAGACCGGCGGCCAGGCGTCAGGCGCGGCCGTCGGTGATCCCGTCGTCCTGCACGGCCCGGCTACCCCGCCGCGACGGGGGCTCAACCCGTGTGGATCGCCGTCATCATCGCCTCGGCCGCGATCTCCGGTTTGACGTTCAGGTCGAGTGCCTCCCGGCAGGCCAGAACGGCTTCCAGGCGGCGCAGCGTGGACTCGGGGGTCCACTCCTGGGCCGCACGGCGGACGTCGGCGGAGCGGTCGGGGTTGGCGAGGGGGACCTCGGCGCCCGCGGAGGTCACGAGGACGTCGCGGAAGAACGAGGTGAGGTCGACGAGTGCGCGGTCGAGCGCGTCGCGCTGGTTGCGGGTGTTGCGCAACTTCTGGCGTTTCTCCAGGTCGCGCTCGGCCGCCTTCGCGGAGCGCGCGGCCCCGGCGACGCCCTTGCCGACGCCGCCGCCGCCCATCGCGACGTTCATCTCCTCGCGCTCGGCGCCGTCGCGGGCCTCGCTCAGCGCTCCGGCCTCGGCCTTCGCGCCGCGGACGAGGTCGGAGGCGAACGCGAAGGCGTCGCCGAGCGAGCGGGTACGCAGGGGCAGGGCGAGCACCGCCTCGCGCTGGGCGCGGGACTCCTCGTCGCGGGCGAGGTGCCGGGCGCGGCCGACGTGCCCGTCGGACACCGACGCCGCCCACCGGGCCCTCTCCGCGTCGATGCCGTCGCGCTGTACCAGCACGGCGGTGATGGCGTCGACCGACGGCGTGCGCAACGGGACGACGCGGCACCGCGAGCGGATCGTGACGCTGACGTCCTCCGGGTGGTCCGACGGGGCGCACAGCAGGAACACCGTCTGCTCGGCCGGCTCCTCCACCGCCTTGAGCAGCGCATTGGCCGCGCTCTCGGTGAGCCGGTCGGCGTCGGTGATGATCAGGATCTGGTACCGACCCGTCGACGGGCGGCGGGCCGAGAGCGCGACGAGCCTGCGCATCGCGTCGACGCCGATGCTCAGCCCCTCCGGCACCACCTCGCGCACGTCGGCATGGGTGCCGCTCAGGACGGTGTGGCAGGCGGCGCAGTGGCCGCAGCCGTGCTCGGGGCACTGCAGCGCCGCCGCGAACGCCCGCGCCGCGACCGACCGGCCGGACCCGGGCGGCCCGGTGAACAGCCACGCGTGCGTCATCGCCGACGGCTCGCGCGCCGCGTTCCCCAGCTCCTCGACGGCGTCGGGCTGGCCGACGACCTCGTCCCAGACGCTCACGGCGCGGTGAGCGTGGTGGAGGTACTGGGGAGCATCGGGGCGAGCCCGGTGTACACCCGCTCGGCGACCTCGTCGGCCGTGCCCTCCGCCTCGACCACGGCGTAGTGGTGCGGCTCGGCGGCGGCCATGCGGGTGAGCAGCCGCTGCACCCGCAGGTGCTCCTCGCCGGGCAGCCCGGTGGGGGCCGTGGGGGTGGCGCGGTCGAGCAGCACCGACACGTCGGGGCGCAACCGTCCGGTGGCCCACAGGACGAGGCTGTCGAGCTCACGGGGCTCCACCTCGGTGGCTGCCACCCCGTACTGCACGAGCCCGGCCAGGAACCGGTCGACGACGACGACCGCACCCTGCGCGAGGGCGGGCCGGATCACGCGCTCGACGAGGTCGGCCCGCACCGCGGCGGCGGCCAGCGCCTGCGCGCGGGCACCCCCGAGAGCGGCCTCGCGGACGGCGGCCTCCCAGCGCTCGCGGTCGCGCCCGGAGTCGTCGAGCTCCACCACGGTGTGCCCGGCCGACCGCAGCCGCGCCGCCAGTCGCGCAGCCTGCTCGGCGGTCTCCTCGGCGGGCGCGCCCTCGATGGCGACGAGCAGCCCGGACCCGGCGCGCGGCACGCCCCGGCGCAGCGCCGCGAGCAGGTCGGGCAGCATCGGCTCGGTGCGCTGGTCGTGCATCTGCCGGTAGGCGACCATCCCGACCACCGCGGCCACCAGCCCGCCCGCGAGCATGACGATCCGGGTGCCGTCGATGAGGAACGACCGCCCCAGCAGCTCGACGCGCTGCGTGCTGACCAGCCCCACCACCAGCGGGACCAGCGCCATCGAGCCGAGCAGCGTGAGCCGCACGATCGACTGCACGAACGCGACGATGCGGCCGCGGATGTCGTCGGCGACCTCGGTGCCGATGATCGTGAGCCCGGTGAGGAACGCGATGCCGGCGAACCCGCCGACCAGGCCGACCGCGGCGATCGCGACGAACAGGTGCGGTGCCAGCGCCACGAGGACGAGCGCGAACCCGGCCGCGACGATCGCGGCCCCGAACAGCCGGTTGTGCGGGATCCGCCGCGCCATCCCCGGCGCGACGGCCATGCCGAGCGCCAGCCCGACGAACACGGCGGCGAACAGGATCCCGTAGGCCGCGTTGCCGCCGCCGAGGCTCGCCGCGTAGAGCGTGGCCGATCCGACGACCGTGCCGCCCGCCGCGAACGCCCCGACGATGCCCGCCACCAGCCCGCGGATCAGCGGCGTGCCGACGACGAACCTCGCGCCGTCGCGCAACAGCGTGACCACGCCCGGCGCCTGCTCGCGCGCCGCGGTGGCCCGCCCGGAGATCTCCGGGATGAAGAACCCGACGGTGATCGCCATGACCAGGTACGCGCACCCGGTGACGGCGAGCGCGACGTACAGCGTGGCCGTCTCCCCCGCGTCGCCGCCGAACGTGGACCCGATGCTCGACAGCGCCGTGAACAGCCCGGACGCCAGCAGCACCGCCACCCCGTAGGTGACGACCAGCGCGAGCTGGTTGGCCGTCTCGACCTGGTCGGGGCGCTTGAGCAGGTTGGGGACCGCGGCGTCCTTCGCCGGGATCCAGAACATCGCGCAGATCTCGATGAGGAACACCGCGACGAACAGCCAGACGAGCGACCCGACGATCGGGATGGACACGAACAGGCCGAAGCGCAGGACGTCGCAGACGACCATGACGCGGCGGCGGTCGAACTTGTCGGCCAGCGCCCCCGCCAGCGGCCCGAGCAGCAGCGCGGGCAGCAGCTTCGTGGCGACGACGCCACCGAGCGCGAAGCTCTGCGCCTGGTAGCCCGACGTCAGCTGGGTGGCCAGTGCGGAGAGCGCGAGCAGGCTCAGCCACTCACCGGTGGCCGACCCGGCCGTGACGAGCCACAGCCGCCGGAACGCGGGGATGGCCAGCACGCTGCGCACCCGGTGCGAGGTGGGCGCGGACGGCGTGGTCACGGCGGCTCACCTCCTCGGCGCTCGGCGGAACTCACCGGTCGCCAGGGTAACCGGGCCACCGACGGGTCAGCCGTAGAGGATCGCCAGCACCATCTGCAGGGCGATCAGCGAGAACACGGCGACGAAGAACAGCGTGAACAGGCGTGACCCCAGGCGGCTGCGCGCGCGTCGGGAGAGCCCCAGGATGCTCGGCTCCTCGACCACCCGCGGGCGCGCCGAGGGCACGGGCGGGCGGTGCTCGCGACGGGTCGCGAGCTCGGTGACCGGCCGGACCGGGCGGTCGGCCGACGGGCGAGGGGCCGGCGGGACGGGCGCCGCGGCAAGCCGCTCCGCGGGCGGGGTCACCGGCATCCGCCGCCACGGCGGCGCGAGCCCGTCGACGAGGTCGTCGGCGTCCAACAGGGCGAGACCTCCCGACCGGGACGTGATCGGCACCGCCTCGGCGAGACGGGAACCGTCCGGTGCGTCGCCGAGCCTCATGGACGGCGATGTTAGGCCGCCCGTGCGGTGATCACCCGCGGTACGGCGGCCGACCACCCGCACGGGCGAAACTCATCCCCCGTCGGCGGGAGGTGCGGCCCCGTCGCCCGGAGGGGCTCCCCCTCCGTCACCGCCGTCCGGCGGGGGCACCTCACCGCCGTCGGTCGGGGCCTCGGTGGGTGCCTCCGGCGGCGGCGGGACCTCGCCGCTGCTGATCGTCAGCACGATCGTCTCGCCGGGCAGCGCGGTGCCCCGCGGGCTCTGCCCGATCACGGTGCCGCGCGACGCCGCGTTGTCCTGCGTGCGCGTGGTGACAACCCAGCCCGCCGACTCCAGGGTGGCCCGGGCGTCGTTCTGACCGCTGCCGACGACGTCGGGGACACGGGACTCGGCGCCGCCCTCCAGGTAGCGCTCGTCGACGGCGGGCAGGGGGCTGACCGGCTGGCCCTCCAGCAGCGGCGTCATCGTGCCGAACCATGTCTCGGCGGGTGTCTTGCCGCCGAAGATGTTGCCGCTGCGGCAGGCGAACGGGGCGCCCGCACCGTCGCAGAGCTGGTCGGGGCGGTTGTCGTTGTCGTAGGTGATGACCGCGCCGGAGATCGTCGGCAGGTAGCCGAGGAACGCCGCCGACTTGTGGTCCTGGGTCGTGCCGGTCTTGCCTGCCATCGGGCGGTCCCAGCCGACCTGGCGCGCCGCGCCACCCGCGGTGCCGCCCGGCAGGTCGTCCTTGCTCATCGCCGTCATCATCGCGTTGGCCAGACCCTGGTCGACGACCTGCTCGCACGGCGCCTCGGTGACCGGCACCGGGTTGCCGACGGAGTCGGTGATCGACGCGATCGGCGTCGGCGGGCACCACATCCCACCGCTGGCCAGCGTCGCGCCGACGTTCGACAGCTCCAGCACGCTCGTCGGGCTCACGCCGAGGGTGAACGACGCCTGCCGCTGCGCCTTGGTGACCTCGGCGATCGAGCGGTCGGTCGGCTGGCCGGTGTTCGGGTCGACGAAGCGCTCCGTGGCCAGCGACCGCATGCCCAGGCGCACCGCCATGTCGACGACGTCGGGCACGCCGGTGAACTCCATCAGCTTGACGAACGCGGTGTTCGGCGACTGCGCGAGCGCGTCGGACAGGGAGAGGCGCTCGGCGTAGTTGCCGGAGTTCTGGACGGGCAGCGGGCGGCCGCCGCCGTCGACGTAGATCGGGGAGGCGTACCCGCTCGGCGGCACCGAGAGCTGGTAGTTGATGCCGAGCCCCTTCTCCAGCGCCGTGGCGGCGGTGAAGGTCTTGTAGACCGAGCCCGCGCCGAGCGGGACCGGGATGTAGGGCAGCCCGTAGCTGGTCTCCAGCGCGTCCCCGTCGAGGCCGTACACGCGGCTGGAGCCCATCGCGAGCACCTCGTGCCGGTCGGTGCCGGGCCGGACGGTGGCCATCACGTTGGCGACGTTCGGCTGGTCCGGCGGCACCTCGGCGGTGAGCGAGGCCTGCATGGCGTCGAGCACGCCGCGGTCGAGCGTGGTCTGGATCGTGTAGCCACCGCGGCGCAGCTGCTCGGTGGAGAAGCCCGCCTCGGTGAGGTACTCCTGCACGTACTGGCAGAAGAACCCGGCCGGCCCCGCACCGATGCAGCCGTTGGCCTGGGTGTTGAGCGGCTGCGCGATCCCCAGCCCCTGGGCCAGCGCGGCGTCGGCCTGCGTCTGGTCGATCATCTGCTGCTCCAGCATCTGCTGGACCACCAGGTTGCGCCGCTCGACAGCGGCCTGCGGGTTCTGCACCGGGTCGGTCGCGGTGGTGCTGCGGACCATGCCCGCGAGCAGCGCGGCCTGCGGCACCGTCAGGTCGGCGGGGGTGACGCCGAAGTAGGTGCGCGCGGCGGAGGAGATGCCGGCGGCGCCGTTGCCGAACGGGACGATGTTGAGGTAGCGGGTGAGGATCTCGTCCTTGCTCAGCGACTGCTCGAGCTGCAGCGCGATCTGGGCTTCCTTGAGCTTGCGCGCCGGGGTCTGCTCGGTGGCCTTGAGCCGCTCGGTCTCGGTCTGCGCGTCGACGTAGAGCAGGTAGTTCTTGACGTACTGCTGCGTGAGCGTCGAGGCGCCCTGCTCGATGCTGCCGGACACCGAGTTGGTGACGACGGCGCGCACCGTGCCCTGCCAGTCGACGCCCTGGTGCTGGTAGAAGCGACGGTCCTCGACGGCGACGATCGCGGCCTTCATGGCCGGGGAGATCTCGTCGGAGGTGACCGAGCGCCGGTTCTGGTCCGGGACGAACAGCTGCGCGATCGTGTTGCCCGCGTTGTCGGTGACGATGGTCGTCTGGGGCAGCGGCTGGTCGAGGACCTCGGTGGACACGCTGCCGACGCTGTCGCTGGCGTCGTTCGCGACGAGCCCGAGCCCGATCGCGGCCGGGAACGCGATGCCGGCCGTGACGACCCCCGCCAGAACGCAGAGGCCGAGCAACAGGCCGACCGGCCGGATCAGATGGCGCGGGAAGCTCACGGAGCGCGAGCGTACGCCGCCCGATGTCGGGCCCCGGTCAGGTCGGGGTGCCCTCCCGTCGGAACCGAGTATTTTTGCTCCCTCCCGGAGGGAACCGCGGCGCCCCAGGATCCGTCTGTAGCGGGTCGAGTCGACCTACCTCGGGAGGGGCCATGACGGAGCGGTGGAACTGGCGGAGCGCGGCGCGGTGCCGCACGGACGACGCCGACGAGCTGTTCGTGACCGGCGCGCAGCAGCGGGAGGCGCGGATGTTCTGCCGCTCCTGCCCCGTCCGCACCGAGTGCCTGGCCCACGCGCTCGACGAGGCCGTCGAGTTCGGGGTGTGGGGCGGGATGACCGAGCGCGAGCGCCGCGCCCTGCTGCGCACCCGGCCCGAGGTCACGTCCTGGTACGACCTGCTGACGGGCGCCCGCACCGCCCACTACGCCGCCGACCCGGACGCCAGGCCCTTCGAGCACACCGCCACGGGGCTGGCCAGGGCCGCGGAGCACGCGGTGGCCGAGCGGACGGCGCGGCGGCTGAGCGAGTCGGCGTAGGCCTACTGGGCCGTGCGCAGCGGGGTCGGGGTCGGCGGGGGTGTGGCCGCGGCGGCCAGCCGGTTGCCCACCTCGCGCAGCCCGTCGAGGTCGGAGATCTCGGCCGCCACCACCGGCACCCGGGCCACGGCGACGCCGGGGTGGGCGTTGGCGAAGCGGGCGAGCAGGCGCTCCTCGCGCTCGGCGAGGTCGACGCGGTCGGCGTGCAACCGCAGCACCGCGGTGGCCAGCGGGGCGCCGCGCAGGCCGTCGGCCACATCGCGGGCCTTGCCTGCCGACAGCTCGGCACGGGCCGGGTGGGTGCGGTTGAGCACGAGCCCGGCCAGCGGCATCCCCTCGCCCGCGAGGCGCTCCACGAAGTACGCGGCCTCGCGCAGGGCGTCCGGCTCCGGCGACGCCACCACGACGAACGCGGTGCCCGGGGAACGCAGCAGCGCATAGGTGGCCTCGGCGCGCTCGCGGAAGCCGCCGAACATCGTGTCGAAGGCCTGCACGAACGCCGACGCGTCGGCGAGGAGCTGCCCGCCCAGGATCGTCGAGACCGCCTTCGCGAACAGCGAGAACCCGGCCCCCACGATCTTCATCAGGCCCCGCCCGCCGGCCCGCGCGGGAGCCGACAGCAGCCGGATCATGCGGCCGTCGAGGAAGGTGGACATGCGCTGCGGGGCGTCGAGGAAGTCGAGCGCCGACCGCGACGGCGGGGTGTCGACGACGATCAGGTCCCAGTCGCCGGTGGCCGCGAGCTGCCCCAGCTTCTCCATCGCCATGTATTCCTGCGTTCCGGAGAACGACGAGGAGATCGTCTGGTAGAAGGGGTTGCTGATGATCGTCTCGGCCCGGCCGGGCTCCGCGTGCGTCTCCACCATCTCGTCGAAGGTGCGGCGCATGTCGAGCATCATCGCGTGCAGGTCGCCGTCGGCGTCGGCGACGAGACCGGGCTCGTTCGTCAGCGCCTGCAGGCCCAGCGCCTGGGCGAGGCGCTTCGCCGGGTCGATCGTCAGCACGACGGTGCGGCGGCCGCGCTCGGCGGCCCGGATCGCGAGCGCCGCGGACGTGGTGGTCTTGCCGACCCCGCCCGAGCCGCAGCACACGATCACGCGGGTCAGCGGGTCGTCGATGAGGGCGTCGACGTCCAGCTCGGGTGCGGTCCTCACACCGGCACCCCGGATCCTGCGCCCTGCTCCACCAGTTCCTCCGTGAGTTCGTACAGCGAGCCGAGGTCGACGCCGTCGAGCAGCGTCGGCAGCTCCAGGCGCGGTCGGTCGGTGCCGGCGTCGAGGCGGGCGAGCGCCAGGCCCTCGGCGTGGATGCGGACGGCGTGGTCGACGGTCTCGGCCACCAGCCCGTCGATGACGTCGGGGGCCAGGTCGAGCCCGGCCGAGGCCAGACCGGCGCGGATGCGCTCCGCGTCGACCCGGCCGTTGGCGGCGGCCGTGACCGAGCGGTCGGGCAGCCACTGTGGCCGGACCTGGTTCACGATCACCGCACCCGGCCTCAGCTCGGCGTCGCGCAGCTGCTCGATCGCCTCCAGCGTCTCGGTGACGGGCAGGTCCTCCAGCAGTGTCACCAGGTGCACCGCGGTGAGCGGGGAGTGCAGCAGCTTCACCACGCCCTCGGCCTGGGTGTGGATCGGGCCGACCTTCGCGAGGTCGGCCATGGCCTTGGTGACGTCGAGGAAGCTGACGACGCGGCCGGTGGGCGGTGCGTCGAGGACGACGGCGTCGTAGACGGGGGTGCCGTCCTTCTCCTTGCGGGTGACGCACTCCTTGACCTTGCCGGTCAGCAGCACGTCGCGCAGGCCCGGCGCGAGCGTGGTGGCGAACTCGATCGCGCCCATCTTGCGCAGCGTCCGCCCGGCCATCCCGAGCCGGTAGAACAGCTCGAAGTACTCCAGCAGCGCGGCCTCGGGGTCGATCGCCAGCGCGCGGACCTCGCCGCCGCCGGGGGCCACCGCGATCCGGCGCTCCTCGTAGGGCAGCGGCGCGGTGTCGAACAGCTGCGCGATGCCCTGCCTGCCCTCCACCTCGACCAGCAGCGTGCGCTTCCCACCCGCGGCCAGCGCGAGCGCGAGTGCGGCGGCCACCGTGGTCTTGCCGGTGCCGCCCTTGCCGGTGACCACGTGCAGCCGCGCCTGCGCGAGCTGATCGGGCCACCCCGGTGTCGTCATGTCCGCCAGGTTACGAGCCGACGACCTGCCCGGTCGCCCGATCGGGGTGAGGCGCTGGCTACAGTCCCCTCCATGAGCTCCCCCTCAGCGACCAGGTGGGAATACCTCACCGCCCCCGTCCTGATCCACAACACGCAGGCGATCCTCAACAACTTCGGCCGCGACGGCTGGGAGCTGGTGCAGGTCACCACCGGCGCCAACGGCGAGCAGCTGGTGGCCTGGTTCAAGCGACCGGCGCAGACGTGAGCGCTTCCGCGAAGCTCCGCGAGCTCGGGATCGAGCTGCCGACCGTCGCGGCGCCCGCGGGCGCCTACATCCCGGCGCGGCGCACCGGGAACCTCGTGTTCACCGCGGGGCAGGTGCCCTTCGTCGACGGCAAGCTCCCGGCCACCGGCAAGGTCGGGGCCGAGATCGACGTCGACACCGCCCGTGATCTGGCCCGCACCTGCGCCCTCAACGCGCTCGCCGCCGTCGACGCGCTGGTGGGGATCGACGCGATCGTCGGTGTCGTGAAGGTGGTCGGGTTCGTCGCCTCCGCGCCCGACTTCACCGGCCAGCCGTCGGTGATCAACGGGGCGTCGGAGCTGCTCGGTGAGGTCTTCGGCGAGGCGGGCGCGCACGCCCGCTCGGCCGTCGGGGTCGCGGTGCTGCCCCTGGACGCCCCGGTCGAGGTGGAGATCGTCGTCGAGGTGGCGGGATGACCTCGGCGGAGCGGTCGACGCACGACCTGCTGGTCGCGCTGGCCGGGCGGCTGCCCGACGAGGTGCTGTGGCGGCTGCGCGACTGGCTCGCCGCCGGCGCTCACGAGCCGCTGGCCGCGATGCTCACCCGCGAGCTGCTGCGCCACCGCCTCGGACTCACCGACGCCGAGCGCACGCTGCTCGTGGCCGGTGCGGGCGAGTGGGGGGCGTCGCGGCGGCTGCTGGAGGCGGTCCTCCCGCTCGACGGGCCGCTGCACACCGACGTCGTGTTCCGCTCCGGCCCCGACGCCCTCGACGCCGCCGCGCTGAGCGTCCTCGGGGTCGTCCGCGGCCACCCGGGATGCGTCGAGCTGCGCCAGGCGTGGCGGGTCGGACCACGGGGCGACCAGCGCGTGCTGGTCGTCCACGGCGGTGAACGGCCGTGGACGCTGGCCGGCACGCTGCAGCGCGTCCTGCGGGCCCACGGCGACCGCACACCGTGCGTCGAGGTGCTCCCGGCGCACGGGGAACCCCCGGCCTACCACCAGGCGGCCATCATCGGATCGGCGCCGCTGTGGCAGTCGACGGCGTCGTCGTCGATGGAGCCCGTCGCAGCCGGCTGAGACGCAACGCACGGAACGGGAGGGCCGGTGGACGACCGGACGACGGGCGACTCGCCCCACGAGATCCTGCTGGCGCTGGCCGGCCGCATCGACGACGACCTGCTGGCCTGGTGCCGCGAGCTCGTCGCGGTCGGCGAGGACGGCCGGGCACTGGAGCTGATCGCGGGCACGCTCGTGGCCGACGGCACGGCGCTCCCGCCCGGTGACCGGGCCGCGGTCGTCGCGGCCGCGCGGGCCGCCCGCACCGATCTCGACGTCGACGCGGTCCTGCCGCCTGCCGCCGCCGAGGCCGTCACCGCCCACCGCTTCGACGCCGGTCACGGCATCGAGAACCTCGCCGCCGCCGTGGGGGCCCTGCCCGAGCGCCTGGTCGCGGGTTGCCGCACCTGGGTCACGTTCCGGACCACGCCCGCCGGGTCCGCACCGGGCCCGCTGCCGCAGCCCGTCGTGCTCGTCGAGGTGGCGGCCGACGACCAGCGCCCGGTCGACGTGCTGGGCTACCAGCTGGCCATCGCCTGCGCCCGCGTCGGCGCTCCGGCCGCGGTGGAGGTCGTGGTCGCTGGGTCCGTCCGGCCCGGCTACCAGCTCGCCGCGCTCGCCTCCGCCCTCCCGGTGCACGGCGCCGACGAGGAGTCGGCCTCGCTCGACACCGACACCTTCGCAGTCCAGACCCCCGCCCCGCCGTCGCCGGACTCCGAGGTGGAGACGCCGGCGGCCGGGATCCCGGAGTCGCCCGCCGGGTCCGCGTGGCCCTCGCTCGGGAGCCTGGTGATGCCGCCCTCGGCACGGGCTTTCCGCTCCCCCGAGCCGGACACCGCCGACGCGGCCCCCCTCGACCGCCGGTCCCGGCGCGAGGCCCGCGAGTCGGAGGACGCCCGTGCCGCGGGGTCCTGGGACTTCGGGGCCGCGTCGGCCGACCGCATCACCCCCGCCGGGGGGACCCCCGCGGTCCGGCCGTTCGTCGACGAGGGGGTCGGCGGTTCCGCGCTGTTCGGCCGCGACCGTTCCGACGTCGACGGGTCCGACGACGACCGGGCCGAGGGCTCCCGGGCCGACGACGACCGGGCCGACGACGACCGGGCCGACGAGCACCGGTCCGATCTGTCCCGGACCGACCCGTACCCGTCCACGGCGGACCGTGGCCACGGTGCGGATGTCGATCGCGCTGACGTCGATCGCGCTGACGTCGATCGCGCTGACGTCGATCGCGCTGACGTCGACCGCGCTGACGTCGACCGGACCGACGTCGGCGGTGCCGACCCCGACCGTGCCGACTCCGACCGTGCCGACCCCGTCCGGCCCGACGATCACCGGTCCGTCGGCGATCCGGTGGACGCCGGTCGACGCGGCCCCGGGATCTCCGACACCGGCTTCCTCGCGCCGGAGCGGTCCGGCATCGACCTGTCCGACGACGAGGGGTCGGCTCCCGGGCCTCCTGCGGCCGGGCGCCCCGACCTCGACCGCCCCGACCTCGACCGGACCGATGTCGACCGGACCGATGTCGACCGGACCGATGTCGACCGGACCGATGTCGACCGGACCGATGTCGACCGGACCGACGTCGACCGGACCGACGTCGACCGGACCGACGTCGATCGGACCGACGTCGATCGGACCGACGTCGACCGGACCGACGTCGACCGGACCGAAGACGGCCGGACCGACGTCGACCGGACCGAAGACGACGGCCCCGGGCCGTCCGGTGCCGCCCCCGGTCTGTTCGGCGTCGACCGGGCCGATCCCGGCCCCGGGACGGACCGCGGTGCGCAGCCGCTCTCGGGCTGGCCCGCCATCGCCCGGTCCCGGTCCGCGGCGTTCGCCGCCGGGTCGTTCGGCACCGCCGACGACGATGCGACCGACACCGAGACGCGCCTCGCCGACGGCCCGCCCGCCCCGGTCACCCCGCTGCGGTCCCGCACCGACCTGCCGCGCCCGCGCCCCACCGCGGTGCCCCCGCTGCCGCGGCCGGCCGATCCCGAGCCCCCCACGCCGCTGGCCCGGCGACGCCCGCTGGCGCCGGTCTCCGACTTCCCCCGCCACCCGGCCCCCGGGTCCGACGCCCCCGCACTGGCCTCCATCGGCGATCCGTTCGGCGGCCCGATCGACGACCGCGAGGTGTCCCTGACGCTGCCCGCGATCGACGAGGCCGACCCGCTCGGCGTCGGCCGGCTCCCGGTCGAGCACGAGGGCGGGCACCGCGACGACGGGAACGACGGCGAGGCGGCCGCTCAGGTCGCCGATGACTGGCTGGCCGACTGGATCTCCGGTGACTGGGCGATGTCGCGCTCGGCGACGGGCCCCGACCCGCTCGACCCGGAGCAGCCCCTTCCGGGTCCGCCGACGGCGGTCGAGGCCGAGCAGATCGACGCCACTCCTCGGCCGGACGCCCCCCACGAGCGGCCGCGGGCGACCCCGCGGCCCGCTCCCCGGCCCGTTCCGCAGCCGTCCGCCCGACCCGCTCCGCTGCCCCCGCGACCGTCCCCGGTCCGGCCCCCGTCCCCCGAGGCACAGGCCGATCCGACCGCGGAGACGGCCGCGCGGCTCTCCGAGGCCGATCGCGACCTTCTCGCCCGCCTGCAGTCCGAGCTGGGTGGGGACGCGCCCCGGCCGCGCGTCTCGCGTCGGGCGGGCATCGCAGGCGAGAACGGCAACGGTGCCCCGCGCCCCGCTCCGAACGGCCGCGGGCCGCACCCGCCGCCGGACATCGCGGGCTGATCCTCAGCCGGCGACCCGGCCCACCTCGTCGACGATCTCCTGCAGGCGCAGCCCGCGGGCGGCGTCGAGGACGACCGGCGGGCCGCCGTGCACGGCGCCGACGAACCCGTCGAGCAGCCGCCTATAGCAGGTGCGGGCGTCGGCGGCACCACCGGAGAAGCGGTGCCGCCCGACGCCGCCGAACACCGTCAGCTCGATCTCCGACGGGTCGACGGGCAGCCGCAGCGAGACCGTGACGGTGCTGTGCGCGCCGCCGTCGTGGCGCAGCGCGAAGCGCCAGAGGTCGGGCTCGTCGAGGTGGGCCCAGTCGACGCCGGTGACGGGTCCGAGGGCGGTGTCCAGCAGGTCGATCACGTGCGGGCCGAGGTCGAGGAGCGCGCCGCGCTCGGCCCGCCATGTCGACGTCGCGTACGGCCCGCCGAGCAGGGAGCCGGACAGCCAGCGGATCGCGCCGACGGTGTCGGGGCCCGCCCCGGCGGGGACGCCGGAGAGCCAGTCGGCGATCCCGGCGTCGTAGCGCAGCGTCAGCACGACCGCCGAGACCACACCGGCCGCGGCCTCGGCGACCGCGCGGGCCCCGTCGAGGTCGGCGGCGAGCGGCTTCTCGCAGATCAGGTGCTTCCCGGCGACGGCGGCCCGGACGGCCAGCTCGCCCTGCACCTGCGGGGGCACCGCGAACGCCACGGCGTCGACGTCGTCGAGCAGCTCCTCGAACGACCCGACGGCCCGCCCGCCCAGCTCACCGGCGAGCTCCGCGGCCACCTCGGGTCGCCGGGTCCACAGCGTCGTCAGCTCGGTGCCGGGGTGCGCGACCAGCGCCGGCCCGTGCACCCGCCGCGCCCACGGCCCGCCCCCGACCAGTCCCACCCGCACAGTCCGCACGGGACCACATCATGCCCTTTAGGGTGCGTGAGTGACCCCCGAACCGGTCGTACCCCGACCCGCCGCGACCGTGCTGCTCCTCCGGGACACCCCCGCCGAACGGCCGTTGCAGGTGTTCCTGCAGCGCCGGGTGGCCGGGATGGCGTTCGCGGGCGGGATGACGGTGTTCCCGGGCGGCGGGGTCGACGCCGCCGACACGCCCGACCCCGTGCTGTGGGAGGGCCCGGACCCGTCGTGGTGGGGCGAGCGGTTCGAGGCCGATGCCGAGGCGGCCGGGCGGCTCGTGCACGCGGCGGTGCGAGAGGTGTTCGAGGAGTGCGGCGTGCTGCTCGCCGCCCGTCCCGACGGCTCCGCCCCCGACCCGATGATCCTCGTGCAGGCGCGCGCCGACCTCGTCGCGCACCGCCGGACCCTGCGTGACGTCCTCGTCGAGACCGGCCTCGTGCTGCGCGCCGACCTGCTCGACGCGTGGTCACGCTGGATCACCCCGGAGGAGTCGCCGCGGCGCTACGACACCGCGTTCTTCGTCGCCGCGGTGCCGCACGGCCAGCAGGCCGACGCGCACACCACCGAGGCCGTCGAGGCGGCGTGGTGGCACCCCGCGGAGGCGCTGGAGCGCTGGAAGGCGGGCGAGATGGAGCTGATGGCGCCCACGTTCCGCACGTTGCAGGAGATCGCCGAGCACCCCGACACCGCGTCGGTGCTCGCCGCGGCCGCCGCGCGGACCGTGCGGCCGGTGATCCCGCGCGTCAAGCGCGAGGGTGACGAGGTGGTGGTCGTGCTGCCCGGCGACGAGGGGTTCGAGGTCGCGGCGGGCCATCTGCGGCCGGGGGACCTCCGATGACCCACCCCGCCTACCGGACACTGCGCCCGGTCACGCCGCTCGCGTCGGTGCTGCTCGCCGACAATCCCTCCCCGATGACGCTGGAGGGCACCAACACCTGGGTGCTGCGCGCGCCCGGGGTGGAGGAGTGCGTCGTCGTCGATCCCGGTGACGACGAGATCGGGCACCTCGAACGTGTCGCCGCCCAGGGCCCCGTCGCGCTCGTCCTGCTCACCCACCGCCACCACGACCACGCCGGCGGGGCCGCGCGCTTCGCGGAGCTGACCGGGGCGCCGGTGCGGGCGCTCGATCCGTCGCTGGTGCTGGGCTCCGAGGCGCTCGGTGTCGGCGACGTGGTGGCACTGGCGGGCGTCGAGCTGCGGGTCGTCGGGACACCGGGGCACACGTCGGACTCGGTGTCGTTCCTGCTCGACGGGCCCGGCGCGGAGCAGGCCGTGCTCACCGGCGACACGATCCTGGGCCGCGGCACCACCGTCATCGACCACCCCGACGGCAGGCTGGGTCCCTACCTCGACTCGCTGCGCCGCCTCGCGGATCTCGCGCCCGGCACCGCGGTGCTCCCCGGTCACGGGCCGGAGCTGCCGGACGCCCCCGCCGTCGCCACCGCCTACCTGGCGCACCGCGAGCAGCGCCTCGACCAGGTCCGCGGCGCACTGGTGACCCTCGGTGTCGACGCGACCGCCCGCCAGGTGGTGGAGCTGGTGTACGCCGACGTCGACGAGTCGCTGTGGCCCGCGGCCGAGTGGTCGGTGGAGGCCCAACTGGCCCACCTACGGCCCTGACGTCCATCGAACTGCAGTGGGGTGGCTTCACTCCGACCAGATCGGAGTGAAGCCACCCCACTGCGACCGGGTCCGGGTCGCGCCGGGCGGGCGTCAGGCGGTCGTGAGCTGTTCCTGCGGCTCCGGGGCCAGGGTGGTGCGGCGCCACCACAGGACCCCGGCCACCAGCGCCCCGGCGAGCCCGCCCACCAGGAACGAGCTCGCCGCCCCCGCGACGTCGACGGCGACCCCCGCCGCGACCTGACCGGCGGAGATCCCGAGCACCGCCGCGGTGACGATCCAGCCGAAGCCCTCCGTGGCCGTCCCGGCGGGCGCGGCCGCCTCGACGCCGAGCGAGTGGGCAGTGACCTGGGGCGTGATCAGCGCACCGGCCGCCAGCATCGCGACGACGAGTACCGGCAGCGACGCGAGCGGCCCGACCAGCGCCATCGCCATCACGCAGACGGCGAAGGCCCCCAGCAGGAACGGCATCCGCAGGTGCAGCGGGCGGGGCCACGGGCGCAGCGAGTAGAGGACGCCGGCGAGCACCGAGGCCACCGACCATGCGGAGAGCAGCAGCCCGCCCAGGGTCGGGGACCCCTGCTCGGTGGCCACCGCGTTGACGCCGACCTCGACCGACCCGATCACGAGCCCGAACCCGAGCGACGCCAGCGCGACGGTGCGCATCCCGGGCCGTGCCACCGCGCCGAGCAGGCCGATCGACGGCCCTCCGACGGCGGGTACCTGCGTGCGCACCGGGCGGCTGAGCGCGAACACGGTCGTGCCCGCCACCATGCCGGAGACCGCGACGACCAGTGCGGTGCCCGGCCACGGGGCCGTCACCAGGAACGCGGCGAGCGCCGGGCCGAGGATGAAGAAGGTCTCCAGGCTGATCGCCTCGTAGCTGTAGGCCGCGTCCCGGCGCGGGCCGGCGGGCACGAGCCGCCCCCACAGCGCCCGCGACGCCCCGGGCATCGCCGGCCGCACCAGCCCCGACAACGCCGCCGCGGCCACCATGACCGGGATCGCCGCACCGCTCTCGATGACGAGGATCAGCCCGGTCGCGGCGACGGCGTACAGCCCGGCCGCGAGCAGCAGCGGCCGCATCGGCCCGACCCGGTCCATCCAGCGTCCCTGCGCGACCGCGCCGAGCGACTCCCCGGCGAGCGTGCCTGCCGACACCACGGCCGCCACGGCGTACGAGCCCGTCGCGCGCTGCACGTAGAGCAGCACGGCCAGGGTCGTCATGGCGATCGGCAGCCGCGCCAGCGCGGAGGCGAGCGTCGGCACGAGCGCACCGGGAGAGGTCAGGGCGGCGCGGTAGTCGGCCAGGGCCGCGGACGAGGAGGACACGTCCAGCAGGGTCGCACAATCTGGCACGCCCGTACCACTTTATTGTCACCGGACGCGACGAACAGCACCTCCCCGACCGGGGAGGTGCTGTTCGTCGCAGGGGTCTAGCGGGCCCGGCGGGCCAGCCGCTCGGGCTCCAGGATGAGCACGCTCTTGCCCTCCAGGCGCAGCCAGCCGCGGTGGGCGAAGTCGGCGAGGGCCTTGTTGACGGTCTCGCGGCTCGCGCCCACGAGCTGCGCGATCTCCTCCTGCGTCAGGTCGTGCGTGACGCGGAGCAGCCCCGACTCCTGCGACCCGAACTGGCGCGCCAGCTGCAGCAGCGACTTCGCCACGCGGCCCGGCACGTCGGTGAAGATCAGGTCGGCGAGCATGTTGTTGGTGCGCCGCAGCCGGCGCGCGAGCACGCGGAGCAGCTGCTCGGCGATCTCGGGGCGCTTGCCGATCCACTCCCGCAGTGCGGTGCGGTCCATCGTGTAGGAGCGGACCTCCGTGACGGCCGTGGCCGACGACGTCCGCGGGCCCGGGTCGAAGATCGACAGCTCACCGAACATGTCGGACGGGCCGGCCACCATCAGCAGGTTCTCGCGGCCGTCGGGCGACTTGCGGCCGATCTTGACCTTCCCGGACGCGACGATGTAGAGACGGTCGCCCGGCTCACCCTCCGCGAAGATCACGTGCCCACGCGGGAACTCCGCCGGTTCCAGCGCCTGCGCCAGGGCGTCGGCCGCGTGCGGCTCGACCCCCTGGAAAATGCCTGCGCGGATCAGAATCTCGTCCACTTCACCGCTCCTCGTCCCGGCCGCTGCCCCGCGGCGGATCACCGGCGCGCCAGTCTAGGGGGTGCGCCCGGAGTCTGTGACGTCGCGCGGGTCGTTTTCCGTGCACGACCGGGCGACATCGGGGTCGAACCACCGTCCTCCACCCGAACCGGGAGCCCCGGAGGAGGTCAGGCGGCCTTGTCGCGCTTCTGCGGCTTGCGACCGCGCGGCGCGCGGTTGCGCAACCGGAACAGCTCCAGCGCGCGGCCCGTGCCCTGACGGAACAGGGCGCGAACCTCGTCCGGACGGGGGCGCTCGAGCAGCTCCTCGAGCTCCTCGGGGCGCACGGTGGACTCCCGCAGCTTGGACTCCACGCGCTCCATGCCGAGCGCGAAGAACATCACCAGCAGCGGTACGAGGACGGAAAGCCAGGCAGTCATGTCGAGGAAGATGCTCCCGCACGGTCCGGAGTTACGGTGGACCGGGGTCGGTGTGCCGCACCGGTGATACCCAAACGTGTCCGGGTGTTCGCCTGTGGTGACCGGCGACGGACCGTCGGGGGGCCGCCGTAGGCTCGACGGTGTGACCGGATCTTCCCCACTGACTCGCAAGGCGGCCGCTCTCGCGAAGCGCGTGGCGGCCGGTGAGCCGTCCCTCGGGCGGTCCCGCCGCGTCGGCCGCATGCTGCGCGAACTCACCGACACCCACGTCGACGCGCACTGCGAGCTCGATTTCCGCACGCCGCTGGAGCTGGCCGTCGCCACGATCCTGTCCGCGCAGAGCACCGACAAGGGCGTCAACCTCGTCACCCCGGCCCTGTTCGACCGGTACCCCACCGCGCTCGCCTACGCGCAGGCCGAGCGGTCCGAGCTGGAGGAGATGATCCGGAGCACCGGGTTCTTCCGGAACAAGGCGTCGTCGCTGATCGGGTTGGGCGCCGCGGTCGTGGACAAGCACGACGGCGAGCTGCCGCACACGCTCGACGAGCTGGTCGGGCTGCCCGGGATCGGCCGCAAGACCGCTAACGTCATCCTGGGCAACGCCTTCGACGTCCCGGGGATCACCGTCGACACCCACTTCGGACGCCTGGTGCGCCGCTGGGGCTGGACGGACCTGGAGGACCCGGTCAAGGTCGAGCACGCGGTCGGCGAGCTGATCCCGAAGCGCGACTGGACGATGGCATCGCACCGCGTGATCTTCCACGGCCGCCGCGTCTGCCACGCCCGCAAGCCCGCCTGCGGCGCCTGCTCGTTGGCCGCCGACTGCCCGGCCTACGGGGAGGGACCCACCGACCCGGTGCAGGCCGCGAAGCTGGTCAAGGGGCCGTCGCGGCCGTTCCTGCTCGCGCACGTCGGCCTGGACGACGACGGCGCGCCCCTCGAGGTCCCCGCCGACTCCCCGGCCGGCCTCGATGCCGCCGCGGCCACCCCGGCCGCGGCGGAGCGGGACGTGCCGTGACGCCGCGCCGCACCCCCCGTCACCCCGCCGGCCCGCCGCGCGCACCCCGTCGCCCCGCGCGCATCCTCGACGGTGCGCGTGGCGACGGAACGTGCGCGTGGGGCGGGGAGCCGCGGTCGGCGGGTCCGCCACGCGTACCTCGTCGCTTCGCGCGCACCCTCGACGGTGCGCGTGGCGTCGGAACGTGCGCCCGGGGCCGCTGCCGGGTCGTCGGGTGAGCGCCCGGGTCGGGCCGGGGCGGGCGGAGGTCGTCTCCACCGCGGTGGTCGTGCTGCTCGTCGCGCTGGCGGTGTTCGCGCTGTGGCCGCGGTCGGCCCCCGACCCGTCGACGGCCGACGCGCCGGTCGCGCAGCAGGCCGTCGCCGTGTCCGACGCCGAGCTGGCCCCGTTGCGCGCCGACGCCGATCTCCCGCCCTGCCCGGTGTCCGCGGCGGCCGCCCCCGACGGGCCACTGGCCGGTGTCACGGTCGCGTGCCTCGGCGCGGAGGGCGCCGTCGATCTCGGTGCGGTCGCCGCGGAGGGGCCCGTGCTGCTCAACCTCTGGGCCTCCTGGTGCGGCCCGTGCCGCGAGGAGCTGCCCGCACTCGCCGAGTACGCGGCGCGTCCCGGCTCGGTGCCGGTGCTGCTGATCGACGTCGACGACGATCCGCGCGCCGCGCTGCGCACGCTCGACGAGCTCGGCGTCGCGCTGCCGTCGGCGCTCGACACGGGCTCCGCGCTGCGCACCGCTCTCGACGTGCCGCCCGGGCTGCCGTACTCCTTCCTCGCGCTCCCCGACGGCACGGTCGGCCGCGTCGACCCCCCGGTGCCCTTCACGAGCGCCGACGCCGTGGCGGCCGCGGTCGCGGAGCTGTCGTGAGCGCGCTGCGCCCCGAGCGGGCCGCCGAGCCGCTGCGCCCGCTGCTCGCCGCCGTCCGCGACGTCGACGCGTTCACCCTGAGCCGCCACCGCGTCCCGCCGCCCGAGGGCGGCCGTCGCGCAGCGGTGCTGATCCTGGTCGGCCACGACCCCGGGCACGGGCCCGACGTGCTGCTGGTCGAGCGCGCGAGCACCCTGCGCGACCACGCGGGGCAGGTCGCCTTCCCCGGCGGCGGCTCCGACGCGGGCGACGCCGACGCCGTCGCCACGGCCCTGCGCGAGGCCGAGGAGGAGACCGGGCTCGACCCCGCCGGCGTCGTCCCGCTCGCCCTGCTCCCCGAGCTGTTCATCCCGCCTTCGGGGTTCGTCGTCACGCCGGTCCTCGCCCAGTGGGAGCGGCCCAGTGCGGTGCGCGCCGTCGACGCCGGGGAGACCGCGGCCGTCGTCCGGGTGCCGCTGTCGGTGCTCGTCGATCCGGCGAACCGGGTCTCGGTGGGCCATCCGAGCGGCTACACGGGCCCGGCGTTCCTGGTCGCGGGCCTGCTCGTGTGGGGCTTCACCGGGGGCCTATTGTCCGCGCTGTTGGATCTGGGTGGGTGGGCGCAGCCCTGGGAGCCGACCCGGGTGTTGGATCTGGACGAGGCGTGGTCGCGAGCCCGCGCAGAAGCATGAGGAGACCGTCGTGAGCTGGGTCGACCTCATCGTGATCGCGCTCGCCCTCGTTGCGGGGGTGTCCGGGTGGCGGCACGGGATGGCCGTGGCGCTGCTGTCGTTCGTCGGGGTGCTGGGCGGGGCGATCCTGGGTGTGCGCCTGGCGCCGCTGCTCGCCTCCGGCATCGAGTCCACCAGCACGCGGATCATCGTCAGCATCGTGGTCGTCGTGCTGCTCGTGGCGCTCGGCGAGACCACCGGTGTCTTCTTCGGCCGCCGCATCCGCGACCGGATCACCGGTGAGAACACCCTGCGCGTCGATTCGACGCTGGGCTCGGTCCTGCAGGCGCTCACGGTCGTCATCGCGGCCTGGCTGGTGGCGCTGCCGCTGGCCTCGGCGAGCTTCCCCGGCCTCGCGTCGGGCGTCCGGAGCTCGGAGGTGCTGCGCGTCGTCGACTCGGTGATGCCGGCCGGGGCCCGCGCGCTCCCCGAGGAGCTCCGCCAGCTCCTCGACACGTCCGGCTTCCCGCGGATCCTCGACTCGTTCGACCGCACGCCGATCGAGGAGGTCGGCCCGCCCGACCCGTCGCTCGCCTCCAGCCCGATCGTCAGCGACGTCGCCGACAGTGTGCTGAAGGTGAGGGGCCGCGCCCCGTCGTGCCAGCGCGCGCTGGAGGGCACCGGCTTCGTCATCGGCGACGGCCTGGTCATGACGAACGCGCACGTCGTCGCGGGCACCGACGACATCGGCGTCGAGGTCGTCAACAGCCGGGGGCGCATCGTCGAGCTGGGCGGCGAGGTGGTCCTCTACGACCCGGCCGTCGACATCGCGGTGCTGCGCATCCCCGACCTCGACGCGCCCACGCTGCCGTTCCGCCCGGCCCCGGCGCAGGTCGGCGAGGACGCGATCATCCTCGGCTACCCGCTCGACGGCCCGTTCACGGCGTCGGCGGCGAAGGTGCGCCAGGAGATCACGCTCAACGGGCCCGACATCTATGACGACGCCACGGTCTCGCGCAACGTCTACACGGTCCGCGCGGTGGTCCGCTCCGGCAACTCCGGCGGCCCGATGATCGACCGCGACGGCCAGGTCATCGGAGTGGTGTTCGGCGCGGCCCTCGACGACAGCGAGACCGGGTTCGTGCTCACCAACGAGCAGGTCGCGGCGTCGGTGAACCCGCAGGCCCAGCTCGGCGCCGAGGTCGACACCGGGGCCTGCGTGAACTGACCGTGCGAGGTGTCAGACGTCCCGGGTGATCGTCTCGTCGCGCCCGGGTCCGACGCCGATCGCGCTGACCGGGGCGCCCGTGAGCTCCTCGATCCGGGCGACGTACGCGCGGGCGTTGGCGGGCAGCTCGTCGAAGGTGCGGCAGGCGGAGATGTCCTCGAACCAGCCGGGGAGCTCCTCGTAGACGGGCACGGCGTGGTGCACGTCGGTCTGCGTCATCGGCATGTCCTCGACGCGCTTGCCGTCGACCTCGTAGGCGACGCACACCGGCACCGTCTCCAGGCCGGACAGCACGTCGAGCTTGGTGAGGAAGAAGTCGGTGATGCCGTTGACGCGCACGGCGTAGCGGCCGATCACGGCGTCGAACCAGCCGCAGCGCCGCGGACGCCCGGTCGTGACGCCGACCTCGCCGCCGGTCTTGCGCAGGTGTTCGCCCATGGCGTCGAGCAGCTCGGTCGGGAACGGGCCGGAGCCGACGCGTGTGGTGTACGCCTTGAGGATCCCGATCACCCGCGTGATCTTGTTCGGCCCGATGCCGGAGCCCACAGCCGCGCCGCCCGCCGTGGGGTTCGAGCTGGTGACGAAGGGGTAGGTGCCGTGGTCGACGTCGAGCAGGGTGCCCTGCGAGCCCTCCAGCAGGATCGAGTCGCCCGCCTCGAGAGCCTTGTTGAGCAGCAGGCGGGTGTCGGCGATGCGGGAGGCGAACTGCTGGGCGTGCCCGAGGACGGTGTCGACGACCTGCTCGACGTCGAGCGCGCGGCGGTTGTAGACCTTCACCAGAATCTGGTTCTTCAGGTGCAGGGCCGCCTCCACCTTCTGGTGCAGGATCTTCTCGTCGAGCACGTCGGCCACGCGCACGCCGACCCGCGACACCTTGTCCTGGTACGCCGGGCCGATGCCGCGACCGGTCGTGCCGATCTTGGCCTTGCCCAGGAACCGCTCGGTGACCTTGTCCATCTCCACGTGGTACGGCATGATCAAGTGCGCATCGGCGCTGATCAGGAGGCCGCTGGTGTCGACGTCGCGGTCCTCCAGGCCCTTCAGTTCGGTGAGCAGGACGCCGGGGTCGACCACCACGCCGTTGCCGATCACGTTCTTGACGCCCGGCGTGAGGATGCCGGACGGGATCAGGTGCAGCGCGAAGTTCTGGCCGTCGGGGAGCACGACCGTGTGGCCGGCGTTGTTGCCGCCCTGGTAGCGCACCACCCACTGGACCTGGTCGCCGAGGATGTCGGTGGCCTTGCCCTTGCCCTCGTCGCCCCATTGGGCGCCGATCAGCACGATCGCGGGCATGTGAGACTCCAGACCTAGGGCAGACGTTGCGGCGGGAGGGTAACCGATCAGGTGGACACGATCGACTCGAAGCGACTGGTGCTGACCTGCGCGGACCCCGGCCGGGAGCGGAGGCTCCCCTTCTACGGTAGTCGGCGCCCGCCCGCGTTCGACGGGGTGCCCACCGTCGCGCTGTCCGCCCGGCCCGGTCGCGCGGAGATCGACCCGGTGCTGGCCGAGCACGACCCGCGGCGGGTGGTCGTGCACGGCACCGACGCTGACCTCGCCGCGGTGCTGCTCCGCCTGCTGCGCACCGAGCGGCTGCACGTGGAGATCGGCTACGTCCCGTCCTCGCGGCGGTCGGTGGTGGCCGCGATCTGGGGCGTCGGTCCGCTCGACACGGCGCTGCACGGCCCGGCGTCGGCGGTTCCGCTGGTGCGCGACGACACCGGCGGCGTGCTCGTCGGGCGCGGGGAGATCCGCGACCTCGACGGCGAGTGTTACTGCGACGACGCCCTCGTCCTGCGCGGACGGGGGCCCCGCCTCGTGGTGGCCCCGATGCCGGACGGGATCGCGGTGCGGACCGGGCGCGGCTCGCGGCTGCCCACCGGTGCCGCCCATCCGGTGGACCCCACCGCTCGCCGGGGACGCGGCTCGGCGCTGGGCCGGGCGGTACAGGTGGGCGGGCGGCCGTTCACCGCGGTGTCCGACGGCGTCGCGCACCCCCGCCCACTGGAGCGCCGCACCTGGTACCGCCACACGTCGGACTGGCTCCTGGCCCATCCCTGACCGGGCTCGCGCACCGGTGTGCGAGCCGGGTGTCGGGGGGTGTGAGCGTCGGGGGCGATGCAGCGGCGCGCGGTCGAGACGGCCGGTGCCCGGCCTCCGCGGCGGGTCTCGTGGCTCCGGGGCGACCCCGCGGCGCACCACCTCCGCGCGGCCCGGCATCCCGCGCAGGTGCGGCAGGTACGGCAGGTACGGATGCCCACGCTGCGCGGCCGACGGGAACACCGGTCGTCCGCGGCCGCTGCATCACCCTCCGCCCGCGCACCGAGCGGTCGTTCGTGCACGCCCGGACATGCGCGGGGTGCCGGAACGTGCGCGTGGCAGGGCCCGTGATGGCCCCTGATCCACACACCGTCACCGCCGCGGCCCTGGACGGCCACCGGACCCCCGACGCCCGCACCGACCGCCTCACGCCCCTCGTCGGCTGGGGCGGGGCCGGACGAGGTGGGACGGCGAAGCGCGGTTGCCCGCGCGCCGGCGGCGGGCCCCGCAGGCGTCCCGGGAGTTCGTCGGGGCGGAGATCGCGGTGCTGCTGGCCGATCGTCCTCGCTGCCGGCATGCCGTCGTGGACGATCCGCCGCCCCGGGCGGTGGCGGTGGCCGGTCGAGCCGTCGCGCGCACCGAGTACGACCCCTGCGCGCGCTGCTGCACGACTGCGCCCGCACCGGGCCCGACACGCAGAACCGGGCCGGGCACCCCGCGTTCCGGGAGCACCTGGCGGGCCGTGTCTCCTGGGTCGCCACGCCCACCCCGGGCGCGGCGCCCGGCTGCACGCCCTGTTCGGCGCGATCGACCGGGCCTAGGCCGCAGGCCGCTCGTGGTAGGTGTCGACGTACTCCTGCTGCGAGAGCGTCGCGATGGCGTCCATGATCTGGTCGGTCACCGCGCGTCGGATCGCCGGGGAGCTCTCCAGGCCGTCGTAGCGGGAGAAGTCGAGCGGGGCGCCGTAGCGGATCACGACCCGGCGCAGCCGCGGGAGGCGCTTGCCCACCGGCTGCACGCGCTCGGTGCCGAGCAGCGCGACCGGCACCACGGGGGCGCCCGCGCCGAGGGCGAGCGTGGCGACGCCGGTGTGGCCGCGGTGCAACCGGCCGTCGAGCGAACGGGTGCCCTCCGGGTAGATCGCGAACGCCCCACCGGCGTCGAGGACGGAGCGGCCCGCGTGCAGCGCGGCGAGCCCGGCCTTCGCCGAGCCGCGGTCGACCGGCACGTACCCCAGCGCCGAGAGGAACCGGGCGAGCGCGCGCCCCTTGATCCCCCGCCCGAGGAAGTACTCGGCCTTGCCGAGGAACGCGACGGGCCGGCGCGCGGTGAGCGCGATGACGGCGGTGTCGACGGCGGCACGGTGGTTGGACGCGATGATCAGCGCCCCACGCTTCGGCAGGTGCTCCGCACCGTGGACGACGGGCCGCCAGAGCAGGCGGGCGAGCGGGGCGAGCACGAAGCGCACGAGGAGATGCACGGGCGGGGAACGCCGGGCGTGACCGACCGGTTCCCGCGCGTGTGCCGGGCCACCCGATCGGCCCAGTAAACGGGTTGCGTACCGGCGACGGGCGGGGGACAGTCGGACCCCTCATGTGGATCTGAGCGCACCCCGCACCCGCCCGTGGCCCTGCCCGGCGGCTGCCCGTCACCCGAACTCCCGGTGGTGTGCCCATGCCCTCAGCCCTCCTCGCCCACGACGTCGTCCGTGTCCACGGCGACCGGACCGTCCTCGACGGCGTCTCCCTCACCGCCGCCCCCGGCCGCCGCATCGGCCTGATCGGGGAGAACGGCGCCGGGAAGTCGACGCTGCTGCGCCTGCTCGCCGGCGTCGAGCAGCCCGACGCCGGTACCGTCGAACGGCCCGATGACCTGGGCTTCGGCCACCAGGAGCTGCCGTACCCGGGCTCCGCGACGATCGCCGACGTCCTCGACGACGCGCTGCGCGACGCGCGCGCCGCCGTCGCCGCGATCGACGAGCTCGCCGCCCTGCTCCCCGACTGCGCCGACGAGTACGCCGAGCGCCTGGAGTGGGCCCAGGACCACGACGCCTGGGACGCCGACCGCCGCGCCGAGCTGACCCTCGGCGGCCTCGGCCTGTCCGGGATCGCGCACGACCGCACCCTGGACTCGCTCTCCGGTGGCCAACGCAGCCGCGTCGGACTGGCCGCGCTGCTGGTCCGGCGGCCCGACGCGCTGCTGCTCGACGAGCCCACCAACCACCTCGACGACGCCGCGGCGGCCTTCCTGGAGGAGACGCTGCGCGGGCTGCCCGGGGTCGTCGTGCTGGCCAGCCACGACCGCGCGTTCCTCGACGCGGTGTGCACCGACGTCGTCGACCTCGATCCCGCCGTCGACGGCCCGACGCGGTACGGCGGCGGCTACAGCGACTACCTCGCCGAGCGGCTCGCCGCCCGTGACCGCTGGGCCGAGCGGTACGCGGCGGAGCAGGAGGAGCTGGCCGACCTCCGGGTCTCGGTCGCGGTCACGGCCCGCGAGGTCGCGCCGGGACGGCCGCGGGGCAACGAGCCCAAGCTGTTCTACGGGTTCAAGCGCGGGCGGGTGCAGAGCCAGGTCTCCCGCCGCGTCCGCAACGCCCGGCGTCGCCTCGACGAGCTCGACCGCGACCAGGTGCGTCGCCCACCGGAGCCGCTGCGGTTCGACGGGGGCATCGGCGCGGCGGCCACCGGGCCGGCCGCGGCGCTGCGGGACGTCCGGGTCACCGGCCGCCTCGTACTGCCCATGCTCGACGTCGGCGCGACCGACCGCGTGCTCGTGACCGGGGCGAACGGCTCCGGGAAGTCGACGCTGCTCGCCGTGCTGGCCGGGCGGCTGCCGGCCGAGGGCACGGTGCACCGGCGGCGCGGCCTGCGGATCGGGATGCTCGCTCAGGACATCGAGCTGCCGGACCCGGACCGCACGCCGCGGCAGTACTACGGGGAGCGTCCGGTCCCTCTGCGCGACCTCGGCCTGATCCATCCGCGCGACGTCGACCGGCCCGTCGGGGTGCTGTCGGTGGGCCAGCGGCGGCGCCTCGAGCTGGCGCTCCTCGTGGTGGAGGCGCCCCAGCTCCTGCTGCTCGACGAGCCGACGAACCACCTGTCCCCCGCGCTGTGCGACGAGCTGGAGGAGGCGCTCGGCACGAGCCCGGGCGCGGTCGTCGTCGCGAGCCACGACCGGTGGCTGCGGCGCCGTTGGGCCGGCCGCGAGGTGGCGCTGGGCGACGGCAGGATGGCGGCGTGTCCCGCGATCTGAGCGTCTACCTGCGCGAGTGGCCCGACGTCGCGGCGGCGGCCCGGTCCGTCGGTCTCGTGATCGACGGGGACGCGATCCTGCGGCTCGACGGGGAGTACGTCGCCGACGTCGGCGGGCCCGAGCCGGTCGAGACCGGTGACGTCCCGACGCAGGTCGAGCCCGCCGACGTGCCGGAGCTCGACGTCGCGGCGTGCCGATGGAGCGTGTCGGTCGTGGTGCAGGGCAGCGCACCCGCGGGCGTCGAGCGGGCGGAGGCGTTCGCCCGCGCGCTGGCCGTCGGCACCGGGATCGTGGAGGACGCGGCCACCGGGCTGTGGTCCGCGGGGATGCTGCACACCCCCACGTCGAGCGGCGACCGGCTCGTCGACGTCGTCCAACTGCGCTGGTACGCGCGCCGGGCCGACGCCCCGGCCGATCTCGCGCAGCGCTGGCTCGATCTCTGCAGAGCCCACCTGCCCGCCGCCCTGCCGCGACGGTTCGGCGACAGCGAGCCGCCGCGGAACCGGTTCGACGAGGAGGGCGACGCCGGATTCGTCGCCGCCCACGACGCCGCGCTGCGCGAGGGGGGCGCACTGCTCTACCGCGCCACCCGCCCCTGCTTCGAGGGGTCGCTCGCGGGCAGCGGGCGGGGGCGGGTCGCGGTGCACGCGATGACACTGGACCGCGACGTCGACCCGGTCGCGCTGCGCGCGCTGTTCGTCGGCGTCGCCGGGGCGGCGGCGGCGTTCTGGGCGAGTGCGTCGGTGCAGCGCGGGCACACCTGGACCGGCCGGTCCCTCTACGTCACCGGTGAACGCGACGAGTACCTCGCGCCCGGCGGCAGCTGGCTGGGCCTGCCCGCGCGGCCCGTCGCCTGGAGCTGGTCCGGCCCGGCCTACCGGAAGCTCCTCCCGTTCGACGGCCCGCTGCACGCCTGGTCCGACGATCTCCTCGACCGCGACGCCCTGCCCGCGACCTGGCTGCCCGAGGCTCTGACCAGCGACGGACGCGACGCCCCCGCCCCGAAGGTGCCGCGCGGGCTCCGGGCCACGACCTGGGACGCGCTGCGCGGACGGGGGTAACACCACCGGCACACGGGAGTAACACCGCACGGTGAGGATGGCCGCCATGTACCTGAGCCCGCAGGAGCAGGACAAGCTCCTGGTGCACGTGGCGGCCGGCGTCGCCCGCGCGCGCCGGGAGCGCGGCGTGCTCCTGAACTACCCCGAGGCCGTCGCCCTGATCACCGACCACGTGCTGGAGGGCGCCCGCGACGGGCGCACCGTCAGCGAGCTGATGTCGAGCGGACGGTCCGTGCTGGGCCGCACCGACGTCCAGGAGGGGATCCCGGAGATGATCGACTCGGTGCAGGTCGAGGCCACCTTCCCGGACGGGACGAAGCTCGTCACCGTCCACAGCCCGATCTCGTGAAGGAACCTACGAGCATCCCCGGCGAGATCCTCCCCGGCTCCGGCGACGTGCCGCTCAACCCGGGCCGCGAACGCACGACGCTGGTCGTCGCCAACACCGCCGACCGTCCCGTCCAGGTCGGCTCGCACTTCCACTTCGCCGCGGTCAACCCCGGTCTGGAGTTCGACCGCGCGGCGGCGTGGGGGCAGCACCTCGACATCCCCGCCGGCACGTCGGTGCGCTTCGAGCCGGGCGTCGAGCGCGAGGTGGTGCTCGTGCCCTTGGCCGGGGCGCGCACCGTACCCGGCCTGCGCGTGGAGTTCGCCGGACCACTCGACGAGCGCGACCACACCCCGGGCCCCCTGACCTACGGAGAAGCGTGACCGAGCTTGCGAGGGCACCGTTCAGCGCAGCACCCCTGGGCATGGCCGCGCCGGGCGCAGGCGGGGAGCGGACATGACCTCGATCGAGCGCGGCCGCTACGCCGATCTGTTCGGCCCCACCGTCGGCGACCGGATCCGCCTCGCCGACACCAACCTGCTGATCGAGGTCACCGAGGACCGCAGCCGCGGCGCCGGGTCCGGCGACGAGGTGCTGTTCGGCGGCGGCAAGGTGATCCGCGAGTCGATGGGCCAGTCGGCGCGCACGTCCGCGCAGGGCGCCCCCGACCTGGTCATCACCGGGGCGGTGATCCTCGACCACTGGGGTGTCGTCAAGGCCGACGTCGGCATCACCGACGGCCGCATCGTCGGCATCGGCAAGGCCGGCAACCCCGATGTCATGGACGGTGTCACACCGGAACTGGTGATCGGGCCGTCGACGGAGATCATCGCGGGCAACGGCCGGATCCTCACCGCGGGCGGCATCGACTGCCACGTCCACTTCATCTGCCCCCAGCTCGTCGACACGGCGCTGGCCAGCGGCCTGACGACGCTCGCGGGCGGCGGCACCGGCCCCGCCGACGGCACGAAGGCCACCACGATCACGCCCGGTCCGCGCGCGATCGGTCGGATGCTCCAGGCGATGGACCACCTCCCGATCAACCTGCTGCTGATGGGCAAGGGCAACACCACCAGCGCCGACGCGCTGTGGGAGCAGCTCCGCGCCGGGGCGGGCGGGTTCAAGCTGCACGAGGACTGGGGCACCACCCCCGCCGTGATCGACGCCTGCCTGCGGGTCGCCGACGCGTCCGGCGTGCAGGTGGCGATCCACACCGACACGCTCAACGAGGCGGGCTTCGTCGCGTCCACGCTGGAGGCCATCGCGGGGCGTTCGATCAACGCGTTCCACACCGAGGGCGCGGGCGGCGGGCACGCGCCGGACATCATCGAGGTCGTCTCGCAGGGCAACGTGCTCCCGTCGTCGACGAACCCGACGCGGCCGCACACCGTCAACACCATCGACGAGCACCTCGACATGTTGATGGTCTGCCACCACCTCAACCCGTCGGTCACCGAGGACCTGGCGTTCGCGGAGAGCCGGATCCGGCCCACGACGATCGCCGCGGAGGACGTGCTGCACGACCTCGGCGCGATCTCGATGATGAGCTCGGACAGCCAGGCGATGGGCCGGATCGGCGAGGTGATCATCCGGACCTGGCAGACCGCGCACGTCATGAAGGCCGCCCGCGGCGCGCTGCCCGGGGACGGGGCCGCCGACAACGTGCGGGCGCGGCGCTACGTCGCGAAGTACACGATCAACCCGGCGCTCGCGCACGGCATGGCGGACGAGATCGGCTCGGTCGAGGTGGGGAAGCTCGCCGACCTGGTGCTGTGGGACCCGAAGTTCTTCGGGGTCCGCCCGCACGTCGTGCTCAAGGGGGGGTTCATCGCGTGGGCCGCGATGGGCGACGCGAACGCCTCGATCCCCACGCCGCAGCCGGTGCTCGCGCGTCCGATGTTCGGGGCCTCGCCCGCGGTGGCGTCGTTGACCAGCCGCAACTTCGTCTCCGTCGCCGCACTGGAGGCCGGGCTCGACCACCTGGAGCTGCGCACACCGTGCGTCCCGGTGGCCGACACCCGCCGTGTCACCAAGGCGCAGATGGTCGGCAACGACGCGCTGCCGGACGTCACGGTCGACCCGGACTCGTTCGCCGTGCGGATCGACGGTGACCTCGTGGAACCCGCCCCGGTGAGTGAGCTGCCGATGGCCCAGCGCTACTTCCTGTTCTGATGCCGCTCGAACTCGGAGACCGTGACGGCGGCGGCCATCAGGTACGCGCCGGCGAAGGCCACGAGGTCGCCCAGGTGCACGCCGTGGTTGTAGCTCAGGCTGAGCACGGTGGGGCCGATCGTCGTGGTGGCCGCGACCAGCAGCCCGAACAGGGTGGCGCCCACCCACACGGCGGCGACGCGCACGAGGCCGCCCCGGGGCATGTCGATGATGGTCACGTAGAGAGGACGCCCGGACCGCCGGGAAGGTTCCGCACCCACACGTGTGACGTTCACGGGGCGGCCGCCTGATGGCCACCCTCGCGGCCCTCACGCTGGCCGACGCACGCTTCCCCGGCGGGGGGCACGTGCACTCCGGCGGGGTGGAGGAGGCGGTGGCCCGCGGGCTCGTGACCTGCGTCGACGACCTCGCCGCGCTCCTCGACGGCCGCCTGCGCACGGCGGGCCTGGTGGCCGCGTCGTTCGCGGCGGCCTCCGTCGCGGGGACGGGGTTCGCCCTCCTCGACGCCGAGCTCGATGCCCGCACGCCCTCGCCCGCCCAGCGCACGGTCTCCCGCGCGCAGGGTCGGGCCACGCTGCGTGCCGCGCGTCTCGCCTGGCCGTCGACCGCTCTCGACGCGCTGTGCGCCGTCGACCCCCGCCCGCACCACGCGCTGCTCGTCGGCGCGGTGGTCGGGGCCGACGGCGGCTCGGCGGCCGACGCCGCGCAGTGCGTCGGCTACCTCGCGATCAGCGGTCCGGCATCGGCGGCGACCCGGCTGCTCGGGCTCGATCCGTTCGCCGTCAACGCCGTGGTCACCGGCCTCGCCGCGGTGCTCCGCGACGTCGTCGACACCGCCGTGCGGGCGGCGGCGGGCCCCGTCGCGGACCTGCCGTCGCCCGGGGCGCCCGCGCTCGACCTCATGGCCCAGGCCCACGTCCACCACCATCGGGAGCAGGTGCGTCTCTTTGCCAGCTGAGTCACACGGACACGGTCACGGGCACTCGCTCGACCCGACGGCAGTCGAACCCGACCCCCACCCGGCGCCGGCCGAGGCCGGACGGTCGGTCCGCATCGGCATCGGCGGCCCGGTCGGCAGCGGGAAGACCGCGCTGGTCGCGGCTCTGGCCCGGACGCTCGCCGGGCGGCTGCGCCTCGCCGTCGTCACCAACGACATCTACACCACCGAGGACGCCGACTTCCTCCGTCGCGCCGGCGTGCTCGCCCCCGACCGGATCGAGGCGGTGCAGACCGGCTGCTGCCCGCACACCGCGATCCGCGACGACATCACCGCCAACCTCGACGCCGTCGAGCTGCTGGAGGAGCGCTTCGGCGACCTCGATCTCGTGCTCGTGGAGAGCGGCGGCGACAACCTCACCGCCGTGTTCAGCCGCGGCCTCGTCGACCGGCAGATCTTCGTCGTCGACGTCGCGGGCGGGGACAAGGTGCCGCGCAAGGGTGGGCCCGGCGTCACGACGGCCGACCTGCTCGTCATCAACAAGGTCGACCTCGCGCCGCTCGTCGGCGCCGACATGGAGGTGATGACCGGTGACGCCGCGCGGGTGCGCGGTGCGCTGCCCGTCGTCACGCAGTCGCTGGTGCGCGACCCCGCGGCGACCGAGGTGGCGGAGTGGGTGCTCGCGCAGGTGGCGGCCGTGCGCGGGGCGGTCGTCTGACGTGCGCTCGCGTGCGCGGCTGGTCGTCGCGGCGGGCGGGGCCGTCCGGGAGCTGCGCTCGCAGGCCCCGCTGACGCTGCTGCCCCGCCGTGGCACGGCGGCGGGTCGGGACCCCGCGCTGACCGTGCACCTCGTGGGGTCCGCGGCGACCCCGCTGGGTGGCGACGACGTCGAGCTCGACGTCGTCGTGGAGCCGGGTGCGCACCTCGTGCTGACGGGCGTGGCCGCGGCCGTCGCCCTCGCGGCGCCGGGGGGCAGCCGGTTCGCGGTGCGCCTGGAGATCGGTGGCGGGGCGTCGGTGCGGTACCTGCCGGAGCCGACGGTGGTGACGCGCCGGGCCGACCACCTCACCGTCCTCGACGCCGTCCTCGGTGACGGCGCCCGCCTGCGGTGCCGCGACGTCCTCGTGGCCGGGCGGCACGGGGAGGCGCCGGGCCGGTACCGGGGATCGACGCGGGTCACCGGACCGGGCGGGCCGTTGCTGGTGCAGACCCAGGACCTCGACCCGTCGCCCGCCCACCTCGCCGGCCGGCGCGTGCTCGCCACCGAGGTGCTGGTGTGGGGCGAGGACCCGGCGGAGGCGTCGACGGGAGAGTGGTGGTCGCTGACGCCGCTGGCCCGGGGCGGGACCCTGGCCACCGCGGTGGGCCCCGACGCGGTGACGACGCAGCGGGACCTGGCGACGGCGGTGGCGGCGCACCCCGGGTGGTCGTCGACGGTGCTGGCGGCGGTTCCCTCGTTGCAGTAAGGCCACCATGCCGCCACGTCACGGCAGCATGGTGGCCTTGCTGCAACCGGGACGGACGTACTACCGGAGGTTCCCCGCGTGCCCGAACTGCTGTACGACCTCGTCTTCCGCGCGCAGCGGATCGTCACCCCCGACGGCGAGGTGGCGGGCTGCGTGGCCGTGCGCGACGGCCGGATCGCCGCGGTGCTGCCGTTCGACGCCGCCGTCGACGGGGAGGTGGTCGATCTCGCCGCCGACGAGGTGCTGATCCCGGGCCTCGTCGACACCCACGTGCACGTCAACGAGCCGGGTCGCACCGAGTGGGAGGGGTTCGCGTCCGCGACGGCGGCGGCCGCGCTCGGCGGCGTCACCACCCTGATCGACATGCCGCTCAACTCCATCCCGCCGACGGTCGACGTGGCCGCGCTGGAGACCAAGCGCGACGCCGCGCGGGAGAAGTGCCACGTCGACGTCGGGTTCTGGGGCGGGGCGGTGTCCGGCAACCTCGCCGACCTGCGACCGCTGCACGACGCCGGCGTGTTCGGGTTCAAGTGCTTCCTGCTGCACTCCGGCGTCGAGGAGTTCCCGCCGCTGCCGCCCGGGGAGCTCGAACCGGTGCTGCGCGAGCTGGTCGCCTGCGGGAGCCGGCTGATCGTGCACGCCGAGGACGCCGAGTCGATCGACCGCGCCACCCCGCCCGACGGCTCCGCGTACGCCCGCTTCCTCGCCTCCCGCCCGCGCGGCGCGGAGAACCTCGCCATCGCCTGGCTGCTGGAGCGCGCGCGGTGGACCGGGGCGGCGGTGCACGTGCTGCACCTGTCCAGCTCCGACGCCCTGCCGATGCTCGCCTCCGCGCGCCGCGACGGCGTCGACGTGACCGTGGAGACCTGCCCGCACTACCTCACGTTCGCGGCCGAGACCGTGCCCGACGGCGCCACGCAGTACAAGTGCTGCCCGCCGATCCGCGAGGAGGCCAACCGCGAGCTGCTGTGGGCGGGCCTGGGCGACGGTGTGATCGACATCGTCGTGTCCGACCACTCCCCCTGCACACCCGAGCTCAAGCGCCTCGACACCGGCGACTTCGGCGAGGCGTGGGGCGGGATCGCGTCGCTGCAGGTCGGGTTGCCCGTGGTGTGGTCCGGGGCGCGCGTGCGTGGGCACACGCTCACCGAGGTCGTCGGCTGGATGGCCACGACGCCCGCGCGCCTGGCGAACCTCGACGCCAAGGGGGCGATCGTCCCCGGCCGTGACGCGGACCTGGTCGTCTTCGCCCCCGACGAGGCCACCGTCGTCGACGTCCAGCGCCTCGCCCACCGCAACCCGGTCACCCCCTACGACGGGTGTGCGCTCACGGGGGTGGTGCGCGGGACATGGCTGCGCGGGCGGAGGATCGAGGTGACGGGGACGCCGCAGGGGCGTCTCCTGCGACGAGGAGAGCCGTGACCTTCGTGAACCTTCCCGACCTCGCCGCCCGTTCGCTGGGGGGCGCCGTCGTCGAGGCCAACGACGACTTCTTCGCCGACCGCGCCGCGCTCGTCGAGCCGTACCCGGTGCGGGAGCACCCGGAGTTCGGCTACCGCGGCAAGGTCTACGACGGCTGGGAGACCCGTCGGCGGCGCGAATCCGGCGTCGACCACGCCGTCGTGCGGCTGGGGGCGCCGGGGATCGTGCACGGAGTCGTCGTCGACACGGCGTTCTTCCGCGGCAACTACCCGCCGGAGATCTCCGTCGACGGCACCGCGGTGGACGACCACGACCTCACCGGGGCGAGCTGGACCCCGCTCGTGCCGCGCGTCGCGGCGAAGGGCGACACCGCCAACGCCTACGACGTCGACGACCGGCACCGCTTCACCCACCTGCGCCTGACCATGCACCCCGACGGGGGCGTCGCCCGGTTCCGTGTGCACGGCGAGGCGGTGCCCGACCCCCGTGACCTGCGTGGGACCGTCGACGTCGCGGCGCTGGAGAACGGGTCGGGCATCCTCGACTGCTCCAACCTCTTCTACTCCTCGCCCGCCAACCTGCTGCTCCCCGGCCCGGCCCGGAACATGGGCGAGGGCTGGGAGACCGCGCGGCGCCGCGACGACGGCAACGACTGGGTGCTGGTCGCACTCGCCGGTGAGACGCGGCTGCGCGACATCGTGTTCGACACCGGCCACTTCCTCGGTAACGCGCCGGGATGGGTCGAGATCAGCGACGGCGACGGCACCGTGGTCGTCCCGAAGCGGCGGGTGCAGCCCGACACCCCGCACCGCTTCCGGATCGCACCTGACGCCCCGCCGGTGTCGCGGCTGCGCGTCGACATCCACCCCGACGGCGGCTTCGCCCGCCTGCGCGCCCACGGCGAGCTGACGCCCACGGCCCGCGCGACCGCGGCCCGCCGCTTCCTCGACGCCCTCCCGGAGGCCCACCTCGACACGGTGCGCGCGGACCTCGGCACCACCGACCCCGACACCCTCCTGACGACCCTCACCACCTGACCCGCCGAGTTTGCCGATCCCACCCGGCGAGTTTGCCGATCACGTACGGCGAGTTTGCCGACGCCGCCCGCTCGCAACGGCGGCGTCAACCGGTGAGCGGGATGGCGAGGACCAGGTACGCGACGATCACGAGGGCGGCACAGGCCCCGAGGCACGCGCCCCGCCGGTCCGACGCCCGCCGACGGGCCCGCATCCGCTCGTCGAGGTCCGGGAGCAGCGGGTCGAGATCTGCGGCCCGACCCACCGGCGGGCGGTCGATCTCGGCCGCGAGTGCCGCCGGGCCGCCGAGGTGGCGGGAGTCGACGTAGGGCAGCACGTGCGCGTCGATCCCCTCCACGTAGAGCACGGCCACCAGCCGGGGCCCGGTCGGGTCAAGGCGGGGCCGGGCGCGGACGTCGAGGATCCGGGCCCCACGGGTGCAGTGTCGAGCGGTAGCCGGAGCGGACGACGATCACGTCGGGCGTCACGACCGTGGCGGTCCGGACGCACTCCCAGCAGGCCACCGCTGCGACACCGACCAGGAACGCTGCGACACCGACCAGGAACGCCGCGGCACCGGCCGGCATCGGGCCGGGACGCGGAGCACGACCAGCGTTCCGACGGCCGGGAGCACGGCCCCCACCGAGACGGTGACGACGGCCCACCGCTGCGCGGCCGTCGCCCGGTACCTGTGCCGGACGGCCGCGGTCGGGTCGTCGGCCATCGGGGCACGCTATCGGGCACCGCACCGCGACGCGGATGGCGAACACGGCGTACCTCAACGGCAAACTCGGCGGGAGGGGGTCAGGGGGCGGGGAGCAGGCGCCAGATGCGGTCGCGGGTCATCGGGAGCACCGTCGGGCGGACTCCGAGCGCGTCGCGGATCGCGTTCGCCAGCGCCGGGGCCACCGGGTTGTAGGGGGCCTCGCTCATCGACTTCGCCCCGAACGGGCCGTGCTCGTCGGACGTGTCGGCGAACAGCACCTCGGTGCGCGGGACGTCGGCGACCTGCGGCACGTGGTAGTTGCGCAGCACCGACGTGGTGACGCGGCCGGCGTCGTCGAGCACGACCTCCTCGAACAGCGCCGAGCCGAGGGCCTGCGCCACCCCGCCCTCCACCTGCCCGCGGCACTGCTCGGGGTTGAGCACCACCCCCGCGTCGACGGCCTGCACCGACCGCAGGATCGCGACCTCCCCGGTGCCGGGGTCGACGGCGACCCGGAACGCGTGGACGTTGAAGGCGACCGAGCGCGGGGTGCCGTCGTGGGTGGCGGTCGCGGCGAGCGGAGCGAGAGCGGTCAACGCGACGAACCGGTCCCCGTCCTGCACGCCGTGCGGCCCCAGTACCGGTTCGCGCACCTGCTCGCGGTCCGCGCACGTCCGGGCGTGCGCGGACGGGCGGGAGGTGCGCGAGAAGTCGGCCGCGGCCAGGATCCGGTCCCGCAGCTCCGCCGCCGCCGCGTGCAGGGCGCGGCCCGCCACCACCGATCCCGCCGATCCGAACGCCCCCGTGTCGTACCCGACGGCGTCGGTGTCGGACTGCACGATCCGCACCCGGTCCGCCGACGTGCCGAGCACGGTGGCCGCGAGCTGCACGTGGACGGTCGTGGTGCCGTTGCCGAACTCCGCGGTGCCGACGCGCACGGTGTAGGTGCCGTCGGCCTCCAGCGTCACCGACGCCTCGGCGCGGTGCCCGCGCGGCGGGATCGTGGCGATCATCGCCACCGCCATCCCCTCGCCGACCGCCCAGCCGTCGGGGGCGGGGAGCGCGTCGCGCCGCACGGCGGCCTGCGCCAGGTCCAGGCACTGGTCGAGCCCGTAGCTGTCGCCGAAGGTGAGGTCGTCGGGCTCGTCCGACGACGCGACGAACGCGTCCCCGGGCACCACGACGTTGCGCCGGCGCAGCTCGAACGGGTCGATCCCGAGCCGGTGCGCCAGCTCGTCGAGCGCCCCCTCGATCCCGAACATCACCTGCCCGAGCCCGTACCCGCGGAACGCCCCCGACGGGATGGTGTGGGTGTAGACCGACCGCGCGTCCACCCGCTTGTTCGCGCACCGGTACTGCGCCATCGACTCGTGGCAGCCGTGGAACATCACGCCGGGGCTGTGGTTGCCGTACGCACCGGCGTCGGCGACGACGTCGATCGCCAGTGCCGTCAGCACGCCGTCGGACGTGGCCCCCACCTGCACCGACACGCTCATCGGGTGCCGGCACGGCGCGACCGTCAGCTCGTCGGCGCGGGTGAACTCGTACTGGACGGGCCGACCTGTCCGCAGCACGGCGAGCGCCACCAGGTCCTCGGTGAGCATCTCCTGCTTGCCGCCGAACCCGCCGCCGACGCGCGCGGTGAACACGCGTACGCCGTCCGGGGGCAGATCGAAGACGCGCGCGATCTCGTCGCGCACCAGGAACGGCACCTGGGTGCCGGTGCGCAGGACGAGCCGGTCGCCGTCGAGCCAGCCGACGGTGCCGTGCGTCTCCAGCGACGTGTGCGAGACGCGTCCGGTTCGCCAGGTCCCGGCCACGACGACGTCGGCCGCCGCGAGCCCGTCGGCGACCGACCCGACCTCCCCGTGCTGCTCGGCGACCAGGTTCCGCGACGGGTCGGCGATCCGGGCGTCCGGCCCGCTCTTGTCGCCGTGCACCACCGGCGCGCCCGGTACGAGGGCCGCCCCGGGATGCAGGACCGCGGGCAGCACCTCGTAATCGACGACGAGCGCGCGGCACGCGGCCTGCGCGATCCCGACGGAGTCGGCCACCACCGCGGCGACGCGCTGGCCGTGGAAGCGCAGGACGGGGTCGAGCACCAGCGTGTCGTCGGGGTCGTCGAGCCGGTTGTCGTGACGCCCGGTCGAGAACGCGACGGCGGGCGCGTCGAGGTGGGTGAGCACGGCGTGGACGCCCGGGAGCGCCGCGGCGACGGAGGTGTCGATCGACCGGATCCGCGCGTGCGCGTGCGCGCTGCCGAGCACGGCGAGGTGCAGGACGCCGGGAGGCGGCTCGTCGAGCGTGTACGGCTCCCGCCCGCAGACGATCCGGCGTCCGGCGGGTGCCGGCAGCGACCCGCCCGGAGCGCTGGCCGACTTCTCCGTGGTGACCGCGCCGTCGAGCGCGTCGAGGATCGCGCGGTAGCCGGTGCAGCGGCAGAGATTGCCCTTGAGCAGCCGTCCGCGGTCGCCGTCGGGCAGTGCCGACGTCGTGACGACCATCCCCGCGGTGCAGAACCCGCACTGGAACCCGCCCGCGTCGACGAACCGCTGCTGCACGGGGTGCAGGTCCTCCGGCGACCCCAGGCCCGCCGCGGTGGTGACGGAACGTCCGTCCGCGCGGAACGCGGGGTAGACGCACGAGTGCACCGGGGTGCCGTCGACGAGGACGGAGCACGCACCGCAGTCACCCGCGTCGCAGCCCTTCTTCGGCGCGGTGTGCCCGCCGTCGCGCAGCAGGGTGCGCAGGCACTGACCGGGTGCGGGGTCGGTCTCGGACGCGGTGCCGTCGACGGTGAACCTCACCCGAGCCCCGTCCGGATCTGCTCGGCGAGGCGCCCGGTGACGTGCCGGCGCCAGTCGGGCGAGCCGTGCGGGTCGTCGTACCACTCCGGGATCGCGTCCAGGGCCGTGACCAGCTCCGATGCGGTCGGGACGTCGGGAAACGCCAGGCGGTGCGGCTGCGGGGTCGCGGCCGTCACGGAGAGGACGAGCCCGGCCCCCCGACGCCCGATCACCACCGATCCCGAGCGCCCCTGTGCCGACAGCGCGGCCCGCCGGAACGCGAGCCGCTCCGTGAGCGCCGCTGCCGGCAGGTCGATGGCGCGCAGCACCTCGCCGGGGCGCAGCGCCGTCGTCCGCACGCCGGTGACCAGGTCGACGACCGGGACGCGCCGGTCGTCGGTGGGCCCCCACAGCACCGCGACCCCGTCGAGCGCGACCGCCAGCGACGTCATCGACCCCGCGGGCAGCGCGAGGCAGACGTTGCCGCCGACGGTGGCCAGCGAGGTGATCTTGAACGACGCCGCCAGCGCGCCGACGCACTCGTCCGCGAGCGGGATCCCGGCCGCGACGAGCTCGTCGAGGGTGCAGGTCGCCGCGACCGACACGCCGTCGGCGGTGCGGGTGACCGGCTCCCAGCCCAGGCCGTCGAGGTCGACGAGGGTGTGCAGGTGGTCCTGCGGCTCGGAGAACAGCCACGTGCCCCCGGCGAGCACGGCCGCCCCGGGACCGAGCCCGGCCAGCCCCGCCCGGTCGACGGGCCGGCGCAGCGTGGTGACGGTGGGGAGGTCCACTAGTAGGCGACCCGGTCGGCGGCGGCGAGCCAGGTGTCGAACGGCTTCGGGCCCGCCGGCAGCGCGACGGCGTCCACCCGCGTGGCCCAGGTGCTGCGGTCACGGGCGAACAGCTCGTAGAACGCCAGGTCGTCGAACCCGCCGCGGGCGGCGTCGTGCCGGTCCGCGGCGTAGACCACCCGGTCGACCCGCGCCCACAGCGCCGACGCCATGCACATCGGGCACGGCTCGCACGAGGAGTACAGGGTGGCCCCGACCAGCGAGAAGTCGCCGCGCCCGGCGCACGCCCGCCGGATCGCGACGACCTCCGCGTGCGCGGTGGGGTCGTTGTCGCGCGTCACCCGGTTCTGCCCGCTGCCGATCTGCACCCCGTCGGCGACGAGCACCGCACCGAACGGGCCGCCACCTGCACCGACGTTGGCGACGGCGAGGTCGACGGCCGCGGTGAGCCAGTCGAGGTCCGACATGTCAGCTCCCATCTCAGCTCCCCCGGTAGGTGGAGTACGCGAACGGCGACAGCAGCAGCGGCACGTGGGTGTGCGGCCGGTCGGCGTCGACGGTGACGGCCACGACGACCTCGGGGTAGAACCCCGACTGGCCGGTGGCGGCGAAGTAGGCCCCGGTGTCGAAGCGGAGACGGTACGTGCCGCCCGGCAGCGTGCCGGGTGCGAGGTCGCCGATGCGCCCGTCGGTGTCGGTGACGCCCTCGCGGACCGCGCCGTCGGGGGCGGTGATGGCGACGGCGACCCCCGCCGCGGGACGGCCGAGGGCCGCGTCGAGCACGTGCGTGGAGATGCTCATTCCAGCAGCCTCCTCAGGCGGATGTCGTTGATCTTCGCCAGCTCGGCGCGCACGACCCGGCGCTCGGCGGGCGGGTCGTGCGCGAGGCGCTCGTGCAGGACCGCGAGCAGGTCGGCGGCCGGGCGCCCGTCGGCGCACACCAGGTAGACGTACCCGAACCGCTCCTCGTACGCCCGGTTGCCGTCGGCCAGCCCGGCGAGCACCGCGGCGTCGGCCGCCGCGACGCCGGCCTGCTCGCGCTGCGACGCCGCGTGCGCCGACCGCTCCCCGATCCTCGGGTGCCCGGCCAGTGCGAGGTCGACCTCCGGCTCGTCGAGGACGGCGAGCTCGGCGTCGGCCTGCGCGAGGAGGGCCTCGACGCTCGGGTACGGGCGCCCCGCCGCGAGCGCCCCCGCCCATTCCGGCGACGCGCAGCACGCCGTCAGGTGCGTCGTCGCCTCGGATGCGGGAAGTGCGTTGAACGTGTCCAGCCGCATCGGTCCATCCTCCCTGATCACCGTGTTTCGGCGGTCGCACATCCCTGTGAAATCGAGACGCACGGGCCGTCGGAACGCCTACCGTTTCCGGGGTCTACACGGGGAGGCGACGATGGGCATCTCGCTCGGGGTCAACCAGTACGGCAAGGCCGAGGTGCGGATGGTGCACGTCGACCGGTCCGGTCCGCGCCATCGGATCACCGACGTGACGGTCACCAGCCAGCTGCGGGGCGACTTCTCCGCCACGCACGAGACCGGGGACAACAGCGCCGTCATCGCCACCGACACCCAGAAGAACACCGTCTACGCGTTGGCCCGACTCGGCGGGGTCGGGGCGGTCGAGGACTTCGCGCTGCGGGTGGCGCGGCACTTCGTCGACGGGTTCGAGCAGGTCACGGGGGCCCGGCAGGAGGTGGAGGAGCACGGCTGGGAGCGGATCGTCACCTCGGAGGCGGGCGAGCACGACCACGCGTTCAGCCGGGGTTCCGGCGAGACGCGCACGACCGTCGTCACCAAGACCGGCGCGGAGGAGATCGTCATCTCGGGGGTCTCCGGGCTGGTGGTGCTCAAGAGCACCGGCAGCGAGTTCCACGGCTTCCCTGACGTGCCGTACACCTCGCTCGTCGAGACCGACGACCGCATCCTCGCCACCGCGGTCACCGCCCGGTGGCGCTATCTGGGCGTCGACGTCGACTGGGACAAGGCGCACGGCAGCGTCCGCCAGATCCTGCTCGACCGCTTCGCGCTCACCCACAGCCTCTCGCTGCAGCAGACGCTGTACGCGATGGGGCGCGGCGTGCTGGAGGCCCATCCGGAGATCGCGGAGATCCGGTTCTCGATGCCGAACAAGCACCACTTCCTCGTCGACCTCTCGACGTGGGGCCTCGACAACCCCAACGAGGTCTGGTACGCCGCCGACCGCCCGTACGGCCTGATCGAGGCCGCGGTGGTACAGGACGACGTGCCGCCGGCCGACGCCGCGTGGGCCGGGATCGCGGGGTTCGTCTGAGGTGACGACGATCGAGAAGGTCGCCCCCGAGGACGGACGGGTCCCGGTCGGCACCGCGTTCCTCTACGGACTGCAGCACATCCTCGCGACGTACGCGGCGTCGTCTGGCCGCCGTTGATCATCGGCTCCGCCGCCGGGCTCACGCCGGTCGAGTCGGCCCCGCTCGTCACGGCCGCGCTGTTCGTCTCCGGCCTCGGCACGCCGCTCCAGGCGCTCGGGCCGCCCTACGTCGGCTCGAAGCCGCCGCTGGTGCAGGGCGTGTCGTTCGCCGCCGTCGGCACGATGACGGCGGTCGCCACCGACGCCTCGCTCGGAGCCCCGGCCACCCGGCTCGCCACGATCTTCGGTGCGGTGATCGTCGCCGGGCTGATCGGGTTCCTCATCGCGCCCGTGTTCGCGGGGCTGGTGCGGTTCTCCCGCCGGTCGTCACCGGATGCGTCATCACGATCATCGGGCTGTCGCTGTTCCCGGTGGCCCTGCGCTGGATCCGGGGCAACCCGACGATCCGCGACGCCTCCGGCGCGGTGGTGGACAACCCGGACTTCGGCTCCGCCACCAGCCTGCTGCTCGGCCTGCTCCCGGTGCTCGGGCGGGTGATGAATGCGACCCCGCTGCCCGTGTTCGGCGGCGCGGGGATCGTCCTGTTCGGGTCGGTGGCCGCGGCCGGGATCCGGACGCTGTCGAAGGTGGAGTCCACCAACTCGAACGTCCTCGTCGTCGCCGCCTCCATCGGCGTCGGGATGATCCCGATCACCGTGCCCGAGGTCTACGACATCCCGGACTGGCTGCACCAGATCGTCGAGTCCGGGATCAGCGCGTGCGCGATCGTGGCGGTGCTGCTGAACCTGGCGTTCAACCACTTCTCGCAGCCCTCGGAGCAGGAGGGACCCGCCGCTCACCGACCCAGCTCGTCGACCGGGCGGCCCGTCGCCGCCTCCAGCTCCGCGGCGTCCACCGCCCCGCAGCGCAGGCCGCGGAGCAGGTAGCCGGCCATCGCGCGGGCGGTGGCCGGCTCGTCGAGGAAGCCGGAGTCGGCGCGGTCGAGGTAGGCGCGCAGGCGGGCGGCGGCCGCGGGGAACGTCTCGCGGTAGAACGCGAACCCGGCGACGAACCGGCTCGGCAGGTGTCCGGGGTGCAGATCCCAGCCCTGGTGGAAGCCGCGTTCGAGGCTGCGCCGTACGAGCCGGCCGTGCAGTGACCAGGCCGCGCGGACGTCGTCACGGGAGCCGACGGGGAGCACGTTCGTCGACCCGTCGGACAGCCGGACGCCGGTGCCCGCGGCGGCCACCTGCATCACGGCCTTCGCGTGGTCGGCCACCGGGTGCTCCGTGCTCTGGTGCTGAGCGGCGATCCCGAGCGACGCGGAGTAGTCGTAGGTGCCGTAGTGCAGCCCGGTGCAGCGGCCGCGGGCCAGCGCGATCATCCGCGGCAGCGGCGACGTGCCGTCCGGGCCGAGCACCGACTGCGGCGTCTCCACCTGGATCTCGAACCGCACCGGCGCCAGCCCGTGCTCCGCCTCCAGTCCCTCCAGCACCGTGACCAGCGCCGACACCTGCTCCGGCGCGGTCACCTTCGGCAGCGTCAGCACGAACCCGTCGGGCACGGGGCCGAGTGCCCCGAGGAACGCGTGCAGCGTGCGGACCCCGCGCCGGCGCGTCGCGGCCTCGAAGCTGCGGAACCGGATGCCGACGAACGGCGCCGCCCCCGCGATCTCCCCCGCCACCCGCACCGCCTCGGCGTCCTCCTCGTCGTCGGCGCGGGGGCCGTAGCCGTCCTCGAAGTCGACGCGCAGGTCCTCGATCGGCTCGGCGGCCAGCTTGGCCCGCACCCGCCCGTGCACCTCGTCGGCGAGGGCCGGCGGCAGCCCCCAGACCGCGGCGACGTCGGCCGGGGAGGCGGCATGGGCGTCGAACAGCTCCAGGGCCGCGGCACCCCACTCGGCGGAGGTGCCCGGGTGGAACCGGTCGGCGGGCACGTAGACGGTGTGCACCGGCTGCCGCGTGCCCGGATCCCCCGGGTACGCGCTGTCGAGGGCGGCGTCGACGCGGGCGAGCGAGCGGTCGAGGGCGTCGGCGACGTCGTCGGGGGTCATCGCCGCATTCTGCGGGCTACGAGCGCATCGCCGACAGCGCCTCGGCGCGCGTCAGGCCCGTCGCCTGCAGGAGGTCCAGCGCGATGCTGCGGAGCTGCGCGACGATCACCTGCTCCGACGGCCCCGGAACCCACACCTCCGACAGCACCACCGCATGCCGGACGACGTCGAGCACCGGTTCGCGGGCCCGCTTCCGGTCGCCCTCGCGCCCCAGCTCGGCGGTGAGCGTGCCGACGGCCGCGGACAGCTCGCCGAGTGCGTCGGCGAGCTCCGCAGCGGCGGGTTCGTCATCGAGCAGGGCCTGGTAGGTGCGTCGGGCGAGCACGCGGGCGTTGCGCATCGCGTAGTCGGTGCGTTCGGCCAGCTCGCTGAACCGGCCCAGCTGGAGCCGGCGCCGTCGGTAGAGGGGGGCGACGGTGGCGACCTCGTGGCCACCGCGCAGGGCGGAGCGCAGATCGTCGATCAGGGGCTGGGAGGCGCGGGCCTGCTCCAGCGCGGCGAGCGCGATCGACGGGTCGCGCACGCGCAGCGCGTCGCCCGTGCGGGCGAGGACGGCGGCGAGCTCGTCGAGCAGGGATCGGGCCCCGCGCTGCACCGGGCGCACCGGGTCGGTCGGGATCAGGCCCGCCACGACGACGCCCACGACGCCCCCGATCAGGGCGTCGATGCAACGGTCGATGCCGCCCGCGTCGCCGGGCGGCAGCAGCGTGGCCACCAGCACCGCCGACGATCCGGCCTGCGCGACGAGCAGCGTGGCGCCGTCGGCGAACACCGCCACCGACATCGCGAGCGCGACGACCAGCGCGATCTGCCACGCCCCGGAGCCGATCTGGGAGATCAGCAGGTCGCCGACCAGCACCCCGACGCTGACGCCCGCCACCAGCTCCGCGACGCGGCGCAACCGGCTGGTGAGTGACAGGCCGAGGGAGATGACCGCGGCGATCGGGGCGAAGAACGGCCGCGCGTGGCCGACGAGGTCGCTCGCGACGTACCAGGCGAGCCCCGCGGCCACCGCGCACTGCAGGATCGGCAGGGCCGACAGCGCGACCCGCCGACCCCTGGCCCGCAGGTGGGCCCGCAGTCGACGGCCGCGCACGTGGATCAGGCCAGGCCGAGTGCGGCGGGAGCGGCCGGATCGGACTCCACGAGGAAGGTGGCGGTGCGCTCGGCCTCGTCGGACTCCCCGATCGCGACGGCCGCGCGGTGCAGGGCGGCGAGCGCGCGCAGGAAGCCGCGGTTGGGCTCGTGCGACCACGGCACCGGGCCGAAGCCCTTCCAGCCGTTGCGGCGCAGCATGTCGAGGCTGCGGTGGTAGCCGGTGCGCGCGTAGGCGTAACCGGTGACCGTCTCGCCCGCGTCGAGCGCGTTCTCGGCGAGCTGGGCCCAGGCGATCGCCGACGTGGGATGGTCGGCGGCGACCTTCGCGGGGTCGGCGCCGCCGTCGAGCTCGGCGGCGGCCGGGTCGACCGGGAGCAGGGTGGGGTCGGGTCCGAGGAGGTTGCCGTGCAGCGTCATGGGCCCATCCTGCCTGCTCGGCACGTCGGTCCGCCCACCACGTCAGTCGTCGTCGTCCTCGTCGTCCTCGTTGTCGTTGTCGTCGTTGTCGTCGTCGTCGCGGTCGGCGGCCGATGCCTCGGTCTGCGTCCGGACGTCGACGTTGCCGAACGCGCCGGAGGCGTCGACCGTGATCTCGGGGCCGGTGCCCGTCCCGGCACAGGCCGCGTCCCGGGCGTCGTCGGGGACCACGACCTCGGCGCTGGAGAACAGGAACCCGAGCTCGACGCGGTCGTCGCCGGCGGCCACCGGGATCGTGCGGCTGCTGAACACCGCCGCGCCGTCGTCGCGGCCGAGGAGCTGCCCGCCGCCCCAGAGCACCGCCGCCCCGACGACGGGCGTGCCGAGCAGCACGCCCGCGCGCCGGGCCCTCGACGCCGTGTCCGACGCCCGGTCGGCGGCGACCGGCTCCCGGAGCACCGGTGCCGGGGCCGGGAGGTCGGCGGTGAGCGCGTGCAGGTCGGCACGCGTCCGGGTCGCCCAGACGCCGCCGGAGCGCTCCTCGTACCCGGAGAGGGCCAACCGGCACCCGCCGAGGGCGCGCTGCAGACGCTCGTCCGCAGCGCGCCGCTCGGTGTCCCCGACCCGGACCGCCGGGTCCGCCGTGATCCCTACTTCAGCTTCTGCCCCGTCGAGCGGAGGTTCTCGCAGGCCAGCGTGACGCGCTCGGCCATGTTGAGCTCCGCGGCCTTGAGGTAGGTGCGCGGGTCGTAGGTCTTCTTGTTGCCGACCTCGCCGTCGACCTTCAGCACCCCGTCGTAGTTGCTGAACATGTGGCCCGCGATCGGCCGCGTGAACGCGTACTGGGTGTCGGTGTCGACGTTCATCTTCACGACGCCGTAGTCGAGCGCCTCGTGGATCTCCTCGATCAGCGAACCCGAGCCGCCGTGGAACACCAGGTCGAACGGCTTCGCCGAGGCGTCGAGACCCAGCTTGGCGATCGCGACCTCCTGGCCCTGCTTGAGGATCTCCGGGCGGAGCTTGACGTTGCCCGGCTTGTAGACGCCGTGCACGTTGCCGAACGTGGCGGCCAGCAGGTAGCGGCCCTTCTCGCCGGCGCCCAGGACCTCGACGGTGCGCTCGTAGTCGCCGGGGGCGGTGTAGAGCTTGTCGTTGATGTCGTTCGCGACGCCGTCCTCCTCGCCGCCGACGACGCCGATCTCGACCTCGAGGATGATCCGTGCCTTGCCGGCCAGCTCGAGGAGCTCGGCGGCGATGGAGAGGTTCTCCTCCAGCTCGACCGCGGAGCCGTCCCACATGTGGCTCTGGAACAGCGGGTTCTCGCCGCGGTCGACGCGCTCCTGGCTGATCGCGATCAGCGGGCGGACGAACCCGTCGAGCTTGTCCTTGGGGCAGTGGTCGGTGTGCAGCGCCACGTTGATCGGGTAGTGGCGCGCGGCGACGTGGGCGAACTCGGCGAGTGCCGTCGCCCCGACGACCATGTCCTTGACGCGCGTGCCGGAGAGGAACTCGGCGCCGCCCGTGGAGACCTGGATGATGCCGTCGCTCTCCGCCTCGGCGAAGCCGCGCAGCGCCGCGTTCAGCGTCTCGCTGCTGGTGACGTTGATGGCGGGGTAGGCGAACTGGCCGCTCTTGGCGTTGTCCAGCATCTGGTTGTAGATCTCGGGCGTGGCGATAGGCACGGGTGTGGCCCTCCTCGACGTCTGACCGGTGCGCTTCTTCGACGGCAGTATCGCGCACTACGCTGACCGTCGTGGCTGCCGACGGTATCGAGCGCGCCGTCGAGCAGACGCTCAGCGGCATGCGCAGGCTGGACCCGATACCGCCGGTGCCCGCCCCGGACGCGCCGCTGACGCTGGCCGACCTCTACCGCGACCACCGCACCCGCCTGGTCCGCCTCGCCGTCCTGCTGGTCGACGACCCCGCCACCGCGGAGGACGTCGTCCAGGAGGCGTTCGCGGGGCTGCACCGGCACTGGTCCGGGCTGCGGGACGAGGCCGCGGCTGTCGGCTACCTGCGTACGGCCGTCGTCAACGGGTCGCGGTCGGTGCTGCGCCGCCGCCGCACCGCGCGCGAGTACGTGCCGCCGCACCAGGTCAACGCCCGCTCCGCGGAGTCGCTGGCGATGCTCTCGGCCGAGCACCAGGCCGTCGTCGACGCGCTCGCGACGCTGCCCCCGCGCCAGCGCGAGGTGCTCGTCCTGCGCTACTACGGCGGGCTGAGCGAGGCGGAGATCGCCGACGCCACCGGGATCAGCCGCGGCACCGTCAAGTCGACGGCGAGCCGGGCGCTCGACGCGGTGTCGCACGTGCTGAAGCCCAAGGACGCGCGATGACCGCCGATCCGGAACGCCGGCTCGCCGAGGCGCTGCGCGCGCAGGCCCGCGGGGGCGGCCGTCCGATGACACCCCCGCGCGGCGAGCCGGAGCGGGAGACCGGCATGTCGGTGCGCACGGCCCTGCTGCTGGCCCTGCTCGGCGGCGGTGTCCTGGGCGCCGTGCTGGCCCTGCTCTCGCTCCTCGCGCCGGGAGTGCTGCCCGCACTGGGCTGAACCGGTCTCGGTATCGTCACGGGGTGATGACGACCACGCTCGCCCTCGGCCCGGAGTGGCTCAAGCCCGACGTGATCATCGGCTGGCTGGGCCCCTGGGCGCTGGTCGGGCTGGCACTGATCGTGTTCGCCGAGTGCGGCCTGCTCCTCGGCTTCTTCCTCCCCGGCGACTCCCTGCTGTTCACCGCGGGGCTCTTCGTCGCGCAGGGCGCCATCCGGTTCCCCCTGTGGATCGTGTGCGTGCTGCTGGTGGTGGCCGCGTTCGCGGGCAACGTCGTCGGCTACTACATCGGACGCGCCGCGGGCCCCGCCGTGTTCGACAAACCCGAGTCGAGGCTGTTCAAGCCCAAGCACGTGGCGCGCACGCAGGAGTTCTTCGACAAGTACGGCACCCGGGCGATCGTGCTCGGCCGGTTCGTGCCGATCGTGCGCACCTTCATCACGGTGATGGCGGGCGTCGGCAAGATGGACGCCAAGCGCTACTTCACCTACTCGCTGATCGGTGGCGTGCTGTGGGCCGCGGGCGTCACGGTGCTGGGGTTCTGGCTCGGGCAGTTCCAGTTCGTGCGCGACAACATCGAGCTGATGCTGCTGCTGATCGTGTTCCTCTCCGTCGTGCCGATCGTCATCGAGATCATCCGCGCCCGGCGCACCCCCGGGGCGCACGCCGCCCGCTGATGGCCGGATCCGTGGGCACCGCGTCGTTGACGCCGTCCCGCGGTCGCGCGACCGTGGTCCGGTGCCCGCCCACCAGGTCGTCCTCCCGCTGTTCGCGGGGTTCCAGCCGGTCGACGTCACCGGGCCGCACGAGGTACTGAGGGGCGCGTCCGCCCTGTTCGCCGACCGGGGCGAGCCCGACCGCGGCTACGACGTCACGCTCGTCGCGGCGGAGCCGGGGCCGGTCACCGCCGACAGCGGGCTGCAGATCGTCGCCACGCACGGACTGCCCGAGACCGGTCCGATCGGCACGCTCCTGGTGCCCGGCGGGTTCGGCACCCGCGCGGCGATGACCGATCCCGGGTTCGTCGGCTGGCTGCGCCGGGCCGCCGGCCGGTCGCAGCGCGTGGCGTCGGTGTGCACCGGATCGTTCCTGCTGGCCGCGGCCGGCCTGCTCGACGGGAGGCGGGCCACCACGCACTGGCGCTGGGCGGGCACGATGGCCGCCGCGTACCCCGCCGTCGACGTCCGCCCCGACTCGATCTACGAGCGCAGCGGCCGCATCTGGACCTCCGCCGGCGTCACCGCGGGGATCGACCTGGCTCTGGCCCTCGTCGAGGCCGACCACGACGCCGGCGTCGCGCAGTCCCTGGCCCGCGAGTTCGTCGTCTTCCTGCGCCGCCCCGGCGGGCAGAGCCAGTTCGCCGCACCGGTCTGGACGGACCCCGCGCCCCGCCCGTCGGTCCGCGCCGCCCAGGACCTCGTCCACGCCGACCCGGCGGCCGACCTGCGCATCCCCGCCCTCGCCGCGCACGTCGGGATGAGCGAGCGGCACTTCGGGCGCGAGTTCACGCGGCTCGTCGGCTGCCCGCCGGGCGACTACGTCGAGCAGGTGCGCGTCGACACCGCCCGGCGCCTGCTGGAGTCCGAGTCGCTGCTCGTCGGCGTCGTCGCCGCCCGGGCCGGCTTCGGGTCCGCCGAGACGATGCGCCGCGCGTTCCTGCGCCGCCTCGGCGTGTCCCCCGACCACTACCGCCGCCACTTCGCCACCACCCCGTGAGGAGTCACCATGCAGGTCGCCATCGCCCTGTACCCCCGGCTGACCGCGCTCGACGCCATCGGACCCTACGAGGTGCTGCAACGTGTCCCGTCGATCGACGTCACGTTCGTCGGTGAGCGGCCCGGAGAGGTGCGCACCGAGAACGGGTTCCTCGGGCTCACCGTCGACGCGACGTTCGACGAGCTGCCCGCGCCGGACGTCGTGCTGGTGCCCGGCGGCATCGGCACCCGCGACCTGCTCGGCGGTGGCCCGCTGCTCGACTGGGTCCGCGGCGCGCACCCGACCACCCGGTTCACCACGTCGGTGTGCAGCGGCTCGCTCCTGCTCGCCGCCGCCGGACTGCTCGACGGGCTCACCGCGACGTCGCACTGGAGCGTCATGGAGCACCTGGACGAGCTCGGGGCCGTCCCGGTGGACCGGCGTGTGGTCGAGCACGCCGCCGAACGCGTCATCACCGCCGCCGGGGTGTCGGCCGGCATCGACATGGGGCTGCGGTTGGTCGAGCTGCTCGTCGACGACGTCGCCGCACAGGCCGCGCAGGTGTCGATCGAGTACGACCCGCAGCCGCCGTTCGACGCCGGGCACCCGAGCAGGGTGTCCGCCGAGGTCATGACGCGGGTGGCCGAGTACGCGGCGTTGCGGGCATGACCGCCACCGTCACCGCCCGCACGGCGCTCGCCGACCGGGGGTTCTGGACGCATTACCTGCAGATGCTCGTCGCGATGGTCCTCGGCATGGTCGTGCTGGGGATGCTCTGGCCGCACGTGCCCGGCATCGAGGCGACGGTGCTGGTCATGGCCACGAACATGACGGTCGGGATGTCCGCGTGGATGCTCTGGCGCCGGCACCCGCGGGTCTCCGTGGCGCAGATGGCCGCGGCGATGTACGTCCCGTTCCTCGTGCTCCTCCCGCCGCTGTGGGCGGGGTGGCTGACCGGCGACGGCGTCATGCTGCTGGGTCACCTGTTGATGCTGCCCGCGATGGTGGCGGCGATGCTGCTGCGCCCGCACGAGTACGTCGGGCATCGACCGCGGTAGCGGTCGGGAAGCGGCCGCAGGGCCATCGAGGCTGGCCCCATGACCGAGACGACGCCGCGCCCCGTCGCCCTGCACCTCCTCCTCGCCTACCGCGACGCCCCGGCCGCCCTGCGTTGGCTGGAGCGGGCCTTCGGGTTCGAGACGATCAACGAGTTCCCCGACGACCACGGCGGCATCACCCACGCCGAGGCGCGTCGGGACGCGGCGGTCGTGGTGGTGTTCAGCGACGACGGCGCCGGCTACGACCACCCGGTGCTGCGGGGCGAGACCACCGGCCGCGGCGCATACCTCAGCGTGCCCGACGAGGCGGCCGTCGACGCGGTGTTCGTGACGGCGACCGCGGCCGGGGCGGTCCCGGTCTGGAAGCCGCACCACTCCGAGTGGAACTACCGCTGCCGGGTCCTCGACCCGGAGGGGAACGAGTGGACCTTCGCGATCGTGAAGCCCGGAGAGGCGGTCTACTGATCCGCACTCCGCTCGTTCGGGCTACCGACGGTCGCGGAACAGCGCGAGCGCGGCCGGGAGCTGGCTGTGCAGCGGGTGCGGCAGGTCGTCGAGGCTGAACCAGCCCAGCTCGTCGAACTTGCCGGGCTCGCCGATCGCCACCCCTGCCGGGTCGACGAGCACCGCGTGCACGACGGCCACCCAGTGCGCCACCGGATCGCCGCGCAGGACGTTGCGGACGCCGATCACCTCGACGGCCACCGGGTCGACGGAGTACTCCTCGCGGACCTCCCTCGCCACGGCCTCGGCCAGCTCCTCGCCGTGCTCCAGCGCGCCCGCGCCGGAGTCCCAGGTGCCGGGCTCGTCGCGGGCCCCGGCGCCGCGCCGGGCCAGCAGGATCCGGCCCTCGGCGTCGTGGCAGACGAACACACAGGAGACGGCGGGGGCGGTCAACGGGTCGACGGGCACGCGCACAGCCTAGGAGCCCCGAACTGTCGGTGGTCGGCCCTACCGTGCCCGCCATGACCACCGAACGCTTCATCCACCAGGTCGACCAGTACGACGCGTGGCAGCGCGAGACGATCCGGCACCACGGCTGGGCGTTGCAGGCGGTCCTGGGCGACGAGGAGTCGCCCCCGTTCGTCTACACGATCGGGCTCTACGGTTTCGGCCATCCCGAGCTGATCCTGTTCGCCACCTCCCAGGCCACGGCGGCCACGGTGCTCAACGACCTCGGCGAGCTGGTGCGCGCGGGTCGGATCCTGGAGCCGGGTGAGCGCGTGGCGCTGCGCAGCGGCGGGGTGCACCTGCTGGCGTTCCCGGAGGCCGAGCACTGGCTCTACGCCGCGCGCGATCTCTACGGCGGGCAGGTCCCGGCGATGCTGGTCGTGCCGGCCGACGACCTCGTCGAGACGCCCGGGGAGGACGGCCGCTGCGCGTTCTGCGGGTGAGCGCCACCGCACCGCCGTTCCGCCCACCGCACCGCCGTCGGGGCGCCGGTGCGGTCCCCACGACTGCGGTGCGGTCGCGCTGACCGGGGCTGCGCCTACCAGGCGGTGTCGAGGTCGGCGTGCTGCCGCACCCAGGCGTGCATCGCGATGCCCGCCGCCACCCCGGCGTTGATCGAGCGGGTGGAGCCGAACTGCGCGATCGACACGGTGAGCGCGGCTGCGGCGTGGGCGTCGTCGGTCACGCCGGGGCCCTCCTGGCCGAACAGCAGCACGCAGTCGCGCGGCAGGTCGGCGGTCTCCAGCCGCTGCGCACCAGGGGTGTTGTCCACGGCGACCACCGCGAGACCGTGTGCGGCGGCGAACGCGAGTAGACCGGCCACGTCCTCGTGGTGGTGCACGTCGAGGTAACGGTCGGTCACCATCGCCCCGCGCCGGTTCCAGCGCCGCCGCCCGACGATGTGCACCCCCGCCGCACCGAACGCGTTCGCGGTGCGCACCACCGTGCCGATGTTGTGGTCGTGCCCGAAGTTCTCGATCGCCACGTGGAACGGGTGCGCCCGCCGGGCCAGGTCGGCGGCCACGGCCTCCCGGCGCCAGTAGCGGTAGGGATCAACGACGTTGCGGGTGTCGCCGTGCTCGAGGAGCTCGGGGTCGTAGTGCTCGCCGGTGGGTCGGTCGCCCGGCCACGGCCCGACCCCCACCTGCCCCGACCCGCCCCACTCGCTCGGCCCGGCCCCCTCGCCGCCCCGTTCCGCCTCCTCCCGCGAGTCGCGGTTCCTCTGCTCCCGAGTCGCGGGATCCGCGCCCTCGGGGCCGGTGCCCTGGGCGGGAGGCTCGTCCGGTTCCACCCGGAAGATGATCCGCCGCGGTGACGATCACCCGCACACCGGCCGTGCTCCGCGGCTCGCGGGCGTGGGAGCAGCGGCTCGCGGGCGTGGGAACAGCGACTCGCGGGCGTGGGAGCAGCGACTCGCGGGCGTGGGAACAGCGACTCGCGGGCGGGGAGCGGCGACTCGCGGGCGGGAGAACGGCGACTCGCGGGGTGGTGGTCAGGGTTCCGTGTGCGGGGTGGCGGCCGCCTCCGAGCCGGGTCGGGCCAGTCGTCCGCCGTTCGGGAGGGCGAGGGTCACCGCGCTGTGGCCGTGGTGGGCCCCCGCAGCGGCCGCGTGGTACTCCTCGAGCTTCGCGACGAAGGCCGGGTCGTGGTAATCGCGTCCGTCGACCGAGACTCCCTCGCGGCCGTCGAGAACAGCCTCGATGTCGTCGCCGGTCAGCGTCTTGTGCGTCTCCAGGGCGTGGGCCACGGCGAGCACGGACGACCGGTTGTCGCGCAGGATCTGCTCGGCCCGGCCCAGCAGGTCGGCCAACGAGTCCTCGATCCGGTCGGCGAGAGCCCGCCGCAGCACCGCGTCCGCGTTCTCGGTGGGCGCGCCCCGGCCGCCACCGGGGCTGCCGACCTCGAGGCGCCGGGCCGTCGAGTACGACGACACGGTGGCGCCCATTCCCCAGTAGCCCTCCATGAACGACGCGATCGCGGTGGCCGACTCCAGATCGCCCGACACCCCCGACGACGAGTCGCCGTCGAAGAACATCCGCTCCCCGGCCAGCGACGCGAGCGAGACGAGGATGTCGGCCTCGAACTCCGAGCGCCACCGGGTGAACTGGTCCTCCGGCGGGATCGACGCGACCATGCCCAGGTAGTCGCTGCCCTTCTCGATGGTGGCGAGGTCGATCTCCATGTGGTGGCGCGTGCGGTAGGCGACGACGGCGTGGCAGGCCTCGTGCACGGCGACGGCGTGCCGCTCGCGCTCGATGTACTCCACGTCCTCGGGCGGGCCGAGGTCCTTGAGCTTCTTGGCCTTCAGCACGTCGCGCCACGCGATGACCTCGCGACCGTCGCGGATCGCGGTGATCAGCGACTCGTTCACCAGGTCCTTGATCGTGGCGCCGGTGGCGTACGGCGTGATCGTGGCGAGCTTGTCGAGCTGCTCGTCGGTGACCTCGTGCGGCACCTTGTCGAAGTAGCCCCGGTACGTGCGGATCCGGCCGGCCTTGCTCGGATAGCCGACCTTGTAGATCCGGTCGATGCGGCCAGGGCGCAGCAGCGCCTCGTCGAGCGACTCCGGCATGTTCGTCGCCATCATCACCAGCAGCCGGTACTTGGGCGGTGCCTTCGGGCGCATCCCCAGCGCCCGCCGGCCCCAGCGGTTGATCAGGCCGCGCGGCTTCTTCAGCCCGGACAGCTCCGTGAGCAGCGCCTGCAGCGTGCCCATCCCTCCGCCGCCGCCCCCCATGCCACCCATCATGATCTTGTCGCGGCCGGTGTCGACCGGTCCGGCCGCCGCCGACGAGCGGGCCAGCATCCAGCGCGTGTCGTTCGACAGGTAGGTGGCGCCGTGGCAGCCGGCGGCGTGGAACGGGCCGAACCCGCGCACCCCGCCCGGCCCGACGCCGGCCAGCGAGCCGCGGTTGCCCAGCGCGTCGGCCTCGTCGAAGAAGACGATCACGCCGCCGTAGCGCAGCGAGAGCTTGCGCAGCTTCCGGAACAGCGACTTGACCTTGAGGATCCCGACGCCCATGAACATGTTGATGAACGCGCCCGGGTCGACGAAGACGTACGGCTTCCCGGTCTCCCCCGCCACCGCCTCGGCCATCAGCGTCTTCCCGGTCCCGGGCGGTCCCCACAGCAGGATGCCGCCCGGGACGTAGCCGCCCTTGCGCTCGATCTCCTCGGGGTCCTCCAGGAACAGGATGTTCTCCTTGATCCGGTCGACCACGTGGTCCTGGCCCCACACGTCGTGGAATCGGGTGGAGATGTCGTCGGGGTAGTAGGTGTCGACGCCGCCGCGCGAGAGCAGCCAGAACAGGCCGCCGAACTGCACCGCGACGAACAGGAACCCGAACGAGAGCTGCAGGACGAACGGCAGCGCGGAGAACAGCAGCGCGGGTGCCTCGAACAGTGCCAGCGGTGGGCTGGTCTCCAGGATCTGCGCCGCGACCAGCGCGAACAGCGTGATGAACGCCAGCCACTTGAGGAGCCGGGAGAGCCGGAAGCGCGACCAGTCCGAGAGCCTGCGGCGCAGCTGGCGGTCGGTGCCGCCGAACACGGTGTGCGACCAGAACCGGTGGTAGCCGGCGGACCGCTCGCTGACGAGGAAGTGCAGCTGGCGGACGACCTCCGCGCCCGCGAGCCACAGCAGCCACTGCGACTCGACCAGGTGTATGCGCATCGCGTCGACGAAGGGCAGCAGCGGGTTGTCGGCCATCGCCGACCACACGACGACGAACCACGCGAGCGCCAGCAGAAGGAGCAGCCGCACGCGGTCCCACGGCGCCGCGGGCTTGCGCGTCGGGCGCTTCGGGGTCGGGTGCCCGTCGGGAGGGGTGAGGCCCTCGGCTGTCTCGGTGGTGGTCATGACCCCTCCAGGACGGTGAACGAGGAGACGACCCGCTCGATCTCCTGCTGGCGCTGCCCGTAGCACTCCGACGAGCAGCGGGCGACGAACACGTACAACTTGCTGGCGTCGTCGTTGACGTACGCGGTCTTGTCGAACACCTGCATGGGGCCGCCTGCGACCCGGTAGCGGTAGACGACGTGGACGCCGCGGATGCCGTCGCCGGGGGTGAGCACCTCGTCGGCGAGCAGCGCGAAGTCGCTCAGTGCGGTACCCGGGTTGGACGCGAGCTGCTGGCGCCCGCTCGCCGACGTCGGCTGGAACAGGTCGCGGAGACGATCGAGGGAGTACTGCCCGCGCATCGGCTGCGGGACGTCCTGGACGAGCAGCAGCCCGGTGGGTGCCGGGGCGTGCGGGCCCAGGAGGTGCGTGCTGGAGGGCAGCTGATCGGCGTCGTAACCCTCCAGCCAGATGCCCTGCTCGTCGGCGGTCAGGCTCGGGTCGAGACCCAGCGAGGTGGCCAGCTCGGTCTCGTCGACGGCCTGCCATGCGACGGGCAGCCGGACGTACGTGCGATCGTCGGAGTTCGCGACGTAGTTGTATTCCGGCGAACCACACGAAACGGTCAGAAGGGTGCCGACAACGGCCACGACCAGAGCGGCGACGGAACGCTGACCAGTGCGAAACCGCATGAGGGCCTCCCGCCGTGACCTTCTCGTGATGCACGAGTATGCGTCACGAAACGGCGCGGCGGATCGCCCGAACGGTTGCCGGCAGGTAACCGACTAGACAGCCCTAGAGACCCAGATCGGGCAGTCCGAGCAGCGCGCGGTAGGCGAGTCCCTCGGCCTCGATGGCCTCGCGGGCGCCGGTGTCGCGGTCGACGATCGTGGCGACGCCGACGATCTCGGCCCCCGCCCCGCGGACGGCGCGGACGGCGGTGAGCACCGAGCCCCCGGTCGTCGACGTGTCCTCGACGACGAGCACGCGGCGGCCGGTGATGTCGGGGCCCTCGATGAGCCGCTGCATCCCGTGCTCCTTGGTGGACTTGCGCACCACGAACGCGTCGACGGGTGCGGCGTCGGGCTCCACGGACGCCGCGTGCAGCACGGCGTCGGCGATCGGGTCGGCGCCGAGCGTCAGCCCGCCGACGGCGACGTAGTCCCAGTCGGCGGTGAGTACCCGGATCAGCCGCCCGACCAGCGGGGCGGCGGCGTGGTGCAGCGTGACGCGCCGCAGGTCGACGTAATGGTCGGACTCGACGCCGGAGGACAGCGTGACCTTGCCGTGCACCACGCCGAGCTCGCGGACGAGTGCGGCCAGCTCGGCGAGCTCCGCGCTCGCCTGCGCAGGGGAGGTCATGTGCGGTCCCGGTCGAACGTGGCGGTGATCCGGCGCATCAGCGCACGCGGCAGCACGTCGGCCAGCGCGACGATCGCCTTGTACTGCGGGCTCGGTACGGACACGGTCTTCCCCCTCGCGAGATCGGCCAGGGCGTCGGAGACGACCCGGTCGGCGTCGAGCCACAGCGGTCCGGAGCGCGTGCCGACGTCGATGCCCGCGCGCTCGTGGAACTCCGTCCGCACGAACCCCGGGCACAGCGCCATCGCGCGCACCCCGGTGCCGTGCAGCGTCGCCGCGACCCCCTCGGTGAACGCCGTGACCCACGCCTTGTCGGCACTGTAGGTGGATCCACGCCCGGCCAGGAACCCCGCGACGCTGGAGACGTTGACCACCCCGCCGCGCCCGCGCGCGACCATCCCGGGCAGCGCCGCCCTGGTCAGCAGGAGCACCGCCTCGACGTTGACGGCGAGCTGGCGCGCGAGGTCGTCGGGTGCGCACTCCAGGAACGTGCCGCGCATCGCGAAGCCCGCGTTGTTGACGAGCAGGTCGACGGGCGCACCGGCCAGTCGCTCGGCCACGGCGTCGCGGCCGTCGGGGGTGGCGAGGTCGGCGGGCAGCACCTCGACGTCGACGCCCGTGAGCGACGCGGCGGTGGCGTCGAGGCGCTCGCGGTCGCGGGCGACGAGCACGAGGTCGCGGCCCTCGCGGGCCAGCCGTGAGACGAACGCCGCACCGATGCCGGCGGTGGCGCCGGTGACCAGGGCCGTGGGCATCGGTGCTAGTGCGGGGTGGTGCTGCGGTCGGCGCGCTCCAGGGCGGTCGCGACCTCGGACAGGTCGGCGAGCAGGTCCTGCAGGCGCTCGACGGTGGAGTTCAGCGGCGCCGTCGCGAGCACCCAGGCCTCCTCGGCCCAGAGCAGCTCGACGTCGTCACCGACCTCGTCGGCGGCCTTGGCCAGGCGCGGGGTGAGCAGCGGGCGCACGGCCTCGGCGTCGGCGACGAACGCGTAGCGGGCGCCCACGGGCTCGAGCAGGTCGAGACCGGCGTCGTCGGGGAGCGGGGCCGAGGGCAGCCGGAGCTCGACGGCGGCAGGCACCGGGTTGCGCACCTGCACCGCGGCGAGGACCGAGCTGAGGCGCCCGGCCTGCTCGTGGTCGAACAGGTAGGCCTGGCGCGGGCCGTCGGGGGTGGGGACGTCGCCGCTGATCAGGTTGCGGGCGATGCCCGGCCCGCCCTGGTGGATGGTGCCGTAGCGCCAGCGGCTGGGCAGGACCGGATCGCTGTCCAGGTACTCCCAGCCGCGGGCCGCGGCCCAGCGGCGCCGGTCGCGCGCCCCGCCCCCGTCGGCCCGGCGCCGGTCGAGGACCAGCAGCGCGATGCCGACCAGCAGTGCGATGACGGCGATGACGAACCACACGCCCGACGGAATGCCCACGGCGGCACCCTAGCCCCAAAGCCGTTCAGTTAGCGGTCGCGGCTGCTGGTCAAGGATCTTGTTGCGGCGTGTCGTTGCCGGAGATGGGAGCGGAGCTCCGGTAGGAGAGGGCGTCCTCCAAGACAGCCTCGACACCACCGGGAGCTCCGCTGAGCGCGAATTCTGTCATCACCCGGGTCGTCACCGTGGCCGGTGGGTGTTTCGCTCCTGGTCATCTGGGCGAGTTGACCCGGATTGTGCCCTTCGAGATGGTCGATGCCGCGTTGGTCGAGACCCACAGCGTGCAGCGGCGGCTGCGGTTGTTGCCCTCGCGGGTGGTGGTCTACCTCCTGCTCGCGGCCGGGTTGTTCACCGAGATCGGCTGGTCACAGGTCTGGGCGCGGCTGTGCACGGGCCTGGACGGGCTGGGGGTGGCCACCCCGAGCGCGAGCGCGTTGGCCGCCGCCCGAGCCCGGGTGGGGGTGGCGCCGTTGCGGGTGCTGTTCGACCTGCTGCGCGGCGCCGAGACCGGCTGTGTGCAGATCGGCGCCGCCCGCGCCGCCCGCCCGGGAGTGTTCTGGCGGGGCCGGTTGGTCACCGCGGTGGACGGCACCATCCTGTGCTGCCCGGACACCCCGGCGAACCTGACCGAGTTCAGCAAGGGCGGCAGCTCGCACGGCACCACCACCGGCTATCCGATGGTGCGGGTTCTGGCGCTGGTGGCGTGCGGCACCCGCACGATCATCGACGCGGTGTTCGGCACCGACCGGGTCGGTGAACTCGGCTACGCCCCACAGCTGCTCGCATCGACCCGGGCCGGGATGATCGTGCTCGCCGACCGCAACTTCGCCGCCGCCGACTGGATCACCGCACTGGCCGCGACCGGCGCGGACGTGCTGGTCCGGGTCAAGAACCACCGCCGACTCCCGATCTGCCGCACGCTGGCCGACGGGTCGTCGGTGTCCCGGATCGGCCGGGTCGAGGTCCGAGTGGTCACCGCCAAGGTCACGATCACCACCAGCGACAGCGCCCGGACCGAGACCTACCGGCTGGTCACCACCGTGCTCGACCCCGACGTGCCCGCGGTCGAGATCGTCGGGCTCTACCACGAACGCTGGGAGATCGAGACCTGCTTCGCCGAGCTCAAGTCCACCAGCCTGGGCGGGCGGGTCCTGCGCTCACGCACCCCGACCGGGGTCGCCCAGGAGATCTACGCCCTGCTGATCACCTACCAGGTGCTGCGGATCGCGATCAGCGACACCACTCTGCACCGAGCCGACGTCGATCCCGACCGCGGTAGCTTCACCGTCGCCCGCCACGCCGCCCGTGACCAGCTCATCGCCGCCGCCGGCATCATCGCCGACACCGTGCTCGACCTCGTCGGCACGATCGGCCGCCACGTCCTGGACCAGCTCCTGCCCGCCCGCCGAGTCCGAACCAACCCGCGCGTGGTCAAACGCGCGATCTCCAAGTACGTCGCCAGCACCGCCAAAGGCCGCCACCGCGGCCCCAGCCGCCCCGCGCTGATCACCATCGAGATAGAACCGATCTTGACAGCCCAGCCACCGGACTAACTGAACGGCTTTGACCCTAGCCCCGCGCGGTGGCGGAACCCGGGAACCGCGACACGCCGCGTCGCGCGCCGCCCCGCCGCGCGGCCGCGTCGCGCGCGTTGCAGTGGGGTGGCTCCACTCCAACCAGGTCGGAGCAGAGCCACCCCACTGCGGTCCGCGGGGCGGGCTGCCCGCGCGGGCGTGGCGCGGGGTCAGAGGGCCTTCGCCGGGAGGGTCCTCCCGACCAGGAGGCCGCCGGTTCCCCCCGCCGCCGTCGGGTCGAGGTCGACGCGGACCGTGTCGCCCTCGCGCACCTCCCCGGATAGCAGCTCCTTCGCGAGCTGGTCGCCGATCGAGCTCTGCACCAGCCGCCGCAGCGGCCGGGCCCCGTAGACGGGGTCGAACCCGTTCATCGCCAGCCACTCGCGTCCGGCGTCGGACACGTCCAGCGTCAGGCGCCGCTTCGCGAGCCGGGTGCGCAGGACGTCGAGCTGGATGTCGACGATGTGCGTCAGCTCCTCGGTCGACAGCGCATGGAAGACCACGACGTCGTCGAGCCGGTTGAGGAACTCCGGCTTGAAGTGCCGCTGCACCGCGTCCATGACGAACCGGCGCCGCTCGGTGTCGTCGAGGTCCTGGTTGGCGCCCGAGCCGAGGTTCGACGTCAGCACCAGGATCGTGTTGCGGAAGTCGACCGTGCGGCCCTGGCCGTCGGTGAGGCGGCCGTCGTCGAGCACCTGGAGCAGCGTGTCGAAGACGTCCGGGTGCGCCTTCTCGACCTCGTCGAACAGCACCACGGTGTACGGGCGGCGCCGCACGGCCTCGGTGAGCTGCCCGCCCTGGTCGTAGCCGACGTAGCCGGGAGGGGCGCCGACGAGGCGGGACACCGAGTGCTTCTCGGAGTACTCGCTCATGTCGATGCGCACCATCGCGCGCTCGTCGTCGAACAGGAACCCGGCGAGCGCCTTGGCCAGCTCGGTCTTGCCGACGCCGGTGGGCCCGAGGAACAGGAACGAGCCGGTGGGCCGGTTCTCGTCGGCGATGCCCGCGCGGGCACGACGCACGGCGTCGGAGACGGCGCGCACGGCCTCGGTCTGCCCGACGACGCGCTTGCCCAGCTCGTCCTCCATGCGCAGGAGCTTCGCGGTCTCGCCCTCCAGCATCCGGCCGGCGGGGATGCCGGTCCAGGCCGAGACGACGTCGGCGACGTCGTCGGGCCCGACCTCCTCCTTGAGCATGAGGTCGGCCCCCGTCGAGACCGGGGCCGCGGCCAGCCGCTTCTCCAACTCCGGGATGCGGCCGTAGCGCAGCTCGGCGGCCCGCCCGAGGTCGCCGTCGCGCTCGGCGCGCTCGGACTCCCCGCGCAGCGACTCCAGCTGCTCCTTGAGCTCGCGGACGTCCTCGATCGCGCCGCGCTCGTTCTGCCAGCGCGCGGTGAGGGCGGAGAGCGTCTCCTTCTTCTCGGCCAGCTCGGCACGCAGAGCGGCCAGCCGGTCGACGGACGCGGCGTCGGACTCCTTCGCCAGCGCCATCTCCTCGATCTCCAGCCGGCGCACCGACCGCTCGACGGTGTCGATCTCCACCGGCCGCGAGTCGATCTCCATGCGCAGCCGCGAGGCTGCCTCGTCGACGAGGTCGATCGCCTTGTCGGGCAGGAAGCGTGCGGTGATGTAGCGGTCGGACAGCGTGGCCGCGGCGACGAGTGCGGCGTCGGTGATCCGTACGCCGTGGTGCACCTCGTAGCGCTCCTTGAGCCCGCGCAGGATGCCGACGGCGTCCTCGACGGACGGCTCGCCCACGTAGACCTGCTGGAAGCGCCGCTCCAGCGCGGGGTCCTTCTCGATGCGCTGGCGGAACTCGTCGAGCGTGGTGGCGCCGACGAGGCGCAGCTCGCCGCGGGCCAGCATCGGCTTGATCATGTTGCCGGCGTCCATCGAACCCTCGGCGTTGCCCGCGCCGACGATCGTGTGCAGCTCGTCGATGAAGGTGACGACCTGGCCCGCGGAGTCGGTGATCTCCTTGAGCACCGCCTTGAGCCGCTCCTCGAACTCGCCGCGGTACTTCGCGCCCGCGACCATCGAGCCGAGGTCGAGCGAGACGACGCGCTTGCCGCGCAGCGACTCCGGCACGTCACCGGCGACGATCCGCTGCGCCAGCCCCTCGACGATCGCGGTCTTGCCGACGCCGGGCTCGCCGATCAGCACCGGGTTGTTCTTGGTGCGCCGCGAGAGCACCTGCACGACGCGGCGGATCTCGGTGTCGCGCCCGATCACCGGGTCCAGCTCGCCGGAGCGGGCGCGCTCGGTGAGGTCGACGCCGTACTTCTCCAGCGCCTGGTAGGTGCCCTCGGGGTCGGGGCTGCTGACCCGCGCGGAGCCGCGGACCTTGCTGAACGCCTCGCGCAGCGCGTCGGGGGTGGCGCCGTGGCGCCCGAGCAGCTGCGCCACCGGGCTCCCGGTCGAGGCGAGCCCGACGAGCAGGTGCTCGGTGGAGACGTACTCGTCGCCCATCTCGGTGGCCAGCTGCTGGGCCGCGGTGATCGCGGCGAGCGCGTCGCGGCTGAGCTGCGGGGCGCTGACCGTCGAGCCCGACGCCGAGGGCAGTCGGTTGCCCAGCTGGGCCAGCTCGGAGCGCACGGCGGCCGGGTCGGCGCCCGCGGCCGTGAGCAGGGGCGCGGCGATGCCGTCGCCCTGTGCGAGCAGTGCACCGAGCAGGTGGGTCGGGCCGACGTCGGGGTTACCGGCCAGCGCTGCGGCCTGCACCGCGGCGGAGATGGCCTGCTGGGCCTTGGTGGTGGGGTTGAACGAGTCCATCCGCTCGGGTCCTCCTGCGTGTCGCCAGGGCATCTATCGTGCCCATCGACTCTCCTAACGTCAGGAAAGTTGAGTGTGTTCCGCTCAAGTAGGATTCCCTGGTGCGTATCGGCGCCAGGGGTCAGATCACCACGCCCCCCGCAGGTCCGACACGAACCGCGCTCGGCCGCCGGATGGTCGAGGCGCTGCTCGGCGAGGCCGACGTCGATCTGGGCACCGCCGAGATCGTGGCTTGCGCGACCCGGTGCTTGCGCGACCCGGTGCTTGCGCGACCCGGTGCTTGCGCGACCATCGCCGCGGCGCGCGGTGCCCGCACGTCGGCCCGGCCCGACTTCCTCATCGGTGCCCATGCGGCTGGGGATGCGTCCGCTCAGCCGGGACGCCGGCGCCACCGCGCCTACTCCCCGACCGTCGAGGCGAACTCACCCGAGCAGGGCCTCCGCCTCCCGCCACATCCGCGTCACGACCTCGCCCGCCGGCTCCGCGGTGGCGAGCGCCGCCGACTGCCCCGCCCAGTGGTTGGACCGGTCGAGCCTGCCCGGCTCCCCGCGCCGCATCCGGGCGACGAGCGCGCGTTGCTGCGGGTACGGCGCCGGGGCCGGGGCGTCGGGGGCGGCCCACGCCGTGACGTACGGCGTCGGGGCGGCGCGGGCCAGGCGCCCGGTGTACGCCCGGGTGGTGACGGTCGCCTCCGGGGCGAGCCCGTCGAGCGCGGCCGCCCACTCCGCCGCGATCGCGGTCTCCGGGCTGCGCAGCAGCGCCGTGCCGACCTGCACCGCGCTCGCCCCGAGCGCGATCGCGGCCGCCGCGCCCCGGCCGTCGGCGATCCCGCCCGCGGCGATCACCGGGACGTCCAGCGCGTCGGCCAGGCGCGGGACCAGTGCGAACAGGCCGACCGTCGTGGCCTCGGCGGCGGCCGGGGCGAACGTCCCCCGGTGCCCGCCGGCCTCCATCCCCTGCGCGACGACGGCGTCGGCGCCGGCCTCCTGCGCGGTGAGTGCCTCGTCGAGCGTGGTGGCGCACGCGAACCAGGCGATGCCCGCGGCGTGCAGCCGCCCGACGTACGCGGCGTCGAACACCCCCATGATCGAGGAGACGGCGGTGGGCCGGGCCGCGAGCACCGCGTCGCACTGCTCGGCGAACACCGGGGCGGCCGGTCCGGGGCCGCCGGGGGTGCCGAAGCGGTCGAGGAACGCGGACGCGGCGGCGGTACCCGCGGGGTCGTCGACCGGCTCGTCGGGAATCCACAGGTTGAGCTGCAGCGCCCCGGCCGAGCCCGCCCGGAACTCCGCGGTCCACCCCGCGATGCGTTCCGGGCCGTCGAGCACCACACCGGCCGCGCCCATCCCGCCCGCCTCCGCGACGGCGACGGCGAGCGAAGGCGGGCAGGCCCCGGCCATCGGGGCGGACAGGACCGGGATCCGCAGGCCGAACCGGTCGCAGAACTGCGCCACGCGCGTCGGGGTCATGCGCCTGTCCTATCACCGGGAGGGTCCCCGGGCGGCGTCGCCATACTGGGGACGTGCCCGACGACGCCCTCCTCACCAGCCTCCTCGCGGCGGTCGAAGCCACCCCCGACGACGTGCCGCTGCGGTTGCACGTCGCCGACCTGCTCGCCTCCCGCGACCGGCTCCCCGAGGCGCTCGCGCACGTGACGCAGGCGCTGACCCGCGCGCCGGGCGACCCGGGGGCCGTCGCGATGCTGCAGCGACTCACCGCCGCGATCGCGCGCCCGGTCGAGCCGGAGCCGTTCGACTGGGGGCGCGCGGAGGAGGAGATCGGGCCGGTTCCCGAGTTCGCCCAGAAGGAGTTCACGCAGGAGTTCCGTCCCGACGCCGTCACCGAGGACGTCGAGCGGCCGTCGCTGCGCCTCGCCGACGTCGGCGGGATGGAGGACGTCAAGCGGCGCCTGGAGCTGACGCTGCTCGGCCCGATGCGCAACCCCGAGCTGGCGAAGGCGTTCGGCACGAGCACCGGCGGCGGACTGCTGCTCTACGGCCCGCCCGGCTGCGGCAAGACGTTCGTGGCGCGGGCCGTCGCGGGCGAGCTGGGGGCGTCGTTCTACGAGGTCGGGATCTCCGACGTGCTCGACATGTACACCGGCTCCAGCGAGCGCAACCTCACCCAGGTCTTCGAGGCCGCGCGCCGCAACGCGCCGTGCGTCCTGTTCTTCGACGAGGTCGACGCGCTCGGGCAGAAGCGCTCGCACCTGACGCACTCCTCGAGCATGCGCAACACCGTCAACACGCTCCTGGCGGAGATGGACGCGGGCCGTAACGAGGGCGTGTTCGTGCTCGGCGCCACCAACCACCCGTGGGACGTCGACAGCGCGCTGCGTCGCCCCGGCCGCTTCGACCGGATGCTGCTGGTGCTGCCGCCCGACCCGCCCGCCCGCGCGGCGATCCTGCGCCACCACCTGCGCGACCGGCCCGTCAGCGGCATCGACCTCGACCGGCTCACCCGCTCCACCGAGCACTTCTCCGGCGCCGACCTCGCCCACCTGTGCACCACCGCCGTCGAGCGTGCGCTGGCCGACTCGGTGCGCCTGGGCTCGATCCGGCCCGTCGGGATGCCCGACTTCGACGCCGCGCTGCGCGAGGTCCGGCCGAGCACCGGCCCGTGGTTCGGCACGGCCCGCAACGTCGTCGCGTTCGCCAACACCGACGGGAGCTACGACGACCTGGCCGCCTACCTCAAGCGGAACCGGAAGTTGTGAGCGGCGCCGCGTCCCGGGTCGCGCAGCTCCGGACGCTGCGCCGGCTCGACGAGGCCGAGCGGATCGCGCGTGAGGCGCTGGCCGTCGACCCGCAGGACGCGGCCGTGCTCACCGAGCTGGCCGCCGTCCTGCTGTCCGCGGAGCGCAACGCCGACGGGCTCACCGCGGCCGACGCCGCTGCGGCCGTCGCACCTCAGGACGAGCGCGTGCACCGCATCCGCGGGGTGCTGCTCGCCCGGCTGGGCCGCCATCCCGAGGCCCTGCAGGCCGGGTACGCGGCCGTGAGCCTCGCTCCGAACGAGCCGTTCGCCGCGCTCGGCTACGCCACCGTCCTGCAGCTGGCCGGGCGCCTCGACGACGCCCAGCAGGTGGCGCTGCGGGCCGTCGCGCTCGCCCCGGAGGAGCCTGCTGCGCACCTGCGGCTGGCCGACATCGCCGCCCAGCGCCGCGACACCGCCACCGCCCGCCGCGCCTACGCCGAGACGCTGAGGCTCGACCCCGACAACGCCGCGGCCCGCCACGACCTCGCCGTGCTCGACCTCCACTCCCGCCGCCCCGGCGACGCCCTCCGTGGGTTGGTGGAGGCGGGCACCATGGACCCGACGCAGCCGCTGGTGCTGGGCAACATCGCCGCCGTGCTGTGGCAGCTGGCCTGGCTGCTGCGGATCGTGCTGGTCGTGGCGGTGTTCGTCGTGATCGGGGTGGGGGCGCAGGACGGCGCGACGCCGACGGATGCGGTCCGGATCGCCGGCGCGCTGGTGCTCGCCGTCGTCGCGTTCCTGACCTGGCGCACGGTCCGGGACCTGCCGCCCAGCACCCGGCCCGCCACGCTCGCCGCGGTGCGCGCCGACCGGCCGCTCGCGTTCACCGGCGTCGCGCTCGTGCTGTGCGTGGGGCTGTTCGCCCTGGTGGCGGTGACCGGCGTCGCCGTCATCGCGGTGCTGGTGTGGGGGGTGCTGGCGCTGCTCGCCGTGGTCGCGGTGGTCGTCGGGCTCGCCCGCCGCAACCGGCGGTCCTGATCAGGGGTTGTCCTTCGCCCCGAAGTAGTCGCCGCCCTTGCGGGCCGGGTCGTCGGTGCCCCACGCCCGGCGCAGCGGCACGCGCTGCATCTGCGGGATGTGCTTGCGGCAGTGCACGTACGCCTCCTCGACGTCCACCACGACCCAGCGGTCCGGCTGACGTCCGGGGGCCGGGTCGCGCGGGACGTCCGGTTGCGCGGCGTGGAACGGCTCCGCGTCGACGATCCGCGCGGTGCCGTTGACGTGCAGCCCGATCCGGTCGTGCTCGAAGTCGAGCATCAGCAGCCCGACGTGCGCGTTCTCCGAGATGTTGCCCAGGCTCGCGTGCACACCGTTGCCGCGGTACTCCGGGTAGGCGAGCGTGCGGTCGTCGAGGACGGCGAGGAACCCGGGCGGACCGGACCGCAGCGAGGCGTCGCACTCACCGCGGGAATCGGAGGTCGCGACGAACACCATCTCCATCCGTCGGACGAAGGCGGCCATCGCGGGGAGCAGTCGGTCCCTCACCTGTTCGGCGTAGAACTTCCCGGCGCGGTCGGCGGTGCCGTACGCGCACTGGAGCGCGTGCTCGCCCTCGGAACCGGGCTGGTCGTGGGGCTCGACCGGTGCCGTGACCTCGGTGGGTGCCGCCGGCGGACGGCGGGAGAGGGGGGAGTTGCGCGACGTCACACCCCCACCGTGCCATCCGGGACCACCTCCGGTCACGCGCGGACTCGGTCGCCTGGGTGGCGTCACCCCCCCGTCCGTGCTTTAGGCTGACCCGCTAGCACCCCGCGTCACCGCTCCCCGACGCAGGTCCACCACGAGCAGAGAGAGCCGGCCGTCGATGACCGCTGAACAGTTGCTCACCGCCGATCTCCCCACGGTCGGTGAGACCCGCAGCGAGGCGACCGGGATGGTCGAGGTCATCCGGTCCAGCTGGGCGGTGGTCGAACCGCAGGCGGAGAACGTCGGCCGCCACTTCTACGCCACGCTGTTCAGCCGCGCCCCCGAGACCCGGGACCTCTTCCCGGTCAACATGGAGGTGCAGCGCAGCCGCCTGCTCCGGGCGCTCGTGCACGTCGTCCAGATGGTCGACCAGCCCGACGACCTGGTGCCGTTCCTGGAACAGCTCGGGCGCGACCACCGCAAGTTCGGTGTACTCACCCAGCACTACGACGCGGTCGGTGCGGCCCTGGTGTCGGCGATCGGCGAGTTCGCCGGCGACGCCTGGACCCCTCCGGTCGAGAAGGCGTGGACCGACGCCTACGTCGTGGTCGCGAACGCCATGCGCACCGCCGCGCAGAACGAGCGCGGCCCGGCGTCGTGGCTGGGCCGGGTCGTCGGGCACCGGCGCCTGGGCTGGGACCTCGCCGTCATCACCGTGCAGACCAGCGAGCCGATCCCGTACCGGGCCGGTCAGTACCTCAGCGTCGAGACCCCGCAGCGTCCCCGGCTGTGGCGCTACCTCTCCCCGGCCAACGCCCCCCGCCCCGACGGCACGCTGGACTTCCACGTCCGCGCCGTCAACAGCGGATGGGTCAGCCGCGCGATCGTTGCCCACTCCCGCATCGGCGACACCTGGCGCATCGGCCCCCCGATGGGCCGCATGAGCATCGACAAGGAGTCCACCCGCGAGCTGCTGATGATCGCGGGAGGCACCGGCATGGCGCCGCTCAAGGCACTGCTGGAGGACCTCGTGGCCCAGCCGAAGCGGCCCCGCACGCAGGTGTTCGTCGGTGGGCGGACCTGGGAGGACCTCTACGACTTCGGCGCCCTGCGCAAGCTGTCGTACTCCAACAACTGGCTCGACGTGGTCCCCGTGGTGGAGTCCGACGACGACGAGACCGGTGCCGAGCGTGGCACGCTCGCCGACGTCGTCACCCGCTACGGCGCGTGGGCCGACCACGACGTGCTGGTCTGCGGCTCGCCGTCGATGATCCGGGCCACGGTCTCGCGGATGTTGGTGGCGGGCACGCCGCTCGACCGCATCCGCTACGACCCGTTCACGATGGACTGAGATTCACTTCCGCGGCTTCGGCCGCCACACCACGAGGGCCTGGTTCCGCTCCACCGGCACGAGATCGCGCCGGTAGGAGGCGTGCACGGTGGCGGTGGCCTGCTCGGTGGCGGCGCGGGCGGCCAGCACCTCCTGGGCCAGCTCGTCGAGCCGGGTGCGGAGCTCGTCGACGAGCTGCTCGAGCTCGATGATCCGCTTGATCCCCGCGAGGTTGACGCCCTCCTCCTGGGAGAGGCGCTGCACCTCGCGGAGCAGGGCGATGTCGCGCGCGGAGTAGCGCCGCCCGCCTCCCGCTGACCGGCCGGGGCTGACGAGCCCCAGCCGGTCGTAGCTGCGCAGCGTCTGGGCGTGCAGCCCGGCCAGCTCCGCGGCCACCGAGATCACGAAGACCGGTTGGTCGGGAGAGGGGCCGAGCGGCAGGTTCACCGGACGTCCCTGAGCAGGTCGGCCCGCGGGTCGAAGCCCTTCGTGGCCTCCGCGTAGGACTGCAGCGCCGCGGAGGCGGTGTCGTCGAGGGACTTCGGCACCGCCACCTCGACTGTGACGAGCAGATCGCCCTTCGACGTCTTGCGCTCCACCCCGCGCCCCTTGACGCGGAACGTGCGCCCCGACGTGGTGCCGGGCGCGATCCGCAGCGACACGGTGGACTCCAGCGTCGGCACCGTCACGGTGCTGCCCAGAGCGAGCTCCGGGTACGTGACGGGCACGGTGAGCGTGAGGTCGTCGGCGTTGCGGGTGGATCGCCCGAACAGCCGGTGCGGCGTGACGTGCACCGTGACGTAGAGGTCGCCTGCCGGAGCACCGCCCCGGCCGGGTTCGCCCTGGCCCTTCAGCCGCACCTTGTTGCCGTCGTCGACGCCCGCGGGGACGCGGACGGTGATCTGGCGGGTGCGGGTGCTCACGCCGTCGCCGCCGCACTCGGGGCACGGGTCGTCGATCAGCCGGCCGGTGCCGCGGCAGTCGCGGCACGGCTCGGAGAACGCGAACGCGCCCTGGCTGCGGCTGACCAGGCCCACCCCGTCACAGGTGGGGCACTGGCGCGGCGTGCTGCCCGGCTTCGCCCCGGTACCGCCGCAGCGGTCGCAGCGGCCCGGCGACGACAGCCGGATCGGGACGTCGGCGCCCCGGACGGCCTGCACGAAGTCGATGCGCAGCTCCGTCTCGACGTCGGCGCCGCGGCGGGCCCCCGAGGGGGCGCCCCCGCGGCGGCCGCCGCCCTGGTTCGCGAAGATGTCGCCGAAGATGTCGCCGAGACCACCGGCCCCGGCGCCGCCGCGCTGCGCCTGCCCGAAGATGTCGCCGAGGTCGAAGCCCTGAGCCCCGCCCCCGCCTCCCGGGAAGCCGCCGCCGCCGAAGCCGCCGGGGACACGGCCCCCGGCGAACAGCGCGCGCGTCTCGTCGTACTCCTTGCGCTTCTTGTCGTCCGACAGCACCCCGTAGGCCTCGGAGACGGTCTTGAACCGGGCCTCGGCCTTCGGGTCACCGGGGTTGGCGTCCGGGTGCAGCTCGCGGGCGAGCTTGCGGTACGCCTTCTTGATCTCCTCGCCGGTGGCCTCGGAGGAGACGCCCAGCTCACGGTAGAAGTCCTTCTCGATCCAGTCGCGCTGGGTCATGTCGCCTCGCTCCTCTCGCTACTGCTCGGGGCTCTCGACCAGGTCGGGAGCGGACGGGTCGACGGCCTGGTCGACGACCGTGACCATCGCCGGCCGCAGGACGCGGTCGGCGATGCGGTAGCCGCGGCGCAGCACCGACGACACGACCGCGACCGACGGCCCGGCCACGTCGCCGCTCTCGTGCTGGACGGCCTCGTGCAGCGACGGGTCGAACAGGTCGCCGTCGGCCGCGAACGGCTCCAGGCCCTGCTTCTGCGCCACCGCGACGATCTTGTCGGCGACGGACTTGAACGGGCCCGTGAGATCGCCGTGCGCGGCGGCCCGGTCGATGTCGTCGAGGGTCGTGAGCAGCTCGGAGACGAACTGCACCCGCGCCCCCACCAGCACCGACTCCCGGTCGCGGTCGACGCGGCGCCGGTAGTTGGCGTACTCCGCGCTGACCCGCTGCAGGTCGGCGGTGCGCTCGGCCACCTCGGCGGTGAGTTCCTCGACCCGGGGGTCGAGGCCGGTCTCGCTCACGGGAACGTCCTCCTCTGCCGGCGTCGAGCCGGGGGTCGCGCCCCCGGCCGGGGACTCCTCCTCGGCCGGGGTGCGCACCTCACCGGTCACCGGGTCGACCCGGCGCCGGTCCCGGACCACGACCGGCTCACCCTCGGTGTTGCGGTCGTGGTCGCTCACGTGCGGTCCTTCTCCTCGTCGACGATCTCGGCGTCGACGACGTCGTCGTCGGCCTGGGACTGTGCACCGTCGGCGCCCGGGGCGTCACCGGTGGCGGCGGCACCCTCCTGCTGGGCGTAGAGCGCGGCGCCGAGCTTCTGCGACTCGGTGGCGAGCTTCTCCGACGCGGCCTTGATCGCCTCGGAGTCGGTGCCCTTGAGGGCCTCCTGGGTCTCCGTGACCGCAGCCTGCACGCCGTCCTTGACGTCGGACGGGAGCTTCTCGTCGTTCTCCTTGAGGAACTTCTCCGTCTGGTAGACGAGCGACTCGGCCTGGTTGCGGACCTCGGCGTCCTCGCGGCGCTTCTTGTCCTCCTCGGCGTGCTGCTCGGCCTCGCGCATCATCCGGTCGATCTCGTCCTTGCCCAGGGCGGATCCACCGGTGATCGTCATGTCCTGCGTCTTGCCGGTGCCCTGGTCCTTGGCCGAGACCTTGACGATGCCGTTGGCGTCGATGTCGAACGACACCTCGATCTGCGGCACGCCCCGGGGCGCGGGCGGCAGCCCGGTCAGCTCGAACATGCCGAGCTTCTTGTTGTACGCCGCGATCTCGCGCTCGCCCTGGAACACCTGGATCTGCACGGACGGCTGGTTGTCGTCGGCCGTGGTGAAGATCTCCGACCGCTTGGTGGGGATCGTGGTGTTGCGCTCGATGAGCTTGGTCATCACGCCGCCCTTGGTCTCGATGCCCAGGGACAGCGGGGTGACGTCGAGCAGCAGGACGTCCTTGACGTCGCCCTTGAGCACGCCGGCCTGCAGGGCCGCGCCGAGCGCGACGACCTCGTCCGGGTTGACGCCCTTGTTGGGCTCCTTGCCGCCGGTGAGCTCCTTGACGAGCGTGGTGACGGCCGGCATGCGGGTGGAGCCGCCGACGAGGACGACGTGGTCGATCTGGCCGACCGAGATGCCGGCGTCCTTCACGACCTGGTTGAACGGGTTGCGCGTGCGGTCGAGCAGGTCGGCGGTGATCTTCTCGAACTCCGAGCGCGAGAGCGTCTCGTCGAGGAAGAGCGGGTTCTTGTCCGCGTCGACGGTGATGTAGGGCAGGTTGATCGTGGCCGTGTTCTGGCTCGACAGCTCGATCTTGGCCTTCTCGGCGGCCTCGCGGAGGCGCTGACCGGCCATCTTGTCCTTGGTCAGGTCGATGCCCTGGCTGCTCTTGAACTTGTCGACGAGCCAGGTGATGATCCGCTCGTCCCAGTCGTCGCCGCCGAGGTGGTTGTCACCGTTGGTGGCCTTGACCTCCACGACGCCCTCGCCGATCTCCAGCAGGGACACGTCGAACGTGCCGCCGCCGAGGTCGAACACCAGGATCGTCTGGTCCTTGTCGCCCTTGTCGAGGCCGTACGCCAGCGCGGCGGCGGTGGGCTCGTTGACCACGCGGAGCACCTTGAGGCCCGCGATCTCGCCGGCCTCCTTGGTGGCCTGGCGCTGGGCGTCCTCGAAGTACGCGGGGACGGTGATGACGGCTTCGGTGATGTCCTCGCCCAGGTAGGACTCGGCGTCGCGCTTGAGCTTCTGCAGCACGCGCGCGCTGATCTCCTGCGCGGAGTAGGTCTTGCCGTCGACGTCGCCGGTCTTCCAGTCGGTGCCGATGTGGCGCTTGACCGAGCGGATCGTCCGGTCGACGTTCGTCACGGCCTGGTTCTTCGCCGACTGCCCGACGAGCACCTCGCCGTTGCGGGCGAACGCGACGACGGACGGCGTGGTCCGCGCGCCTTCGGAGTTGGCGATGACCGTCGGCTCGCCACCCTCCAGGACGGCGACGACGGAGTTGGTGGTCCCGAGGTCGATCCCGACCGCACGAGCCATGGTGATGCCCCTCTTTCTCTGCCTTGCGTTGGTCCGGCTCAAGTCTGCCACGACCTGTCCACTCGGGTTGAGTGGGTCTGGCTCAACTTGCTCGAACCGTCCAACGGCGGAGGGGGCGCGCTTGTTCCGCGATCCCGGATCGCCCCGGGAGGTGTGGCCCGGCTCTCCTACAGGGGGGCGGCGGGGCGGGGCTCGACCCGGCCGCCCGTCGACCTGGGGAGGGGGTCGTCCACCGGGGCCAGTACGCGGTGCGCCGCCGGGTTCGTGACCGGTTCGTCCCGCGCGTCGCGGTACTCCAGCTCGCCGTCGGCGCCCAGGTCGGCGTGGTAGCCGGCGGCGGCGAGCTGCTCCTCGTCGAGGTCGGTGAGCAGCTCCCAGCGGCTCGGGACCACGCGGTAGTCCGGCCAGGGGAGGTCGCCGTAGGCGTCGTGCAGGTCGGCGAGCAGGCCGACGAACACCTGCTGCCAGCGCAGCGGCATCGACTGCGCGAGCGAGCGCGGCACGACGAGGTGGTCCTCGGTGGCGCCGCGGGCGGGTCGGTCGAGGTAGTCCGCCACCGGGGTCGTGGAGGCCGGGGCGGGGGGTTCGGGGGGCATCGTTCGCTCCTGGGGTCGTACGTCCCCCCAGCGTCCCAGCCCGCCACGACATGCGCCCGCGCCGGGGCCCGGTGCGCCATGCTGGACGGATGACCGCAGGACTGCCGGGCCGCGACCGCGAGCTGGCCGCCCTGCGCGGCTGGCTCGACGGCGCGGTCGCGGGCCACGGGCGGTTGGTGCTGGTCCGGGGCGAGGCGGGCATCGGCAAGACCCGCCTCGCGCAGGAGCTCGCCCGGGACGGTGTGGCCGTCGCGTGGGGGCACTGCGTCGACACCGAGGGTGCCCCGCCGTTCTGGCCGTGGCAGCAGGTGCTGCGCGCGCTCGGGGTGTCCGTGACCGCTCCCGCGGCCGGTCCGGACTCGCCGCAGGACCGCTTCCACGCCGTCGACGCGGTGGCCGCCGCGGTGCTGGCCGCCGCGCGGCCGCTGCTCGTGGTCGTCGACGACCTGCACTGGGCCGACGAATCGTCCGTGCTGGTGCTGCAGCGGCTCGCCGACCAGGCGCCGGGAGTGTCGTTGTTGCTGGTCGCCACGGTTCGCGACACCGGACCGGCCGCCCTCGCGGACCTGCAGCGCGCCCCGGACGCCGAGCTGGTCGAGCTGGGTGGCCTGGGCCCGGACGACGTCCGCCGGCAGCTGGACGCCCTCGGCGCCACCGGCGTCCCCGCCACCGACGTGCACGACGCCACCGGCGGCAACCCGTTCTTCGTGCGCGAGGTCGCCCGCTCGGTCCTGGACGGGACCTGGATGCCGGGCGCCGCGCCGCGGACCGTCCGCGACGCGGTCCGGGCCCGGGTCGACCGGCTGGCGCCCGAGGTCCGGCGGCTGCTGCAGGCGGGCGCCGTGCTCGGCAGGCGGTTCGCACCCGCGGTCGTGGCCGACGTCCTCGGTGTCGCGGTGGCGGACGTCCCCGGGCCGGCCGACGCGGCCGTCGCCGCCGGGCTGCTCGCCCGTAGCGGGGCGGGCGAGCTGCGGTTCGCCCACGCACTGACCCGGGACGCCGTCCGCGCCTCGGTCCCGACCGGTGAGCTGCTGGCCCTGCACCGCGCGGCGGCCGACGCCCTGGAGGCGCACTGGGCGGGCGAGCTGGACGAGCACCTCGCCGAGCTGGCCTGGCACCGCCTCGCGCTGGCGCCCTACGGCGAGGGAGAGCGGGCCCGCCGATGGGCGCTGCGCGCGGCCGCGGCGTCGGTGCGGCGGCTCGCCCCGGAGGAGGCGGTGCGGCTCTACCGGGCGGCGCTGGCCGTCCCCGACGCCTGGCCCGACGCCGACGGGCCGTGCCGCACCCGGCTCGACCTCGGGCGGGCCTGCGCCCTGGCCGGTGACCTGGACGGGGCGCTGGCCGCCGCCGTCGCCGCGGGGGACCTCGCGCGGCAGGCCGGCCGGCCGGACCTGCTCGCCGAGGCCGCGCTCGTGGTGGAGCCGGTGCCGGACCCGGCGATCACCGCAGTGCTGGACCGGCTCGGCGGCGAGGCGCTGCGCGCCGTGGGCGAGCCCGGTGACCCGGCCCTGCGGGCCCGGCTGCTCGCCCGGCGCAGCCAGCTCGCCTTCTACGCGGGCGACCACGAGTTGACGCGCGCGGCGGCGGCCGCGGCCGTCGAGCTGGCCCGCGGCACCGGCGACGACGGGGCGCTGGTCGCAGCCCTGCGCGCTCGGCACGACGCCTGCCCCGGGCCCGCCGGACGGCCGGAGCGCCTCGCGCTGGCCGCCGAGATGCTGGCGGTGACCGGTGACGCCCGGGCGGCGATGTGGGGCCGGCTGTGGCGGATCGACGCGCTCGTCGAGGACGGGGCGCTGACCGCGGCCGAGGACGAGCTGGGGGCGCTCGCCGCCGACGTGGAGCGCGTCGGCGGACCGGCTGGTCCCTGGCACCTGGACCGGGTCGCCGCGTGCGTGGCGCAGGCCCGTGGGCGCTTCGCCGAGGCGGCGGAGGCGGCGGCCCGCGGGTACGAGCGGATGCGGCGGATCGAACCGTCGTCGGCCACCGGGGTGTTCCTGGGCACGCACTGGGCCCTGGCCCGGCACGTGGGGAGCTCCGCAGACGGGCTCGCGTTCGCCCGGACCTGGGTGGAGCCGCCGCCGCGGTTCCGGACGATGGGCCGGGTCTCGCGGGCCTACCTCCTGCTGCGCGCCGGCCACGCCGAGGAGGCCGCCGTCCAGTTCCGCCAGGCCGGGCCGCCCGAGGCGTGGTCGTGGCCGGTGTTCTTCGTCGCGCCCGGCTCGGTGCTGGCCGCGCTGGTGGCGATCGAGCTGGACCGGCGGGAGGAGCGGGACGCCGCGCTGGCCGCGCTGGAGGCGTTCCGCGGGGAGCACGTCGTCGGGAGCGGCGTGAGCTACTGCGGGCCGGCCGAGGTGACGCTCGGCATCGGGGCGCTCGCCCGGGGCCGGCTCGACGACGCCGTGGCCGATCTCGACGTCGCCGTCCGGGCGTGCGACCGGGCCGGCGTGCCCGCGTTCCTCGCCGAGTCGGGCCACCACCTGGCCCGGGCGCTGGTCGCGCGGGCCGGTCCCGGCGACCGGGACCGGGCCCGGCGCCTCGCCACCGAGAGCGACCGGCTGGTGCGGGCGCTCGGGATGGCGGCGTTCGCCGGTCCGAGCGCGGAGCTGCTGCGGCGGCTCGGCCCCGGCGACGGCGGGCTGTCCGCGCGGGAGGCCGAGGTCGCCGCGCTCGTGGCCGAGGGGCTGTCCAACCGCGGGATCGCCCAGCGGCTGGTGATCTCCGAGCGCACGGCGGGCAACCACGTCGCGCACATCCTCACCAAGCTGGGCTTCACCTCGCGCAGCCAGATCGCGGCCTGGGCCTCGCCGCGGATGAGCACCACGGTGAGTGATGCGGCTCATGTCGCGCCGCCGCTGCGCTCCTAGCGTCCTGCGTGACGGCCGGGTCCACCGGCCGCGGAGCAGCCAGGAGGCCGCCATGTCCTACGTCACCGTCGTCGACGACTCGCCCGCCGGCTCGATCGAGAACCTCGACCGGTTGATGACCGAGATCCTGCCCGACCCGGAGGGCCTCGCCGCCCGCTACGCCGGCACGGTGGACGGCAAGCTGTGCATCGTCGCCGTCTGGGACTCCCGCGAGCACGCCGAGACGTTCATGGAGCGCGACCTCGGCCCCGGTCTGCGGCAGCTCCTGGGTGGCGCCGCCCCCACCTCCGCGCCGGGGTCGGTGGGGATCGAGATCGAGCACAGCTGGGTGCGCTGATCAGGCTCGGTTCGGGGCGGTTCCCGGGCGCGTGGCGAGGGGGACGAGCTCCTCGTAGTCCCACGGCACGGGCCGCACGCGGACGAACTCGCCGGTGTACGGGGCCTCGACCATCTGGTCGTCGCCGATGTACATGGCGACGTGGTGGATGGTCCGGGGGTCGTTGCGGTCGGTGGCGTAGAACAGCAGGTCACCGGGCTGCATCTCGCGGACGGGGAGATGCCCGCCCGCGTTGTACTGGTCGCGCGAGACCCGCGGCAGCGTGATCCCGGCCTCGCGGAACGCGGCGACGAGCAGCCCGGAGCAGTCCCAGCGGTCGGGCCCGTTGCCGCCCCACAGGTAGGGCGAGCCGACCTCGGCGAGGGCGAAGGAGATCGCGGTGCCGGCCACGCCGTCGGCGAGCACGGCGGTGGGCCGGCAGCCGATCGGGTCGGCCACGTCGGCGAGTCCCTGCACCAGCTCCGCGGCCAGGTTCTCCCACTTCGCGTAGGCGTTGGGGAACGCGGAGCGCTGCACGGTCTGCGCGGCGACGGTGACCGGCATCGTGTCCCAGCCCGGCACCTCGAGCAGCCGCTCGATGAAGATCGTCGTGCTGTAGATCGGGTCGGTGACCTGGGCCGGGCTCCCCCACCCCTGCGACGGGCGCTGCTGGAACAGTCCGAGGGAGTCCCGGTCGCCGTAGTCGATGTTGCGCAGCGTCGACTCCTGCATCGCCGTGGCCAGCGCCACCAGCCAGGCCCGCGGCGGGGCGCCCATCCCCCGGGCGACGCCGATGATCGTGGCGGCGTTGGTGCGCTGCTCGTCGGACAGGGTGGCCGCCGTGGTGCCGCCCGCCCCGCCCGCGAGCGTCACGCCGCCGCGCAGCCCGGCGTCGCAGGATCCGGTCTGGGTCGTCGACCGGGCCCCGCCGCCGTTGACGGTGAACGCGATCAGGCTGACGACCAGCACCAGACCGAGTGCGGCGAACACCGCGACCGCCGGGACGAGCAGGCGCACCGGCCGCAGCAGGCGCACGTCAGGCCGCCCGGTCGTAGCCGGAGACCCGCCAGTCGCCCGCCTCGGTGCGCACCACGAGGACGAGCAGTGTCAGGGCGTCGGTGGGGACCTCCACGTCGACGGAGCTCGCGGCGACCCGCACCGCCCGCGCCGGCCCGGTGACGACGGTGGCCGGCACCGCGCCCGGGTCGACGGTGGCGAGCACGCCGAGGTACTCCTCGGTGGTGAACGGGCGCAGGCCCTCGATCCACCGGTCCGCGGGGGTGCCGTCGGGTGGGCGGATCCACGCGGCCGACCAGCTCGCGGCGGCCTGCAGGGCGGCCGCGGGGGCGCTGGAGACGGGCAGCGAGGTGGGGGCGAGCTCGGAGACCGGGGGCAGCGCGGTCGGGACCGGGGTGCCCGGCGCGCGGGTCGACCGGGTGCTGCCGGGAGCGGTGGCGTTCGTGCCCGTCGTCGTGACGCCGGCGGGCGCCGGTTCGGGAGGGTTGATCGCGGTGAGCGCCGTGCTGATGCCCAGCACCACGGCGAGGGCCGCCACCCCGGAGACCGCGAGCCGGGCGGGGGATCGCAGCGGCCACTGCCACAACGCCCGGTAGGCCGCAACGCGGCCGCGCGGGGACCTAATCGGCACGGCCGCCGCCGGTCCGGTCGTAGACGGGGCCGGAGTAGCCGCGCGTCGGCGGGCGGTAGATGCGGTAGACGGGTACGCCGTCGACGATCTCGGCCTGCACCGGGCGGGCGGCCCCCGGGCGCATCGGCGAGGAGTCGGGCCTGCGGTAGATCGTGCGGTCGTCGACCTCTCCGGGCTCCGACCAGCGAGGTGACGCCCCCGAGCCCCCGACCCCGCCGCCACCCGACGGCAGCGCCGGGCGCCGCGCGCCGGGCACGAGCGTGGGCGTGGACGGGATCTCGATCTCGGTACGGGGCCGCCCGACTCGCTCGGCGGTGGCCCGCACGCGCATCGGCGCCTCGGCCTCGGGGCGGCTGCCGCCACCGACGGTGGCCCCGGCCGCGGCGCCGCGACGCTCGTCCCACCAGCGCGACTGGCGGTCGTCCTCCGGACCGCCGCGCATCCGCTGCCAGACCCGCGACATCGGCCCGGAACCGGCGCCCGGCACGATCCCGCCGAACTGCTCACGGGTGAGCGAGACCATCGACACCAGCCGCCGGAACGGCCGCGCGACGGCCCACAGCACCACCGTGACGACGCCGGTGACGAGCAGCGCGAGCCACAGGTCGATCCCCGAACCGGGCCGGAACAGCGAGACGACCAGCAGTGCGTGCAGCCCCGCGAGCGCGCCCACGACCAGCGTGTTGACGATCGCCGCCCCGCCGACGCGCAGCAACGCGGGCAGGATGTCGGGCTTGAGCACCGCGACGACGGCGATCGCGGGCGCGGTCATCACCATCAGGCGCAGGATCAGCATCGCGACGAGCACGAGCACCTTGGACAGCAGCTGGAACAGCGCGATGCAGATCGCCTGCACGACGGCGAGGATCCCGGCGCCGGTGCGGCTGCCCGCCTCGCCGGTGAAGTAGGGGTAGCGGTCGCCCATCTGCTCGCCGATCGCGGCGAAGTCGGCCTTCTTCTGCTCGGCGAGCTCCAGGGTGTCGCGGCCCTCGGCGATCTCGGCCTTGGTGAAGGTCTGCGCGCGCAGCAGGTCGCGGCCCAGCTCCTGGGCCTGCGGCACGTCGGGTGCGCCGAACTCGCCGCGCAGCCAGTTCTGGTAGATCACGTTGTCGACCAGCACGGTCGGCAGCGTGTCGCGGTTGCCCAGCCCGACCTGGTCGAGGAACCCCTCCTGCATCGACGTGACGCCGTCGAGCAGCAGACCGTCGGCGGCCTTGGCCCAGTCGATCGGGGTGAGGTACGCCGCCGACCCGATGACGAGCGCCGCCACCGCGAACGCCCCGCGCCGGGCCTGCTGCGCGAGGTCGCCGCGCAGGGCGAGCATCAGCAGGATCACGGCGAGCACCGCGAGGACGGGCCCGATGAACGTGGAGAACACCGCGTCGTACATCGCGGTGGTGCCCGTCGTGATGAGGTCGTCGAGGGGGGAGAGCAGCTCCCCGCCGTCGGCGATCAGGTAGTGCGACCAGTTGACGCCGCCGACGGTGAACTTGGCGACGTTGAACGCCTGGTTGCCGAGCCACGTGTCGGTGGTGCTGGCCGGGTTGAACACCGCGGAGCCCGCACAGCCGAGGTCGTAGTTGTGCCAGAGCAGCCCGGCGTAGCCGACCTCGTCGTAGACGCTGCCCGGCTCGCCGACGCCGTAGACCGGGGGGTCGAGCGAGCCGACGAGCCCGGTGCCGGGCCGGTCGGGCTCGGGCGACTCCTTGCAGTCGAACGGCTGCGCCATCGCCGGCGTGCCGATCAGCACCGAACCACCGACGAGTGCGGTGACCACCAGCAGGGCCGCGCGACGCGACCGCGGCCGGTCGGGCCGCTCGCGTCTGCGCCGTCGATGGGCCGCGACCAGCAGGGCGGCCAGGATCACCAACCCCACCGGCAGCACGCCTGCCGGTGCCCCCATCACCTGACGGCCTCCCCGGCCGAGCGCGCCCGGTCGTGGCCGTTGCCGTTCGTGTGCGGCGCCCGGTCGTCCCCGGCGGGGCTGCCGTCGAGGTCGTCGACGAGGTCGAGCTCCTCGTCGTCGAGCAGTTCGGCGCCGGCGGGGAGGACGGGCGGCAGGTGCGGGGCGAAGTCGTCGAGGACGTCGTCGTCGGAGAGCACGTCACCGTCGGAGTACGCGTCGTCGTCGGCGAAACCGGGCCCCGCCACCAGCGTGACGGGCGGGGGCGGCTCGTCGGGAGCGCGCACCGCGGCGGGCGCGGTGGTCGGCGCGACGGGCACCCCGCGCGCGGAGACGCGGCTGGCGTCGGGGTTGGTGTCGAGCGCGGCGCGCACGTGCTCCAGGTGCGGGCCCTCGAGGTCGATGCGGATCTTCTCGACGCCGCCGTGACCGTCGGCGAAGACGAACTGCCGCGGCGTGTCGTCGGGACGGTCGTCGTGGCGCGGGCGCGGCGAGAGCGTGCCGAGCATCTGCTCGTAGCCGACGCCGGTGGGCACCTTGAGCAGGCGCAGTGCCTCGTCCTGGGCCTCGCCGTCGTCGGTGCGGCCCACGAACACGGCGTTGACCAGCGACGCGAAGCCCGACACCCGCAGCAGGTCGCCGGCGAGCTGCGAGGCGAACAGCGCGCGCACGTTGAACTTGCGGGAGTCGCGGGCGAGGCGGTCGATGAGGACCTTGCCGGTGGGCACCTGCGAGAGGAAGTGCGTCTCGTCGAGCGCCACGCCCTTGCGCAGGTTGCGGTCGGCCTCGTAGATGGTGCGTTGGGTGAGCCAGGACGCGAGGTTGAGCAGCTCGACGGCCAGCGACTCCCCGTCGGTCCACTCCTCGCGCGGGCTGCCCGGGCGGGGCAGCGTCATGCCCTGCATCGTCAGCACCGTGAGCCGGTAGTCGCGGTCGGCGTGCCACGGGTCGTCGCGGGTGGTGTCGGGGAACAGCAGTGCGGCCTGCGGCAGCTCGCGGCGCTCCTCCAGGAAGTCGGCGACGACCCCGGCGTGCTCCTCGCCGTCGCGGGCGTGGCGGCGCAGGGCGTCGATGACGAGCCCGGGGTGGCGGTCGTTCGCGCCACCCACCTCGCGCACGGCGCGCAGCAACACGATCCGGGTGTGCGGCATCCGCGAGATGTCGTAGGGCAGCAGGCCGGTGAGGACGTCGAGCACGAGACGCCTGCGGGTGGCCGCGGCCAGTGATCGCTCGCGGCGCCACGCCCGCTCGGGGTCCTCCTCGTCGACGAAGTGGTCCTGGCGCGGCTCGGCGACGACGCGGTACGGGTTGAGGATGCCCGGGTCGGCGCGTAGCAGGTTGATGTGCCGCGAGAACGGCGCCAGCTCCGGCAGCTTCGTCAGCTCGGCGAGGGGTCCGGACGGGTCGAGCACCGTCCACGTGGCCCCGGACCGCAGTGTCTTGTAGACGATCAGCCCGGTCAGGAACGACTTGCCCGATCCCAGCCCGCCGACGACGGCGGTGAGCCCGGACGCCCGGCGCACCTCCTGCGCGAGCCACGGGTCCCAGGCCACGGGCCGTCGGGTGGCGGTGCAGGTCTCGCCGATCATGATGCCGCGGCGGTCGCCGACGGACGCCGTGGCCGCGGGGACGGCCGCGGCCGCCCAGGTGACCGAGCCGCGCCGCCGGTACGCGGTGGACGCCAGCGGCTCACCGGGGATGAACTCGCGCGCGTACTTGTACTGCGCCTCCGGGTGCTCCATCTGCACCTTGGGCCGGTACACGTCGAGCACCTGCTGCGCGCGGCTGACGGCCTCGGCCTCGTCCTTGCCGGACACCGCGACCCGCCACCAGCCGTAGAGGCGGGTGTTGAGCTGGGTCAGCCCGGTGGTCAGCTCGTCCTCGACCTCCAGCACCCGGTCGGCCTGGCGGGCCAGCGACATCGGGGGGTCGAGGTCGTGGTCGTGGGTGTAGTGCCGGATCTGGCTGCGGACCTTGCCCATCTGCCGCTGCAGCTCGCCCGCGACCTCCTCCGGGCGCCGGACGTAGATCCGTGCCGACCACTCCACCGGGAACGGGAGGCGGTCGCTGTGCTGCATCCACGGGTCGTCGATCTCGGGGATGCGCAGCCCTTCCATCAGCCCGACGGAGAGCACGGCGACGTTGCGCTGCACCGTCTGCGACCGGATCCGCCCGATCACCTTGACGGTCGGCGCGTACGGCTCCTGGTACATGTCGACGCCGTCGGTGAAGCCCGCGAGGTCCTCGGTCTCCCACCGCGACACCCCGCCGGGCACGACCGACAGCGTCCGCGGCGCGGGCAGGCCGAGGGCGCAGGAGCGCTGCATGAGCCAGGCGACGTCGTCGGGGCGGGCGGGGACGGCGTCGAGGCCGCTGCCGGCGACCAGCTCGTCGATGTGGGCGACCTCGGAGTCGAGCGCGGCCAGCTCGGCCCGCACCGCGGCCGGTGCGATCCGCTCCAGCACGGGGGCGGCGGCGTCGACCCAGCGGTCGAGCATCCCGCGACCGGAGACCTCGATGCCGAGGAACACCTCCTTGTCGCTCATGCTCAGGCCCATGAGGTGGCGCTGCTCGCCCTCCAGGAACCCGTCCCAGCCGAGCGCGCCCGCGACGTCGGGCATGCGGCCCAGCGCGTTGTTGTCGAACGACTCCGCCCACATGTGCACCGGGTAGGGCCGCGTCGTGACGCGCAGATGCAGCCAGCGGCCCTGCAGCTCGCCGAGCTGCGCGGCGATCTGACGGATCAGCACCTCGCGCTGCGAGTCGCTGCGGAAGCTCCAGGCCTGCGCGGCGAGCCGGTACCAGGCCATGACCTGGGTGCCGGTGCGCGTCAGGTGGCCGTCGATCGAGCGCAGTGCGATCTCGGGGGTGTAGTTCGGCAGCCCGGACTCCCCGGCCAGCGATCGCCCGCGCCGGCGGCGCGGCTTCCCCTCGGCGGCGCCGTTCTCGTCACGTCGTGCCACGCCGGCGCCCCCCCCTGCGGCGGGCCGGTGCGACGGGCGGGCCGGTGCGGACGTGCCCGGAGCGCACGGCACCCCCGGCCGTCGCGGTGCTGGCCCGGGGCCCGCGCACCTCGTGGCCGAAGAGTGCGACGACCTGGCCGAGCGGGCGCTCGTAGTCGATGCGCTGCCCGAGGAAGCGCGTGGCGACCACCGTGATCACCAGGGACCAGGCGACGGAGAAGAAGTCGAGCCCGATGCCCAGGCGCCGCTGGACGAACATCACCAGGATCATCACGAGCAGGCCGACGCCGTAGGAGACGTAGCGGGCGCGCCAGGGGAAGGTGGCGCGCGGCGGGCCGAGCCAGACCGAGTCGACCCGGTACACCTCGTCGTCGGTGCGGACGAGCACGCCCGTCACCCGGTGAGGAGGCTGGCCAGGAAACTGCCGATCTGCGGACCGTTCCCCGACACGGCGATGCCGAGCGCCACCAGTCCGATGATCAGACCGACGCTCCGCCGGGCGACGCCCGCGTTGTCGCCGCGGCCACCGATCCACAGCAGGATGACGGCGATGCCGAGGAGTACCAGGGGAACGACGTTCTCCTGGATCCAGGTCTGCAGTCCACCGGTGCCCACTCCGCCCTGCGCGAGCGCGAACAGTTCTGGATCGATCACGGCGACTCCTCCCGTTCGTGGGGCGTGCACGTCCCAGTGCGGGCGGGCGGTGCCGTCCGGCAGAGCCCGGCACCGAGTGAAACACGAGTCACCGGACAATCCTAGGGTGCACGCGCGGTTACGGCCCGTCCGGGCGCGGGCCGTTCGCGGGCGCACACACGGATCTCACGGCGGGCGACCGGGCGCGTCGCGGTCGCCCGCCGTTCGGCGGTACCGCCGATGCTTCGCGTCCGATGCGTGTCGGCGCGTCCGATCCGGTGCACGAGCCCGTCGTGCGAACCTTCTCACCCGTGCCGCGCCCGCGGTGTCTGTTACCGACGGGTAAGTTCATGCGCGGTCCGGACGCCGTCGGAGCAGGTGGCGGCGGGCTAGTCTGCTGCGCATCGGTCCGCGATCCACCACTCGCGGACCTGTCCTGGGAGGAACCACCCGTGCTCGTGAGACTGATCATCGGCCTGGCGATGACCGTGATCGCCATTGCGGTCTCGGGCCGCCGGGCGCTCTGGATCTACAAGCTGATCTCGTCGGGTCAGCCGGACAACGACCGCGCCGAAGGGCTGGGCCAGCGGGTCCGCGCGCAGTTCGTGGAGGTCTTCGGTCAGCGCAAGCTGCTGAAGTGGTCGGTGCCCGGCCTGGCGCACCTGTTCACCTTCTACGCGTTCGTCATCCTGATCACGGTGTATCTCGAGGCCTACGGCGCGCTGTTCGTGCCGGACTTCGCGATCCCGCTGATCGGCACGTGGCCCGTGCTCGGGTTCCTGCAGGACACCATCGCCGTGCTCGCGATGATCTCCCTGGGCGTGTTCGCGGTGATCCGCGTGCGCAACGCCCCCGAGCGTCGCGCGCGGGACTCCCGCTTCTACGGCAGTCACACCGGTGGCGCGTGGCTGATCCTGTTCATGATCTTCAACGTCCTGTGGACGCTGTTCCTCTACCGCGCCGCCGCGTCCGCACTGGGCTACCTGCCCTACACCTCCGGCGCCTGGGCGTCGATCGGGCTGGGCACCCTGTTCGCCGGGGTGCCCGAGCCGACGCTGGAGATCATCGAGTCCGTCGGCCTGCTGCTGCACATCGGCGTGATGCTGGTCTTCACGGTGATCATCGCCTACAGCAAGCACCTGCACATCTTCACCGCGCCGATCAACGTCTCGGCCAAGCGCTTCCCGAAGGCGCTGGGCCCGCTGCAGGTCATGGAGTCCGACGGCAAGCCGATCGACTTCGAGGACCCGGGCGAGGACGACACGTTCGGCCGCGGGAAGATCGAGGACTTCACCTGGAAGGGCATGCTCGACTTCGCGACCTGCACCGAGTGCGGTCGCTGTCAGTCGCAGTGCCCGGCGTGGAACACCGGCAAGCCGCTCTCGCCGAAGATCCTGATCATGGACCTGCGCGACCACATGAACGCGAAGGCGCCGTACATGATCGGCGGCAAGGAGATGCCCGCCGAGGGCTCGATCGACTTCTCCGCCGGTCTCACCGCGCACCCCGGGCACGGCGTCCCCGAGTCCGGCTACGAGCGGATCACCGGCTCCGGCCCCGAGCAGGCCGCGCGCCCGCTCGTCGGCACCGCGGAGCAGGGCGGGGTCATCGACCCCGACGTCCTGTGGGCGTGCACCACCTGCGGGGCGTGCGTCGAGCAGTGCCCCGTCGACATCGAGCACGTCGACCACATCGTCGACATGCGCCGCAACCAGGTCCTGATCGAGTCGGAGTTCCCCTCCGAGCTCGGCACGCTGTTCAAGAACCTGGAGAACAAGGGCAACCCCTGGGGCCAGAACGCCAAGGAGCGCCTGGACTGGACGAAGAAGCTCGGCTTCACCGTCAACGTCTTCGACGGAGAGCTGGCCCCGGAGACGGAGTACCTGTTCTGGATCGGCTGCGCCGGCGCGTTCGACGACGGCGCGAAGAAGACCGTGCAGGCCACCGCGGAGCTGCTGCACCGCGCCGGGGTGACCTACACGGTCCTCGGCCCGGAGGAGACCTGCACCGGTGACCCGGCGCGGCGCTCGGGCAACGAGTTCCTGTTCCAGATGCTGGCCCAGCAGAACGTCGAGGTCCTCAACGCGGTGTTCGAGGGCCGCGAGGCGGGCACCCGCAAGATCGTCACGACCTGCCCGCACTGCCTCAACACCCTGGGCCGGGAGTACCCGCAGCTCGACGGGCACTACGAGGTCGTCCACCACACGCAGCTGCTCAACAAGCTCGTGCGCGAGGGCAAGCTCGTCCCGGTCGCGGCCCCGGCCGAGGACAAGCTGGCCCCGGTCACCTACCACGACCCGTGCTACCTGGGCCGGCACAACGAGATCTACGAGGAGCCGCGCGAGCTCGTCGGTGCGGTCGCGACCATCACCGAGATGCCGCGGCACGCAGACCGGTCCATGTGCTGTGGGGCCGGTGGCGCGCAGATGTGGATGGAGGAGCGGATCGGGCAGCGGGTGAACGTCAACCGCACCGAGGAGGCCATCGCCACGCTCTCCGGTGCGGCGACGCCGGGCGAGGCCGCCCTCAACGCCCGCGGCGCGAACTCCGACACCCCCGTCGCCGGTGGTGACGGCGCCGTGAGCGGCACCATCGCGGTCGGTTGCCCGTTCTGCAAGACCATGCTGTCCGACGGTCTCACCCAGAAGCAGGGCGAGGGTTCCGGCGAGGGCATGCAGGTGCAGGACGTCTCGCAGATGCTGCTCACCGCGGTCAAGCGCGGCGACGCCTCCACGAACGGTCACTCCACCGACGGCGCCGCCACCGCGCCCGCGCAGGAGAAGGAGCCGGCCGAGGGCGACTCGCAGAGCTGACGCGACGACCACGGCGGGGCCGGTCCGGACTTCTCCGGTCGGCCCCGCCGTCGTCGTCCCGAGGTGATCAGCCCGTCGGTGCCCCGCAGGGGGTGAAGCCGGTGACGACGTAGCTCTGGCCGGTCGGCTCGCGGCCCACCGTGAGCACCCCGATCTGGGGTCCGGCGACCCCGGCGTCCCAGGTCAGTTCGCACGCGTCGACGACGAGGCCGTCGCCCTGCTCCTGGGTCGGGGCCTCGGCGTCGGCGTAGGAGTTGCGATCGGTGACCCCGGCGGTCACGGCCTGCACCGCGGTGACGCAGTCGGGGGCCCGCACGGACGCCACGAAGGCGGCGCGGGCGGCCTCGGCGAGCAGGTTGTCGCACACCGCCCCCGGGGCCCCGGGCCGGTCGCCGTAGGCCAGGCGGTTGAGCAGCACCGGGAGCAGCCGGGTCGGGGCCGGGACGCCCTGCAAACCCTTGCTCTCCTCCTGTGTCCGGGCCTGCGCCTGCGCAGCCTGCCGGGCGTCCTGCGCGCTCACGAACGCGTACGCCCCCCCGCTGACGACGCACAGCACCGCCCCGACGGCGGCGAGCCGCCACCGCGGCAGCCGCAGCACCCCCGCGACGAGCACGCCGATGCTCGCGGCGAGCACCCATGCCCACGGGGTGGTCGACAGCATCAACCCGGCGACGACGACGAGTCCGCCCAGCGGCCACACCCAGCGGCCCAGCAACCGGTCGACGCGGAGCAGGGCCAGCAGCACCAGCACCGCGATCCCGGCCAGCCACGGCCAGGGCGACCACCCCGAGAACGGCGTCAGGAGTACCGCCGTGGCGCCGATGCCCAGCGCCGCGGTGCCGTAGGGGGTACGGGTGAGCCGCTTCCACAGGATCTCGCCGCGCGACGGCGGGGGCGGCGGCGGGACGTCGCCGGTCCACGGGGCGGGCGGAGGGGCGGGGTTCCACGGGACGGGTGGCCCCCCGGGTGCGCGCGGCTCGTCCATCGATCGCCGACCCTACTGGGTCCCGGCTACAACCAGCCGTGGTCGCGGGCGCGCTCGACCGCCTCCGAGCGGTTGCCCGCCCCGAGCTTGTGCATCGCCGAGGACAGGTAGTTGCGGACCGTGCCCGGCGAGAGGTGCACGCGCTCGGCGATGTCGGCGGCGGTACCGGACGGGGCGACGTGACGCAGGACGTCGAGCTCGCGGTCGGTCAGCGGGCAGTCCTCCGTCATCAGCGCGGTCATCGCGAGGTCCGGGTCGACGTAGCGGCCGCCGCGGTGCACGCGGCGGATGACGTCGGCGAGCAGCGTGGCGGGCGCGCTCTTCGTGACGAACCCGGCCGCGCCGGCGGCGAGCGCGCGTCGCAGGACCCCGGGCCGGGCGTGCCGGGTCAGGATGATGCAGCGCGTGCCGGGCTCGTTGGCGGCGACCCACTGAGCGACCTCGGCCCCGTCGCGGCCGGGCATCTCGACGTCGAGCACGGCGACATCGGGCCGGTGCTCCCGGATCGCGACGACGGCCTCGTCGCCGGTGCCCGCCTCCCCGACGATCTCCAGGTCGGACTCCAGCCCGAGCAGCGCGCCGACCGCGCCGCGCGTCAGCGACTCGTCGTCGGCGAGGACGACGCGGATGGCAGTCACCGAACCCCCACGGGGAGGGATGCGTCGAGCCGGAACGTGCCCTCGGGCGTGAGCCCGGCGTCGAGGTGGCCCGCGTGCTCGGCGAGGTGGCGCTCCAGTGCGGCCAGGCCGGTGCCGGGGTCGGCCGCGTCGGTGGGCAGGGCTCCGTCGTTGACGACGACGAGCCGCGCGTCGCCACCGCTCACGTCGATCTCGATGGAGCAGTGGCTGGGCTCCGCGTGGCGCAGCACGTTGGTCATCGCCTCTCTCAGCACCCGGCCCAGCACGTTGCGGGCGGTCGGTCCGACGGTCTCGGGGTCGCCGCGGACGACGAGGGCGATCCCGGAGGAGTCCAGCACGGCGCGGGCCCCGACGAGCTCGGTGACGAGGTCGATCGTGCGGGTGTCGCGGACCAGCGCGCGCACCTCCGTCAGCGACTCCCTGGCCACCCGCTGCACCTCCACCATCTCCGCGCGGGCGCGCTCGTGGTCGGGGTGGCGCGCGGCCAGCTCGCTCTTGAACGCGACGACCTCGAGCGCGTGCCCGAGGATGTCGTGCAGGTCGTCGGCCAGGCGCAGCCGCTCGCGGGCGGTGGCGAGCTCGGCGGCGGTGCGGCGCGACCCGTCGATGTCGATCACGGCCTTGAGCCACCACAGCCGCTCGACGTCGAGGATCCACATGCCGGCGACGTAGGTGACGGCGAGGCCCACGGTGAACCAGCGGAAGGCCTGCGAGTCCGGGTCGAGCGGGTAGATCAGGCCGGTCGTCCAGTAGCCGAGTACGGCCGTCAGCACGGCGGCCGCGGTCACCCAGAGGAGCGTGACCCGCGCCCGACGGCCCCCGACGATGTCGCCGAGCAGCACCCCGCCGAGCAGGGACCAGGTGAACCCGAGCGCGCCGCTGCCCAGCCCGACGATGGTGACGGCGAGCCCGACCACCGACGCGGAGATCGTGAACCAGAGCGAGGCCGGGCGGCCGAGCGACCGCATGAGCTCACGGATCCGCCACAGGTGCAGGCCGAACCCGGCGACGTAGAGCACGATCATGATCACCACGAACTCGGGCCGGACCGCGTCGAGGAACAGGGGGATCGGCACCAGCGCGAGGTAGAGCAGCGTGCTCACCAGGCCGATGCGCCCGAACCGGCGGGCCGAGCGCACGCGGCGCTCCTCGAAACCGGGCGGCGAGGTGTCCACGCGGCAACCGTAGCCGAGCGATCTCCGTCGTCGTCGCGGTCGATGACAGCTGTCATGCCTGGTGGTGACCGTCGCGACTACTGCGGCACCCTCCGCGGTCGGCACCCTTGCTCTCATGACACAGACGACCACCGGACCCGCGGCCGTCCCGCGGGCGGCGGATCAGGACACCGCGATCTCGGTGCGGGACCTCCGCGTCAGCTACGGCGACTTCGACGCCGTCCGCGGCATCGACCTCGACGTCCGCCGCGGCGAGATCTTCGCCCTGCTCGGCACGAACGGAGCGGGCAAGACCACCACGCTCGAGGTGCTGGAGGGCTTCGGCTCGCGTACCGGCGGCACGGTGTCGGTGCTCGGTCTCGACCCCGCGGTCGACCGCGCCGCGCTCCAACCGCGGATGGGTGTCCAGCTGCAGGAGGGCGGGTTCGTCGACGAGCTGACGGTGCTGGAGACGCTGCAGCTGTGGCAGCGGCTCGTCGAGCGGCCGGACCGTCCCGAACGCCTGATGGAGCGCTTCGAGCTGACGGCCCGGCGCGACGTCGGCGTCAACAAGCTCTCGGGTGGGGAGAAGCGGCGGCTCGACCTCGCGATGGCGGTGTGGGGATCCCCGGAGCTGGTGATCCTCGACGAGCCGACGACCGGGCTGGACCCGGAGTCGCGCCGCCGTACCTGGGACGCGATCCAGGAGTTGCAGGACGCCGGGCGCACGGTCGTGCTCACCACGCACTACCTGGAGGAGGCCGAGGCGCTGGCCGACCGGGTCGCGATCATGCACGAGGGGCGGGTCGCGGTGGCGGGGTCGCTCGCCGGGATCGTCGCGGCGCAGCCGTCGGGCTTCTCCGCGACGCTGCCCGGTGACGTGGGGGAGCTGCCGGTCGTCGGCGGGACGGTCGAGCGCGACGGTGACCGCGTCCGCGTCCGCACCGAGGACCTGCAGGGCGACCTCACCGCGTTCCTGACCTGGGCGGCCGATCGAGGGGTTCGGCTGTCCGACCTGCGGGCGGCACCCGCCTCGCTCGCCGACATCTACCACGCTGTGCGCACCGGATCGGAGCAGCCATGACCACCGCCGCCCCCACCCCGGTCACCACCCCCGGGAGCAACGCCTCGCGGGTCCTCGCGCTGGGCGCCGCCGAGGTGCGGCTGCTGCTGCGCAACCGGACGGCCGCGATCTCGTCGTTGTTCCTGCCGATCGCGTTCGGCGTGTTCTTCGCCTTCACCTTCGACGCGGGCTCCGAGAGCGGGCCGGGGATCTGGGCGACGATCGCGGCGCTGCAGCTGGTGCTGACGTTCACGATGGGCGTCTACATCACGATCACGCAGACCGTGGTGGCGCGGCGGCAGACACGGGTGCTCAAGCGGATGCGCACGAGCAGCCTGTCCGACGCCGGCGTGCTGATCGCCACCACGGGTCCGGCCGTCGCGATCGCGCTGGTGCACCTGGTGCTCTACGCGATCATCAACACGCTCCTCGGGGCGCCGTTCCCGGCCGACGTCGTGCCGCTGGCGCTCGCCGTCGTCGGAGGGCTCGCGGTGTGCGTCACCGCCGGCTTCGCGACGTCGATCGTCACGCCGACGCCGGAGCGCGCGCAGATCACCACGCTGCCGCTGTTCTTCCTCATGTTCGCCGCGGCGTTCGTGGTGCCGATCCTGCCGGTCGACTCGTGGTGGCAGGCGCTGGTGCTGGTGCCCGGCGCCCCGATCGGGCTGCTCACCCAGCTCGCGTTCACCGGCGGCACCTGGGCCCCGGGCCTGCTCGGACTGCCCGCGGCGCTGCCCGGCGTCGTCAGCCTGATCGGCTGGACGGTGGCGTTCGCCGTGCTGGCCCAGCGCCGGTTCCGCTGGGACCCGCGCGTCTGAGGTGTCAGCGCCGGGTGTCGACCCGGTGGAAGTTGAGGTGCGCCCGCGACGGCGTCGGACCGCGCTGCCCCTGGTAGCGGGACCCGACGCCGTCGCTGCCGTAGGGGCGCTGCGCCGGGCTGGACAGCCGGAACAGGCACAGCTGGCCGATCTTCATCCCCGGCCACAGTGTGATCGGCAGGTTCGCGACGTTCGACAGCTCCAGCGTGATGTGCCCGGAGAAGCCCGGGTCGATGAACCCGGCGGTGGAGTGCGTCAGCAGGCCGAGGCGGCCCAGGGAACTCTTCCCCTCGAGGCGCCCCGCCAGGTCGTCGGGCAGGGTCACGGCCTCGAAGGTCGACCCGAGCACGAACTCGCCGGGGTGCAGCACGAACGGCTCGTCGCCGTCGGGCTCCACGGCGGAGGTGAGCTCGTCCTGCTGCTCCGCCGGGTCGATGTGGGTGTACCGCGAGTTCTGGAACACCCGGAAGAAGCGGTCGAGGCGCACGTCGATGCTCGAGGGCTGCAGCATCGCCCGGTCCCACGGATCGAGGACCAGTCGGCCGCCGTCGAGTTCCTTCAGCAGATCACCGTCGGACAGGAGCACGACGCCAGACTAGGCCTCGGTGTTCGACGGCTCGTCGGCGTCCTCGCTGTCGACGACCGGCTCCGCGGCCGCCTGCTCCGGCACCACCGGCTCGGTGAGCACGGGCGACGGCGTGAGCCCGAACATCCAGGCGACGGACTGTTCGACGCGCTCCGCCTCCTTGCCGTCGGACGGCTCCACCTCGTGCTTGGGCGACACGGCCAGCACCTGCCGCACCGTGGTCATCACGCGCGGGCTCAGGATGCTCCGTATCGAGTCGCCCGGCTGCGCCACGTGCGGGCCGTCGACCAGCACCGCGGGCGTGCCGAGCCCCGGGGCGTCGGTGACGAGCTCGGGATCGTCGGAGACGAGCACCGTGGCCGCGGCGATGAGCCCGACCAGCTCCGCCAGCGGGAGCGCGCGCACCGCGATGGCCCGGTCGTGCTGGGCGATCGGGGCGGCGGCACCGTGGGCCGCGAGCTCGCCGTAGACGACGATCTCGACGTCGGACTCGCGGTCGAGGAGATTCGGCAGGCCGGCGAGCACGCCGAGGGAGTCGGGCCGGTCGAGACCGACCAGCACCAGCTTCGAGTCGCCCGCGCGGACGCGTCGGACCAGGCGGGCGAACCGCAGGTCGGCCGGCTGCGGGTTGGCGGCCATCGTGTCGCCGACGGGGATCGCGTTGGGCCCGATCGGGCTGCCCAGCGCCGCGCCGCCGGTGGTGAGGAACAGCGAGGCGAGCTGGCCGATGATGCGCCGGTTGGCCTCCTGCGGGAAGGGGCACAGCAGGTCGTCGCTGGCCACACCCGCCTGCAGGTGCACGACCGGGATCTGGCGCCAGAACGCGACCTGGGCGGCCATCGCGGCCGTCATCCCACCGCCGTAGACCATCACCGCGGACGGGTCGAGATCGACGAGCAGCTCGTCGATCCGGGTCATGAGCATCGCGCCGACCGCCGCCGGGTGCGTACCGGGGGCCTCCCGCAGCAGCAGCGTGACGTCGGCGGGTACCCCGAGGGCCTCGAACGCCTCGTGCACGCTCATCGGGTCGACACCCGTGGCGATGGTGAGCGCACGGATGCGGGCGGCATCGTTGAACGCCGTGGCCACGGGGGCCAGGCGGGCGACCTCGGGGCGGCTACCGGCGATCAACAGGACATCGTGGTCATGGTCCTGATCCGGGAGCGAGCCCAGGGGTGGTTCGATCTGGGTCATGCTCGGGTCCTTCTCGGCCGGGGGAGCTGGCCTTACGGGGCCCCGTCAGTGTGAACCGAAGCGGCACGGCCCGTCGAGTGGGGATCCCACCTGGCGAGGCATCCGGAGCTCATACCACCCGGTTGGTGGTACTGGATGCGCAACTGTCCTCGCTCAGGGTGAGCTGCTAGGCTCGGATCACGCAGTGCGGATGTAGTTCAATGGTAGAACATCAGCTTCCCAAGCTGAATACGCGGGTTCGATTCCCGTCATCCGCTCAGACATGAAGGCCCAGCTCAGAGGGTGTTTCCCTCCGAGCTGGGCCTTCGTCGTTGACGGGGTACTCGCGTCCACAGCAACAGCCCAGCAACTAGGCAACGGGGACCAGAGCACCCACCGGGCCGTCGTCATCGTCCGGGTCCTCCTCGCGGTCGCGGTGCTCGTCGATGAGTGACGACAGCCGATCCGCGATGGGCGGTCGGCGTCGCTCGTCGCGCGCTGGTAGATCAGCGCGGCCCGCATGTCGTCGTGGTCCGGGACATCAGGTCCTCGGTCGACACGCCGGCCTTCGACGCCCAGATGTTCCAGCGTGCCGGAGGTCGTGGAAGTGCACGCCGGGCAGGCGCATCTTCGTCACGAGCTCGGGCCACTTCACGCGCTGACTCCATGCGCCACGGCGCAGCGCCCTCCCCTGCACGCCGGTGAAGACCAGCGCGTCCTCCGCCGGCTCGACGAACTCGGTCTACCCCCCCCGCTCCCACCGATAGACGCGACCTCATCCCAGAGCCCGATCATCAGCACGACCGACGACGAGGTACCCGGGCGCTGCCCGGCCGGACCCGGCACCGCTCAGAGATCGGGGGAGTTGCGGTGCGGCGGTGATCTCCTCACGGCGCGCCAGAGGCGGCCAGACCGGCGGCCCGGCAGGGATGAACCCGCGCCGCGAGGAGATCACCACTTGTCGTGAGACGCGAAGGGCTCAGCGGTCCCGTGCGTCGCGGAAGAGCTGCGCCACATCGGGGGTGAACCAGTAGCCCGGCGTTCCCTCCTGCAGGTAGCTGCTCCACGACCAGGGCCACGTCCGGTTGACCGCGGCACAGTGACGACCCGGCCATGCGAGCACACCGGCGACACCGTGCTTGCCGTTGGGGATCCTGAGCATCTCGGACAGCTCGTCTCCGCTGAAGCGCTGCTCGGGGTTGTCGATGAGGGCGGAGAACAGGCCCTTGGCCGTGTCGCTGAGCTTGTCCCAGACGATGGCCGCCAGGTCGGCGTCGGCGTCGGTCCACGGCAAGTGTCCGGCGTCGCCCTGCGACTGCAAGTCGACCAGCGGTTCGACGGGTGCCGGGCTGTTGAGCCAAGTCCCGTACATCGAGTAGAACTCCGGAACTCGGTCTTCGGGGACCTTCACGGTGATGTCGATCATTGCTGCTCCTGCGCTTGGTGGAGCAGCCCGCGGCCCTCCGTTGAGGTAACTCTAGCCCCTTTTGAGGTAGCTCTGCAAGGCTCTAGAGGGATTCCTAGATATCTCCAGGGCTTTGGCGCAGTCCAGCGACTGGGAACGGTCCGGCCGCCGGAGGGCGGGTCCGGACCGCAGGCAGTCTCATTCGTAGTCTCGATTGCCGCCGTTCATGTACGTCCGACTCGCTCCATGGGGGAGTGGTGGACCAGGCAAGACGCTCGGGACCGCCGTCGTACGGGCGTCGGCAGAGCTCGAAGGCGTGTGAGCGTTCGCAGCGAAACCCAGCAACAAGCCCCGGCGAGCAGCGGTCAATCACGGTCGCTGCCAGCCACCCGCTATCGCAGGTCAAGGTCCGCGGCGGCAGCCGCGCCGCTGGTTCCCAAGCTGAATACGCGGGTTCGATTCCCGTCATCCGCTCAGACACGAAGGCCCAGCTCAGAGGCGTCACCGCCGAGCTGGGCCTTCGTCGTCCACGGAGCGGGCGGCGATGAGTTCCGCCGTCCTCCGCGGTCGATCCTCGTGACACACCGTTCCGACGATCGCGAGGAGCCCTCATGCCCCGGACCCGGGTGCACAACCTGAACATCTCGCTCGACGGCTATGCCGCCGGTGAGCACGTGACCCTCGACGCCCCGATCGGCGGCGCCGAACGGCTCTTCGCGGGGTTCGACGGGCGGTTCATCCACGGCATGGACGCCGTGGATGCCCCCGTCACGCTGGACCGCGCCCTGACCACCCTGTGGGGTCAGGGGATCGGCGCCGAGATCATGGGGCGGCGCAAGTTCGGGCCGCAGGTCGGCGAGTGGTCCGACGACGGATGGCGGGGGTGGTGGGGCGACGAGACGCCTTTCCGTACCCCGGTGTTCGTCATGACGCACCACCCCCGTCCGCCGATCGACCTTCCCGACGGGACGAGCTTCCGCTTCGTCGAGGGGTCGCCGCACGAGGTGCTCGCCCTGGCCCGGGAGGCCGCCGGCGGGCGGGACGTCCGCCTCGGCGGTGGCCCCTCGACGGTCCGCCAGTTCCTCGAGGCCGACCTGGTCGACTTCATGCACCTCGTGGTCGTGCCCGTCACCCTCGGCCGGGGTGTGTCCCTGTGGGAGGGGGTGAGCGGTGTCGAGGACCGCTTCACCGTCGAGTCGATCGCCTCGTCGAGCGGCCTGACGCACCAGTTCTGGAACAGGAACGGCCGCGGCTGAGCCCGGCCGGGTCCGAGGGGCGGACGACCGCGCCCCGTGCACCGGGGGTGTACGGGGCGCGGTCGTCCGCAGCGGGCGGGATCAGCCGGTGCGCGCGTCCAGCCAGGCGTCGACGTCGTCGACGACCTGAGCGTGGTTCGCCTCCAGCACCGGGTAGTGCGACGCGTCCGCGATGATCGACTTCGTGACCTCGGGGCTGCCGAGGTAGCGGGCGGCCTGCAGGTCGGCGGCCGGGGGCGGGAAGATCGCGTCGGCGTCGCCGAACTGGACCAGTACCGGAACGTCGATGCGGGCGAGCATGGCGGTGTCGACCGTCAGTGCCGGGCCGAGGGAGAGCACCTGGCCGCAGGGGTCGGCGTTCGGCGTCGGGACCGCCTCGCGGACGGCCTGCTCGGCGCTGTTGAAGTAGAACGTGTCGATGCTGTCCTTCGCGAACACCGCGTAGTTCGGCTCCGCACCGGGGTCGCCGCCGAGCAGGCAGCGCCGCGTGGCGTCGGCGACCTCGAGCACGCCGTACGGCGAGGCCGCGAAGTCGCCCCAGGAGAAGTTCAGCACGCCGTCGACGTTGCCGTAGTGCGCGGCCGTCAGGTTCGAGATCATCCCGCCCACCGACGAGCCGCCGAGGTAGACCCGGTCGAACGCCGGTGCCTTCGCCTTGTCCAGCTCGTAGTCGCCCGACCGCAGCGCGTCCACCATCTGGTGCGCGACGTCGGCCTCGGAGCCGAAGCAGGTGGCGAGGCCGGCCGGGTGGTCGCTCGCGCCGTAGCCGAGGCGGTCGACCGCGACGATCGCGTGGCCCTCCTCGGCCAGCTGACGCGCGACGTTGTAGTCCTCGACGCCGTCGAACTGCCAGTAGTCCTGGTCGAACGTCACCGCGTGCAGCAGCAGCGAGACGGATCCGCCGGACTCGACGGCCTGCGCGGGCGCGACGAGCGTGCCCCGCACCGTGTACTCCGCGCCGTCCGAGGCACACGGCACGGTCGTGGTGTTCGTGTTCTGCACGGTGAACGAGATCGGCACCTCGACGACGCTGTCGTCGGCGAGGGCGACGGGGGCGGTCAGGATCGTGGCGGCGACGACGGCGGCACCGAGTGCGGCGGTCACGGTGATGGGGCGGCGGCGCATGGACATCCTCGGCCATTCGGGGGACGGTTTCGAATGGACAACTCGCCCCCACCTGGGACGATGCGCGAACGCGTCGAGCTTCACCTGTTCGGGAACCCCCGGTCGGGGAACGCGCGCTGCCCCGGGGGCGAGGCCGGTGTGCGGCGCCGGGCCCGTCCGCCGTCGGTCCGGGCTCAGCGGGCGGCCGACGGTACCGGTCGCGTCAGCTCATGCCCGACGCCGCGAGCGCGTCGTAGCCCTCCCCCATCAGCAGCGCCTGCATCTGTCGACGGCGGACGCCGATGTTGGACCCCTCGATGACCGGGTAGGCCAGCGCGTCGTTGAGGTACCGGACGAGCGGGAAGTCGTGGTCGTACGCCGAGACCCCGACGAGCCTGATCAGGTCGTTGATGACGTCCACGCCGGTCTCGGAGCCGAACACCTTCGCGTGCAGCGCCCACTCCAGCCCCGACGGGTGGCCGGACAGTGCGGCGTCGAGTGCTCGCCACGACAGCAGGCGGACCGCCTCGATCCGGGCCTTGGCGTCGGTCAGGACGTCGGCGACGGACTGGTGCTCGATGATCGGGACGGCGCCGCCGCGCCGCTCGGTGGTGGCGAAGCGGTGGGCCACGTCGAACGCCCGGCGCATCGCGGCCACGGCGAAGGTCCCGATCGACGCCCCGCTGCCGACGAACGCGTTGCGCGTGAGCTCGACGCCCTGGCCCTCCGCGCCGAGCAGGTTGGCCTTGGGGACGCGCACGTCGACCAACCGGATCCGGGCGGTGAGGCAGCCGCGCAGGCCGGGGAGGTCGTAGTACTGCTCCACCTCGATGTGCCCGGCGAGGTGCTCGCGCTCGGCCACGACCAGCGAGACGCCGCCCGGGGTGCGGCAGACGATCGTCATGACGTCGGGGCCGTCTCCGTCCCAGCCGGGCAGGTGCGACGCCCACGCCTTGCGCCCGTTGACGACCCAGTGGTCGCCGTCGTCGACCGCGGTGGTGCGGGTGCCCTCGGCGGGGGCGGGGAGGTCGAAGTTGGCGCTGCCACCGGGCTCGGAGTACGCCATCGCGGCGACGGGCGCACCGGCGTCGGCCAGGAAGGGTGCGACGAACCGCTCGATCTGCTCGGGCGTCCCGACCTGGTAGACCGGCGCCAGCGCGATCAGCGGCCCGGCCATCGAGATGACGAAGTCGGGGCTGTGCGCGGCCCACTCCTCGATGAGGATCGCGGCGTCGACCCCGCCGCCGCCGGCCCCGCCGAACGGCACCGGGACGAACCCCTTCAGGAACCCGGCCTCCACGGCCTTCTCGAACGCGGGCCGGGCGAGCAGGGCGCGGCGCAGCGGGTCGGGCTCGGCGCGTACGGCGTCGGCGAGGTCACGCAGGTGGGCCTCGGCGAACTGGCGGGCACCGTGCTTGAGCTGCTCCTGCTCGGGCGAGAGGGAGAACGAGACGGGCACGGGATCCTCCGACGGTCGGGGTGGCGGTCAGCCGTCAGGCTCCCGCGACGAGCCGTCGCCGTCTTGTCCCTGCGCGCGCGGGGGCTGTGCATCCCGTGCACCGTGCCGCACGGCGCTCGGCGTGCACCCGAACTCACGGCGGAACGCCCGGCTGAACGACGCGGCGTCGTCGAAGCCCACCGACGCGGCGATCTCGGTGATCGTCGGACCCGGGCCGGGGGCGGCGAGCAGCGCGGCACACCGGTCCAGGCGCAGCCGCCGCACCATCGCGGCGAACGACTCACCGCCGGCGAAGGTCGCGTGCAGCGTGCGCGGGGAGATCGCGAACCGGCGCGCCACCGTGCGCACCGACAGCGACCGGTCCCCGAACCGGCCGCGCACGTACCGCTCGATCTCCGCCCGCAGCACGGCGCGCGGCGGCCCGTCGCCCGTGCGGCCGGACGTCGTGGCGGCCAGAGTGGCGGCGAACGCCTGCTCCAGCTCCGCCGCGGCGACCGGTCCGGCGTCGACGTCCCACAGCGACGCCATCAGCGCCCGCACCACCCCGCCCGGCCCGGTCGCGTCGAACCGCGCGCCGACCTGCGCGTGGACCGCGGCGGCCCGGCCGTCGAGCAGCGCGTGCGGCACCCGGTAGGACAGCATCTGCCACGGCGCGTCGAAGTCGAACCGGTAGGGCCGGGTCGTGTCGACGACCGTGAAATCGCCCGGCCCGACGACCGACTCCGCCCCGTCCTGGCGCACCCGGCACCGGCCCGCGACCTGCAGGTTGACGAAGAAGTACGCGTCGTCGGTGCGGGAGACCTCGCGCGGACCGTGGACGGTCTCCTGCGGCTGCGAGGTGATGTGGGCCCGCACGACGCGCTGCAGCGGGCGCGTCTCCACCCGGGCGGCGAAGCCGGTGCCGGGCCCGGAGCGACGGGGCACCAGCGGCACGAAGGCCTGGCAGATCACCTCGTGCCAGTAGTCGAACTGCTCCCGGTCGGGCCGGGCCGCGACATCCCACACCGCCACTGGGCCTCCTCCCGCGCAGCCGGATGGTCGTACACGCACTCGTCGGTGGTCAATCGCCGACGGCAGGATGGGTGGCGTGGACATCGAGACCGAGCGGATGGTCCTGCGCCGCTGCACCCCCGCCGACGTCGACGACCTCGTCGCCCTGCACACCGACCCGGCCGTGATGCGCTACCTGGGCCCGTGTGACGAGACCGCCGAACACGTGCGCGACGCGGTCCTGCCCTCCTGGCACTCCCTCGACGAGCTCGGCGACGGGTTCGGCTACCGCGTGGCGATCGAGCGGGACGGCGGGGCGTTCCTGGGGTGGTTCCTGTTCCGGGCGCCGCGGAAGGACCCGCGGCCGGGGGTGATCGAGGTGGGGTACCGGCTGCACCGGGCGGCGTGGGGCCGCGGACTGGCCACCGAGGGCGCTCGCAGGCTCGTCGACAAGGGCTTCGCCGAGCTCCCGATCGACACGGTCGTCGCCGACACGATGACGATCAACACCGGCTCCCGGCGGGTCATGGAGAAGCTGGGGATGCGCTACGTCGGCACCGTCCACCCGCACTACGACGACCCCGTGCCCGGCACCGAGCACGGCGACGTGCTCTACGAGATCACCCGCGCGGAGTGGGCCGCAGCGAGGCGGGCGCCTTGAGCCGCCACGCCTGCTCCAGCAGCTCCGCGAGCTGGGTCCCGTCGACCGCGTCGAGGTCGACGAGGATCGCCCCGTAGCCCTCGTAGTGCGCCGTCGTGGAGAACGTGGGGTCGCCCGACGCGAGCAGTGCCTCCTTCTCCCCGAGGGTGCACATGACGACCAGCAGCCCCTCGGCCTCCGTGCGCAGCCGCACGAAGCCCTTGCCCTTCACCTTCAGCGCCGGGGTGCGATACCAGGTCGACTCCTCGACCTCCGGCAGTGCACACCCGATCCGCACGACGTCGTCCCAGTTCGGCATGGGCCCATCCTGGCGGCCCGGACGGCCGTCGTCGTGGACGAAGCGGAACTAGAGGAACCGCTCGATCGCCTCGCGGGCGGCCGGCTGGTCGGCCGGTTCCTTCCAGCGCTCGACGACCTCGGCCCCCGGCAGCGTCGCGAGCAGCCGGGACGCGCTCGCGGGGTGGTGCAGGTCGTCGCCGGGGAGCACGAGCAACGGTGTGGTGATGGACGGGAGCTCGGCGTCGGGCACGCTGAACAGCGTGTGGTCGCTTCCGTACATCGCCCGGTGGTAGCGCGCCCACTGTTCCTCGTGCGCCTCCGGGTGCGCGGGTGCCTGCTCCCCGATCCAGGACCGGAACGAGTCGTCGAAGGCGACGCGGTTGCCGTCGCGGCCGATGGTCTGCAGCACCACGGCGGCGCGCAGCCGGTCCGGGGCCCGCTGCGCGAGCGTCAGCGCGAACGGGCCGCCGATGCACATGCCGAGCACCGCGAACTCCTCGACACCCAGGTGGTCGAGCACGGCGAGCTGGTCGTCGGCGTAGGTGTCCCAGCCCTCGTCACCCGTGACGGGAGCCGTGGAGTCGCCCGCGTTGCGCTGGTCCATCGCGATGACGCGGTGGGTACCGGACAGGTGCTCGATCGGGTTCCACGGGGCCCGTTCCCACCATGACACCGACGAGCGGAGCCCGCCGGGGGCGAGCAGCAGTACCGCGGGCCCGGACCCCTGGTCGACGACGGACAGCCGGGCGTCACCGCGTTCGACGATCATGACGCCCAGTAGAGCTCATCGACGCGCCGGTCGCTCGTGCGGCGAGCGGGCCAGCACCACCACGCCCGCGACGGCGATCGTCAGCCCCGCCGCGAGCACCGGCTCCCAGCCGGGGCGGACCGGGTCGCCGAGGAGCCAGATCCCGACGAGACCGGGGACGAGCACCTCGGTGACGGTCAGCAGCGCCGTCATCGACGAGACCTCGCCGCGGGTCAGAGCCGCGGAGTACCCCAGCAGCCCGACGAGGAAGAAGCCCAGCACGAGGTAGCTGGCCGGCTGGACGAGCAGCATCGACGGGTCCAGCCCGCCCTGCACGTGCGCGGCGCGCACCGCGAGCGTCGACCCGCCGAACCCGAGGCCCGCCACGACGGCGAGCGGCCACGCGCGGCGCCCGCGGCGCAGCACGAGCACGATCACGGACAGCAGCAGGACCGAGACGAGCAGGACGACGTCGACGATCGGCGAGCGCATCGGCGGCCGTGTCTGCCCCGCCGACGACGCCACGAGCACCAGGCCGACCAGGCAGGCGAGGACCGCGAGCCGGTCGACGCGCCGCAGCACCGTGCCGAACAGCCGCTCCCCGGCCAGCGCCGTCAGCGCGATGGTGCCGCCCAGTACGGCCTGCACCGCGAAGACCGGCAGGAACCGCAGTGCGACCACGCTGAACAGCCAGGCCACGACGTCGGCGCCGAGGCCGAGGAGGTAGCGCGGCTGCAGCGCGATCGGGCGGGTCCGGCTGGCGCGCAGGGCACCGTCGGCCTGCAGCAGCGCGCCCAGGCTGTTCAGGACCATCGCGACGAGAGCCGCTCCCACCCCGATCAGCACGCGATCCAGCATGCCCGGCCCGGACCGTGCCGGCAGCCGCGCCGCGCCGCGGGCCCGGTGTCGCGCACCGGATGGTGGTCCGCGCACGTCCGGACAAGCGCGGACGACCGGTGGGTGCGCGAACCGTGTCGGTTCACCCGTCCAGCGGCAGACGCATCTGCGGGAGGGGGCGGCCGAGCGGCGAGTCCGACCAGCCGACGGTGACCGCGCCCATCCGCTCGTAGAAGCCGACGGCGTACGGGTCGGCGTCCCATTCCAGCACCCGCGCCCCGGCGGCGACCGCCCGTGCGACGGCGTGCTCGAACAGCAGCCGCCCGCTGCCCCGGCCGATCTCGGCGGGATCGAGCCACAGGTCGTCGAGGATCGTGCGCCCGGCCCGGTGCAGCAGCGTGCAGAAGCAGCGCACCACGCCGTCGCGCTCGCCGACCCACACCTCGTTGGCGGCCACCACCTCCTCGGACAACCCCTGGACACGGGCGAACCGGGCCAGGAACTCCGGCGGGTAGGGCCAGTGCCCCTTCGAGCGGACGGCCAGCGCCGCCAGCTCGGCGGCCTCTCCCGCCCGTGCCCGCCGGAGGTCCAGCATCAGGCCGTGGGGACCTCGAAGAACCCGCTCATCAGGCCACCGCGCTCCGGCCCGTCCTCGTCGAAGCCGGCGGCGCGCCGTTCCTGCAACCGGCGCAGCGGCCTGCGCGACACCCACAGCCCGACCAGTACCAGCACCGTCGCCAACAGCACCGGCGTGCCGACGACCAGCGCCACCAGGCCGAACGACAGCGTCGCCAAAGCCAGCGCCGCCACCTCCATCGCGACGACCGCCGCGCCCACCCTCACCACAGGACCCACTCCGCATTCTCGATTCGTGTCGTACCTGCTCGAGTCCGGGATCGGCGCGGGGCTCCCCTCCGCGCCGATCCCAGCTCCACCTCCACCTGATCGGCGGAGGAGTTCGTGGCCTCAGACCGCCTGGCCGGTGGTGGAGGGCGTTCCGGTCGACGCGGTCGGTGGGCTGGCCACCGGCTCGGCCGGCGTGCTCGAGCCGTCGGTGCCGCCCGGCGTGGTGGTGCCCTGCCCCGCAGGCGGCGTGTCGGTGCCGCCGCCGGTTCCTGCCCCGGCGCCGGGCTCGACCGGGACGACCGACGACTCGACGACCGGGGACTCCACCGGCGGGTTGACGACCGGCGGGTCCGAGGACACCGGGGCCTGCGACGTGGGACCGCCACCGGTGGTGGTGCCGGAACCGCTCCCGGAACCGCTGCCCGATCCGCTGCCCGATCCGCTCCCGCCCGACGACCCCGACCCGCTGCCGGCCCCGGGGTCGGTGGGTGCCTCGGTGGGGGCGTCGACCTCGCTCGTGGGCACGGAGGTGTCGCCGGCGTTGCCGATCGACGGCGTGCCGGTCACACCGCCCTCGGATCGGGGCCACGCCACCACCGCGATGATCAGCAGGGCCACGGCGACCAGCCCGCCGATGCCGATGAGCAGGCCGATCGGGCGGCTGCGCGGTTCGTCGTCCGACCAGCCGTCGTAGCGGTCGTGGTCGTCGTGGTCGGTGGGAGGCAGGGCCCGGGGACGCGGCGGCGCCGACGGGCCGGCGCCCTGACCGGACAGCAGCGCGGTGGCCGGCTCGTGCGTCGGCCCGCCGCGGGCCGGGGTGTAGGACTGCTGGGGGGAGGACTGCTGGGGCGGGTAGGACTGCTGTGGGGCGGGCGCGGAGGACAGGGCGACCGCGGGGGACCGCGGGGGAGCCGACTGCGCCACCCCGTGCGGCGGCGTGCCGGTGCCCCGCCCCGGGCGCGGCGGCGGGCCGGTGGGTGCGGCGACGCGCGAGGTGACCATGTCGGCCCCGGCCGCCCCCACCCCGGCCACACCCGCGGCACCGGCACCCGCGACGACCGGGATCGACACCCCGGGCCACGACGCGGTGGGCTTCGGCGAGACCGCGAGCGCGGCGCCCTTCGCGATGGCGTTCTTCGGGTCGGTGTCGACCGCGACGGGCCGCCCGAGCTGCTCGGACACCAGCTGCGCGACCAGCGGGATCCGGGAGGACCCGCCGACCAGCAGCACGGCGGTGAGCTGGTCGGGTGTGAGCCCGGCGGAGCGGACCGCGCTGCGCAGCGCGGCGACGGTCTCCTCCACGTGCGGCCGGATCATCGACTCGAACTCGCTGCGGTGCAGGCGGACCGACCCGCGCGACCCCGGCAGCAGCACCGGGATGGAGACCTCGGTGTCGCTGCTCAGCGCCTCCTTGGCCTCGGTGCAGTCGCGGCGCACGCGGGCGACGGCCGACAGCGTGGCGGGGTCGGTGGCGTCGAGGTTCGCGAAGACCTCGGGCAGCCCGTCACGGACGTGGTCGAAGACGGCCTCGTCGAAGTCGATGCCGCCCAGGCGCTCCAGGCCCTCGGGCCGCCCGAGCAGGCCGAACCCGGCGGTCCCGGAGCCGGCGCGCGCCGGGTCGGCCTTGCGGACGACGGCGGCGTCGAACGTGCCGCCGCCCAGGTCGTAGACGGCGATCGTGGAACCGGGCTCGACGCGCTCGGCGGAGGAGTAGTGCAGGGCCGCGGCCTGGGGCTCGGCGAGGTAGGTGACGGAGACGCCCTGCGCGGCGAGGGCGCCCGCCAGCAGGTCGCGCTTGTGCGGGCCCCACGACGCCGGGTGCGTGACGGCGATCCGGGTGGCCGGGCCGCCCTCGCGCTCGGCGACGCGGTCGACGACCCAGCGGACCAGCCGGGCGGAGAGCTCCTCGGGCGCCCAGGCGCGGCCGGCCACGACGATCGGGGTGGGGTCGCCGATGCGGCGCTTGAACTCGCGGACCACGCGGTCGGGGTCGGTGAGCGCGCGGCGCTCGGCGGCGTCGCCGACGACGACGGAGCCGTCGGGGGCCAGGAACAGCACGGAGGGGATGGTCGCGCCGCGGGTCCCGAGCGTGACGACCTCGGGCTCCACCCAGCGCCGGTCGTCGGACCGGCACACCGCTGCTGACGTGTACGTCGTCCCCAGGTCGATCCCGAGCTGGTATCCCATGGCCGTCCCCTCGTGCCCCCGATGGCGCGCCCTACTCCTCGCCATCGGAGGAACACGCCCAGTTGTTAGCCCCCAGTCTCGACCACGACCCGATCGGGGCCTGCATCCCCCAACCCCCTAACGCCCCCCAACGCGTTTCCCCGGTCATCACCTCGGGCGAACTGTGGGTGATCCCCGATGGCCCGGGGCCCCGGGGTGCCTAACGTTCACCTCAACGCCGGATCAGCCGGTGAGCGAGACCCACACCGAGCTCTCCCCACACACCCTGGAGTCATCATGAGTGCCAGCCTCAGCGCCACCATCATGGAGTTCCTGAACAACATCTTCGGCGACCCGGCCGAGCGCGCCGCCTTCCTCGCCGACCCCGAGGGCTTCCTGGCCGACAACGGTCTCGACGACCTGTCCTGCGCCGACTTCGACGACGCGATCGTCGCCTTCGTCGAGAACAACGGCCGCGACGACGTCAACCTGGGCGGCACCTTCACCAACACGGTCCCCCGCGACGGCGAGAGCGACCACGAGGCCATCGCCCGGCACCTCACCGAGATCGTGCACAACTACGGCGACACCTACATCACCAACGAGGACAACGACGTCTACAACGACCAGTCCTTCAACGGCACGGTCATCGCCGACGGCGACGTCACCTTCGACAACGACATCGTCTCCGCCTCCGGCGACGGCGCGGTGGCGGCCGGCGACGACATCGAGGACAGCAACATCGTGACCGGTGACGACAACATCATCGGCAACGGCAACCAGGTCGGCGACGGCGCGTTCGGTGCCGGCTCGGTGGCCGGCGACGTGAACGTCGACGACGGTGGTGCCTACGCCAGCAACGGCAGCAACGCGTCCGGCTCGCAGGACGACAACTCGCAGGACAACGACCAGGACAACGACGACAACTCCACGACCACGGTCGACAACAGCACCACCACCACCGTGGACGTCGACATCGACGACTCGTTCCAGGCCAACACCGACGTCGACGACTCGTTCCAGGACAACTCCGACAACAGCGACCCCGGCAACGATGGCAACGTCGTTCTCGCGGGCGACGACGTCGACGCCTGATTCGACCCGTCCGGGCTACACAGCCGGCGCCACCCCCGGGGATACCGGGGGTGGCGTCGGCTTCGTCGTATGGTGGCCCCGTTGTCCGGGGAGGGATGCGTCGGTGGCGGTACCTGCTGCGATGGAGCTGGTCGATCTCGCACTGCGGGCGACCCAGGCGTACGACCGCCCGGACCTGACGACCCGGCTGGAGCACACCCGCCGCCGCCTGGAGGACCCGAACGTCCGGGTCCTGATCGTCGGGGAGTTCAAGCAGGGCAAGAGCCAGCTGGTGAACGCGCTGATCAACGCGCCCGTCTGCCCCGTCGACGACGACCTGGCCACCGCGGTGCCCACGGCCGTCCTCTACGCCGAGAAGCCCGCCGTCACCCTGGTCTGGGACGGCGAGCAGCGCCGGCGCAGTGACGTGCCGGTGGCCAAGCTCGCCGACTACGTCTCCGAGGCGGGCAACCCCGGCAACCGGCAGGGTCTCTCGCGCGCCGAGGTCGGGCTGCCGCGCAACCTGCTCAAGGACGGGCTGGTCCTCGTCGACACCCCCGGCGTCGGCGGTCTCGGTTCGGCCCACGGCGCGGCCACGATGGCGACCCTGCCCACCGCCGACGCCGTGCTGCTCGTCTCCGACGCCTCGCAGGAGTACACCGCGCCGGAGCTGGAGTTCCTGTCCACGGCGATGCGGTTGTGCCCCAACGTCGCAGGCGTGATCACCAAGACCGACCTCTACCCGCAGTGGCGGCGTATCACCGACCTCGACCGCGGGCACCTCGCGACCGCGGGGATCACCGCGGAGCTGTTCCCCGTGTCGTCGGTGCTGCGGCTGGAGGCGGTGCGCAGCGAGGACGCGGAGCTGAACAAGGAGTCCGGCTTCGCCGAGCTGGTGACGTTCCTGCGCACCGAGGTGCTGGCCCGCGCCGACGAGCTGGACCGCCGCTCCACCAGCCAGGACGTGCTCGCCGTGGCCGACCAGCTGGGTGCGAGCATGCGCGCGGAGCTCACCGCGCAGCGCGACCCGCAGCTCGCGGGGGCGCTGGTGTCGGACCTGGAGATCGCGCGCGGGCGCGCCGCCGCGCTCAAGGACAGGTCGGCACGCTGGCAGCACACCCTCAACGACGGCGTGCAGGACCTCACCGCCGACATCGAGTACGACATGCGCGACCGGCTGCGGGCGATCGGCCGCGAGGGTGAGCAGCTCCTCGACGCCGCCGACCCGGCCGACATCTGGGAGCAGTTCGCCGAGTGGCTCGAGGGCCAGGTCGCCACCGCGATGTCGGCGAACTTCGTCTGGGCCGGGCAGCGCGCGGAGTGGCTGGCCACGCAGGTCGCGGAGCACTTCGCGGCGGAGGGCGACTCCGTGCTGCCGGCGCTGCGCTCCGGTCGCTCCTCCGACGTGCACGGGCAGGTCGGCCGACTCGAACGGCCCGAGCAGGAGCGGATCGGCTTCGGTCAGAAGCTCTACATCGGCGCGCGCGGCGGGTACGGCGGGATGCTGATGATCGGGCTGGCGACCACGCTCGCCGGCTTCGCGATGCTCAACCCCCTCTCGATCGGCGCGGGCCTGTTGTTCGGCGCGAAGACGGTGCGCGAGGAGCAGGCGCGGCAGCTCGCCCGCCGCAAGGCGGAGTCGAAGGCGGCGATGCGCAAGCACCTCGACGAGGTGACGTTCCAGGTCGGCAAGGACTCCCGCGACATGCTCCGCCAGGTGCAGCGCCAGCTGCGCGACCACTTCACCTCCCTCGCCGAGGAGCTGCAGACCTCCGTCGACACGTCGGTGAAGGCGGCGCAGAAGGCCGTCAGCGGCGACGAGAACGTGCGCAGGGGCCGGATCCGCGACCTGGAGGCCGAGCTCGACCGCATTGGCAAGCTGGAGGACAAGGCCCGCGCACTCGCGCCGGCGGCGCGGAAGGTGCTCGTGTGACCGAGCTTGCGAGGACACCGTTCGACACAGCACGCCGTGGCGCGGGCGCGACGAGCCTCGGCGAGGAGTCCCCGTGACGCCGCTGGGCGTCGCGGTGCGGGGGCTGCTGCGCGACGGCGTCGACGCCTACCGCGACAGCCCGCAGGCCACCGCGTGGCTGCGCCAGCACCTCGCGCGGTTCGAGGAGCCGCTGCGCGTCGCGATCGCGGGGAAGGTCAAGGCGGGCAAGTCGACGCTGCTCAACGCGCTGGTCGGCGAGGAGATCGCGCCCACCGACGCGGGCGAGTGCACGCGCGTCGTCACCTGGTACCAGGACGGGCCGAGCCCGAAGGTCATCATGATCCCGCGTGAGGGGCCGTCCCGGCCGCTCACGGTCGCCCGCCGCGACGGCGCGCTGACGATCGATCTCGGCGGCACGCCCGCGGAGCGCGTCGACCGGCTCGTCGTCGACTGGCCGTCGCAGAGCCTGCGCGCCACCTCGCTGATCGACACCCCGGGCATCGCGTCGATGTCGGCCGACACCTCGGCGCGCGCGGGCGCGTTCCTCGTGCCCGAGGACGCCCCCGCCCCGGCCGACGCGGTGCTCTACCTGATGCGCCACCTGCACCAGTCCGACGTGCGGTTCCTGGAGTCCTTCCACGACCAGGGCGTCGCGAAGGCGGCTCCGGTCAACACCGTCGCGATCCTGTCGCGCGCCGACGAGATCGGCGTCGGCCGGCTCGACGCGATGGCCTCGGCCCGGCAGATCGCGGGCCGCTACCGCCGCGACGACAAGCTCCGCTCGCTGTGCCAGACCGTCGTCGCGGTGGCGGGCCTGCTCGCGCAGAGCGGGCGGACGATGCGCCAGGCCGAGTTCACCGCGCTCGCGACGCTGGCCAAGGCGGAGGCGTCCGACACCGAGCCGCTGCTGCTCTCGGCCGACCGGTTCGTCCGCGCGTCCGAGACGGCCCCGCTCGACCCCGAGACCCGCGCCGCGCTGCTCGACCGCTTCGGCCTGTTCGGCGTCCGCCTGGGGATCACGCTGATCCGCCGCGGCACCGACGACCCGAGCCGGCTCTCGGCCGAGTTGGTCACACGCAGCGGGCTCGACGAGCTGCGCACCGTGCTGACGACGCAGTTCACCGAGCGCCGCGACCTGCTCAAGTCGCGTTCCGCTCTGCTCGCGCTCGAACTGGTGTTGCAGCGCGAGCCCATCCCGGCGTCCCTGCCGCTGGCGCGGGAGGTCGAGCGGATCACCGCGGGGGCGCACGAGTTCACCGAGCTGCGGCTGCTCACCGCACTGCGGACGCGGGTCGTGACGCTGCCGAAGGACGTGAAGGCGGAGGCGGAGCGACTGCTCGGCGGTGACGGCGGCACCCCGGCCGCCCGGCTGGGCCTCGACCCGTCGGCCGACCCGGATCAGCTGCGCGAGGCCGTCCTCGACGCGCTCGGCGGGTGGCAGCGGCGCGCGGAGAGCCCGCTGTCGGACCGGGCGCAGGTCAGCACGGCCCGCACACTGGTCCGCACCTGCGAGGGGCTGCTCGCGAGTCTCCCCCGCTAGCCGTGGTGACCCAGGACAGCTAGCTGCGGACGATCGAGCGCAGGTGGGCGAACAGCTCGCCGCGGCTGCCGGAGCCGAGTCGTTGGCGCATCCGGGCGACGTGGTGCTCCACGGTCTTCGCCGAGATGAACAGCTGCTCGCCGATCTGCTTGTAGGTCAACCCCTCCAGCACGAGTGCGGCCACCTCGCGCTCGCGGTCGCTGAGCACGTCGTCGGGGCCGGTGCCCGGCGCCGGGGACTCCGGCGCGAACTCGACGGCCGTCACCTGCTCCACGACGTGCAGCGCGCGGGCGGTGCCCAGCAGCGAGGCCATGCCCTTCTTGTCGCGCGTCCGGATCGCGGCCTGGCCGGCGAGGCGGCCACCGTCCCAGGTCAGGCCGACGGCGTGCAGCCCCCGCGCCGCGGCCTCGACGGCGGCCGGATCGACCTCCCCGCGCAGCACGAGCAGCCACTGCCGCGCCCCGACGGCCATCGCGGCGGCGTAGCGGCTGGTGGAGGACCCGGCCTGCAGCGCGGCGACGTCGGGCGCGGCGGCGTCGGGGTTCTGGGCGAACATCGCCGCGTGCACCCCGGCCCAGTGCAGCGGGGCCGCCCACAGCAGCGGGTTGCCCAGCCGGGCCAGCAGGGCGGCGGCCTCGTCGAGGTGCGGGGCGACCCAGCTCTGCTCGCGCAGCCGGGCGGCCGCGACGCGCAGCTCGGAGAGCGGCTGGAGGACGAACAGGTCGACGGGGTGCTGCACGATCGCCTCGCGCGCCCGGGCCCAGCCGACCATCAGCGCGGCGGGGTCGCTCGCCCGCCGGGCCAGCGCCACCTCCAGCGCCGCGGCCAGCAGTTCGTCGCGCGGTTCGAGCAGGCGCCCGACGTCGAGCGCGGCCCGCGCGGTCGCGTGCGCGCCGCGGTACATCGCGATCCACCCCAGCAGCAGCCGGTGCCGCACCGCCGCGCCGCACCCGCCGAGCCCGGTGCGCTCCGCGCGCTCGAGCACCGACTGCGCGACGGCGAGCTCCCCGCACTGCACGGCGACGAGCGCGGCCAGGGCGGCTGGGGTGTCGGTGAGCAGCGCGGCCCGGTTGGGCGGCTCCAACAGGCCCGCCGCGCGCACCAGCTTCGACATCGCGCCGGTCGGGGCACCCACCACCGACTCCAGCACGCCCTGCGCGGTCAGCTCCTCGGCGCCCGAGCGCAGCGTCGGAGGCCTGCGGTCCGGCGCGGCCTGCCCGGCCACCGCGGCCCGGGCCTCGTCGAGCGCCCCCGTCCCGACGAGTGCGGGCACGGCGAGCACGGTGGGCCCGCCGAGGGAGGACATCCAGCGGTAGAGGTCGGCGCTGCGGGCGAGGTTGCCGCGGCGGGCGAGGACCGCGGCGGCCACGGCCCCGGCCCGGCGCGCACCCGCGTCCTCGACGGTGTCGACGTTGTCGAGGACCAGGTCGGCGTGGTCGAGCGCCACGTCGAGGTCACCGGCGATCACGGCGGCCTCGGCCCGGCGCGGGGCCAGGAGCAGCGGGGCGGCACCGGCCCGGATCGCGCCCTCGTAGAACTCGTCGGCCTCGCCCGCCGCCGTGCGGACGGCCTGGTCGCCCGCCGCGGTGAACACCGCGGCCACGCCCCTGCCCGTGGCCCCCGCGCGCAGCAGCCCGCGGGCCGCGCCCAGGACGTCGCCGCCGCGGTCCAGCTCGATCTCGGCGAGCGCGCGGCGCATCTCGGTGGCGGCGGCGGGGGGCGTGCGGGCCAGCACCGCGGACGAGACGAGCGGGACGGCCCCGCCGTCGGCCAGCAGCCGACCTTCGGCCCAGGCGGCGGTGACCAGCCCGTCGACGGCGCCGGCGCCGGGCAGCCCGAGCAGCGGGACGAGCACCTCGGCGTCGACGGGAGCGCCGATGGCCCGGGCCAGCAGCAGGTCGCGCACGCCCGGCGGCAGCTCCTCCAGCGCGTAGCCGAGCTGGGCGAGGACGCTGGCCTCGGCCGCGGTGTGCGCACCGAGCAGGGTGTCGACGAGAGAGGGGATCCCCGCGGTGCGCCGGAGCACCGAGTCGACGACGTCGGGGTCCGGCCGCCCGCCGAGCAGGAGTTCTGCACGGGTGGCGACCCCGGACCGGTCCAGCACCCCGAGCACCACGGGCCGCCCGCGTTGGGCGAGCTCGGCGCCCAACGCGGCCATCGCCCGCGACTCCGGGTACGGCCGGTGCGCGACCACGATGCGGCCCGCGTCGCCCGCGGCCAGCGCCGTGAGGTGCCGCAGCAGGTCGTCGGGGAGCAGGTGGGCGTCGTCGACGACGAGCGCGACGTCGGGGGCGAGGGTCTCGCCGGGAGCCGGGGCGTCGCGGCGCACGGGGACGCCCGCATCGGTGTACGCGGCGGCGACGGCGGCGAGCAGGACGGTCTTGCCGTACCCACCGGGGCCGACGACGTCGATCCGGCGGGCGGTGAAGGGGTCGGCCGCGATGTCCCGCAGGGTGGACCGCGCTCCGTCGGCGAGTGTCGACGTGTTCACCGTTGGTCTCCCCCTCCGTCGGTACCGGCCGGGCGGGGGCGAGCGTAGCGCCGGTCACGATCCGGCCCGCGTCGCCGCCCGATCCCCGCCCGATCGGGTGGCACTGGAAGGATGCCCAGACGTGACGGACGTCTGGGCGCTCGTGCTCGCCGGCGGCAGCGGGCAGCGCTTCGGCGGGCGGCCGAAGCAGTTCGAGCCCGTCGGCGGCATCCGGATGATCGACCGCACCGTGGCGGCGGCCCGTCGCACCTGCTCCGGGGTCACGGTCGTCCTGCCGCCGGGCCGGGCGTGGGACGGCGAGGCGGTCGACGCGCTCGCCGTGGGCGGCGACCACCAGTCGGAGTCGCTGCGCGCCGGGCTCGCCACCGTCCCCGACGAGGCGGCGATCGTCGTCGTCTGCGATCCGGCCCACCCCTTGGCGCCGGACCGCCTGTTCCTCGACGTCGTCGACGCCGTGCGCCGCGGTGCCGCCGGTGCGGTGCCGGTGGTGCCGATCCTCGAGGTGGTGCAGCGCGTCGAGGCCGGGCGCGTCGTCGCCACGATCCCCAAGCACGACCTCGTGCTCACCCAGGCCCCGCAGGCGTTCGACGTCGCGGTGCTGCGCGAGGTGCACGTCGACCGGCCCCGGCCCGTCGAGAACTCCGGGTTGCTGGTCGAACGCGGGCACCGCGTCGACACGGTGCCCGGCGACCCCGCCAACCTGCACGTCACCACGCCGGACGAGCTCGCGATCCTGGACAGGATCGCCCTCCCGAGGGAAGGACACCCCCGCTGATGGACCCCAACACCCCCGTCGTCATCCTCTGCGGAGGTCAGGGGACCCGTATCCGCGAGGTCAGCGAGAAGCTGCCCAAGGGCATGGTCGACATCGGTGGCCGCCCGATCCTGTGGCACATCATGAAGCTCTACAGCCACTACGGGTACCGGCGCTTCATCCTGTGCCTGGGCTACAAGGGCTGGGAGATCAAGCAGTTCTTCATGGACTACCGCGCGCACCTGTCGGACTTCACGCTCACGCTCGCCGACGGCGACCACGAGCCGCAGTACACCGACGGCCGCGGCGACGAGGACTGGGAGATCACGTTCGCGGAGACCGGCCTCGACGCCGGTACCGGCGCCCGGCTGCGCCGCATCCGCGACTACGTCGACACCCCGCACTTCATGATGACCTACGGCGACGGCGTCAGCGCCGTCGACATCGAGCAGCTGGCCACGCTGCACGAGAAGGCCGGGCGGGTCGGCACCGTCACCGGCGTGCACCCCACGTCGAAGTTCGGGGAGATGAACGTCGACGGGGACGTCGTCGCGGAGTTCAACGAGAAGCCGACGCAGGTCACCGGCTGGGTCAGCGGCGGGTACTTCGTGTTCGACCGCAGCTTCCTCGACGACTACCTCGACGACTCCGAGGGCCTGTTCCTGGAGGCCGAGCCACTGCAGCGCCTCGCCCGTGACCAGCAGCTCACCGTGAACAAGCACGAGGGCTTCTGGGCCGCGATGGACACCTACAAGGACTACCAGGCGCTCAACGAGCTGTGGGCCGCCGGCGACGCGCCCTGGAAGCTCTGGGACTGAGTCCGAACGGGAGGCGGCTCAGCGGGCGGCGGTCAGGAGCTGCTGCCACTGCTCCGGGCCGACCCGCGACGGAGGTCGGGTGGAGCTGGTGGCGGCGAGCGTCTCGACCGCCTCCGCCGCCTCCCCGCCGTCGCCCGCCTGCACGGGCGCGGCGAGCAGCGGCCAGGACTCGCCTCCGATGATCCCGTTGACCTCCTCGGTGGCGTGCTCGGCCTGGAACACGCGCACCGACTCCGCCATCGCTGCGCTGAACGTGCCGTCGACGGCGACCTCGGTGCGACCGGCCCCGCGCAGCAGACGCTGGGCGGCCTCGACGACCGGGCCGCGGTCGTCCTCGCGCAGCACCGGCCACGACGCGGCGCGCACCGAGGACCCCTCCAGTCGCTGGCCGAGCATCCCGCCGACCTCACCGCGCAGCCGCGGCAGCATCCCGTAGAGGACGTCGCCGGGGCACAGCGTGTCCTTGAAGTCGCGGTGGCCGTAGATCTCCGTGGGGGCGATCCCGTACTGGCCGCAGATGTAGGCGCACATCTCCCGGAGCCGGTCCCACAGCACTCCGGTCGGCTCGGTGTCCATGTAGGTGCCCTCGTTCTCGATGCCGATCGACACGAGGTTCTGCCCGGTGCAGTGCGCCCCCTCCACCTGCTTGCGCCCGTTGCGCAGCGCCTCGAGGCTGCGGTGGCGGCCCTCGAGCACGAACCCGCCGCGGCTGATCGTGAAGTGCTGCCCGGAGTCGAGCCATCCCCGACGGTCCATGTGGAAGTTCTGGATGCCGCGGGCGAGTGCGTCGGCCGCACCGCGCGAGAGGTCGGTGACGTTGGGGGTGGCGGTGTGGTGCACCAGGATCTTCACCGGCCGCTGCACCACGACGTTGACGACCCGGCTGTTGGGCCGGGCCCCCCAGGCGGCGCAGTCGGCGATCTCCGGGGCGGTCGCGGCGAGCGCCGTCCCGGGGAGCGCCAGGAGGGCGGCTCCGCCGAGAAGGAAACCACGCCGCGTGACACGAGCTGCACCCACAGTTACTCCCCCTGTGCACCATCCGACCCAGGAGAACCCTGCTTCGCTCACGCACCGTGCACAACATCAGAACACCAAGGTGTGATCGCCCGGGAGGGGTGAGTCGCCGGGCGGTACTCCCCCTTGTCGTGGTTACCGATGAGTAATACGCTGTTGTTACCGACGGGTAGAAGGAGTGACGGGGCCATGGGCCACTTCAGGAGCAACCTGCGAGACCTCGAGTTCAACCTCTTCGAGGTGTTCGCGGTCCAGGACCGACTCGGCAGCGGGCCGTTCGAGGGCGTCGACCTCCAGACGGCGCGCGACACGCTCAGGGAGCTCAACACCGTGGCCACCGGGCCGCTGGCCGAGCCCTTCGCCGACGCCGACCGCAACCCGCCCGTCTTCGACCCGGCCACGCACACGGTCACGCTGCCGCAGTCGTTCAAGGACTCCTACAAGGTCCTCTGGGACGGCGAGTGGTGGCGCCTGGGCCTGCCCGTCGAGCTGGGCGGCTACGGCATCCCCCCGACCGTGCAGTGGGCCGCCGCCGAGCTGATCCTCGGCTCCAACCCGGCCGCGTTCATGTACATGGCCGGCCCGAACTTCGCCTCCGTGGTGCACCGCAACGGCACCGAGGAGCAGCAGCACTGGGCCGAGCTGATGATCTCCCGGGCCTGGGGCGCGACGATGGTGCTCACCGAGCCCGACGCGGGCTCCGACGTCGGCGCGGGCCGCACCAAGGCCGTGCAGCAGGGCGACGGCACCTGGCACATCGACGGCGTCAAGCGCTTCATCACCTCGGCCGAGCACGACATGGCCGAGAACATCATGCACCTGGTCCTGGCCCGCCCCGAGGGTGCGAAGGCGGGCACCAAGGGCCTGTCGCTGTTCCTCGTGCCGAAGTTCCACTTCGACCCGGAGACCGGCGAGCCCGGTGAGCGCAACGGCGCCTTCGTCACCGGCGTCGAGCACAAGATGGGGCTCAAGGCCTCCACCACCTGCGAGCTCACGTTCGGCCAGCACGGCACCCCGGCCGTCGGCTGGCTGCTCGGCGAGGTGCACGACGGCATCGCGCAGATGTTCGAGGTCATCGAGCACGCGCGGATGATGGTCGGCACCAAGGCGATCGGCACGCTGTCGGCCGGCTACCTCGCCGCGCTGGACTACGCGAAGGACCGCGTCCAGGGCGCCGACCTGCCGCAGATGCTCGACAAGACCGCCCCGCGCGTCACGATCACCCACCACCCCGACGTCCGCCGCCTGCTCATGACGAACAAGGCCTACGCCGAGGGCCTGCGCGCGGTGTACCTCTACACCGCCACGTTCCAGGACCGGATCCGCGTCGGGAGGGCCGCGGGCGAGGACGTCTCCCTGGAGGAGCGCGTCAACGACCTGCTGCTGCCCATCGTCAAGGGCGTCGGCTCGGAGCGCGCCACCGAGCAGCTCCCGCAGGCGCTGCAGGTGCTCGGCGGCTCCGGCTACCTGCAGGACTACCCGATCGAGCAGTACATCCGCGACGCCAAGATCGACTCCCTCTACGAGGGCACCACGGCGATCCAGTCGCTCGACCTCCTGTTCCGCAAGATCGTCCGCGACAACGGGCAGGCGCTCGGGCACGTCGCCGGGGAGATCCAGGCCTTCCTCGACGCCGAGTCGGGCAACGGCCGGCTCAAGGAGGAGCGCGCGCTCCTCGCCACCGCGCTGGCCGACGTCCAGGGGATGCTCGGCACGCTCACCGGCTACCTCATGGCGTCGGCGGAGGACCCGTCGAGCATCTACAAGGTCGGCCAGCACAGCGTGCGGCTGCTGATGGCGCTCGGCGACCTGCTCGTCGGATGGCTGCTGCTGCGCCAGGCCGAGGTCGCCCTGACCGCACTGGGCGGCTCGGTCTCCGCCAAGGACCAGGCCTTCTACGAGGGCAAGCTCGGCGTCGCCCGGTTCTTCGCCAAGACCCAGCTCCCGCTGCTCACCAGCCAGCGGGTGATCCTGGAGCAGGCCGACAACAGCCTGATGGACCTGGCCGAGGCCGCCTTCTAGGGTCGCGTCAGCCGCTGCGGCGGTCGCGGATCAGGCGGATCACCTCCGCCCGGTCCGCGGCCCCCACCCGCAGCAGGATCGTGGAGACGTAGTTGGCCACCGTCTTCGACGACAGACCCAGGCGCGTCGCGATCACCGGGTTGGACAGGCCCCGGCCCAGCAGGTCGGCCACCGCCGCCTCCCGCGGGCTCAGGCCGGGGAACGCCGGGGCGGGGGTCGGGGCCGTCGCACCGGGGCGCGGCACCCCGCTGCCGAGCCACAGCGCACCCATCGTCGCCGCCTCGACGGCCGCCACGATCTGGTCGGGGGAGGCGTCCTTCGTGACGTAGCCGCTGGCGCCCGCGTCCAGCGCGGCCCGCACCGAGGCCTCGTCGTCGTAGGAGGTGACCACGACGACCCGCACGTCGGGGTGCGCCGCGGTGATCCGCTCGGTCGCCGCGGCACCGCCGAGGTCGGGGAGCCCGAGGTCCATCAGCACCACGTCCGGGACCTCCCGCGCGGCGGCCGCCACCGCCTCCGAGCCGCTCGCCGCCTCGGCCACGACGTCGAAGCCGCTGGCCCGCAGCAGCGCCGTCATCCCCCGGCGGAAGACCGGGTGGTCGTCGACGACGAGCACGCGGGTGCTCACGTCGTCCCGCGCCCGGCCGGCAGCCGCACGTCCACCCGGGCGCCCCCGCCGTCGGCGGTGCCGAACTCGACCGTGCCGCCCAGCTCGGTGGCCCGCTCGCGGATCGAGGTGAGCCCGATGCCGGGCCGCACCCGGGCGGGCAGCCCCACCCCGTCGTCGGTGACGCGCACGGTCAGGGTGTCGTCGCGCAGGGCCAGCGCCACGGTGCACCGCGTGGCCCCGGCGTGGCGGCGGACGTTCGACACGGCCTCCTGCACGATCCGCAGCGCGGCCAGGTCGACGGCGGCGGGGAGCTCCAGCGGCTCGGCGGGCCCGTCGATGCGTACGGTCAGCCCGTCGGGGCCGTGGACGCGCCCGGCGATGGCGGCGACCAGCCCGAGGTCGTCGAGGACCGGGGGGCGCAGCCCGTAGGCGATCTCGCGGGTCTGGGCCACCGCCCCGGCGATGTCGTCCTGCAGGTCGGCGGCGAGGCGGGCCAGCTCCGGGTCGGCCCCGGTCGCCCGTCGGGCGACGGCCGCCGCGCCGAGCCGGAGCCCGGCGAGGGTGGGCGAGAGGTCGTCGTGCAGGTCGCGGCGCAGCCTGCGGCGCTCCTCCTCGCGGGCCAGCAGCATCCGGGAGTGGGCGGCGGTCAGCTCGTCCAGCGCCCGTGCCCCGTGCAGGGCGGGCGCGGCGTGGACGGCGAGCAGGCGCAGCACGTGCCGGTCGTGGCCGGTCAGCGCGGTCTCCCCGCGCCGCGGTGCGACGGCCAGCACCGCGAGCTGCTCGCCCTGGTAGACGACCGGGAACTCCTCCGCCTCCTCGGGGGTCTCGCCGACGGCGGCGTCGAGGGCCCCGGCCCCGCGCAGCGCGGCACCGTCGAGGTGCAGGCTGTCGACCAGGGTGCGCAGCACGGTCTCGGGCACCAGCCGGGCCTGCGGCTGGGCGTCGAGGCGCCGTCCCAGGTCGGTGACGGCCGCGGCCCCGTCGCGCCGTCCGCGGTACACCACCCAGGCCGACGTCCAGGCGGCGAGCCGGATCACCGGGACGGCCGCCGCGGCCACGACGGCCGCGCCCCACCAGCCGCCGACGAGAGCCAGCGTCGCGCCGTAGGCCAGCGCCAGCACCGGCGCGGCGAGCGCGACCGCGAGCACGATCCGCAGCGGCGCGTCGACGTCGAGGACGCGGGGCCGGAGCAGGCCGATCGCCGCACCGACCGGCGCGGGCAGCACGGCCAGGTCGGCCAGTGCCACCGCGGTCGCGCTCCCCTCCCCGATCGGGCCCCCGCCCGCCGCCAGCAGGGCGAAGCACAGCACGCACACGACCACACCGAGGATCGCCCACCGCACGCTCTCCCGCTCGGCGGTGGAGGCCCGCCGCCGGTAGCGGTGCACCTGCCCGCCGATCAGCAGGCCCTGCGCGATCCCCACCCACGGGGCGAACCACGGCTCGTCGGTGACGGCCCCGCCGGTGACGAGCACGGCCGCCCCGATCGCCAGCGAGACGACGACCGGCCCGACGAACCAGCGCGGGACGAACCGCCCGTCCGGGTACGCCGCCAGCAGCAGCGGCAGGGCGGCGAACCAGACGCCGCCGCCGGAGTCGATCCCGGCCCGGTGCAGCGCGAGCTCCACCAGCAGCGCGGCCACGGCGAGCGCGGGCAGCGCCGGGCACCGCCGCCGCGCGACCGCCACGGCGAGCAGGGCCACGAGCGGCCAGGCCGTCAGGTGACCCGCGACGGTGCTCGCGAGCAGGAGGGGTTCGCCGTCCATGATGGTCGGATCATCCGGTCCGGACGCGGTCCGCGGTAGTGCGCCGGCCGCGGAGCAGGAACGCGGCACCCAGGACGAGCAGCACGGGGATGAGCACGAGGACCCCGAACGGCACGGCGAGCACGAACATCGGCACCACGATGACCGCGGCCGCGACGGCGCAGACGACGGCGAGGCCCGTGCCGACGACGCCGACCCGGCGCCCGGCCGTGGCCAGCCCGACGAGCCAGCCCGCGGCCCCGATCCCGGCCGTGGCGACCAGACCGATGATGACGGTGTCGAGCGCGGTGATCACGGCGAGCTGGTCCTGCGCGCCGGGAAGGTCCTCACCCATGCCTGCGGTGACCGAGCTGTACTTCGCCAGCGACATCCCGCCGATCAGGATCCACGCCGCGGCCGAGACCAGGCCCAGGGCGTCCCCGACCCGGCCGGCGACCGACGCGCCGCCCCGCAGCCGGCCCACGGCCAGCACCAGGACGAGCATGCCCAGCCCGAGCCCGCCGAAGATCACGCCCTCGACGGCGCCGTTCCACGGTGCGGCCGCGATCCGGTCGGCCACCGGGGCGTCGTCGGGGTACTCGGAGAACAGGAGTGCGACCGCGAGGGGCTGGCCGAGGTAGGCGACGGCGGCGCCCAGCGCGCCCCATCCGGCGGTGCGGTGGAGCGCGCCGTCGGTGCGGGGCGGTCGGACGGGGGTGGTGGTCATGGCGGTCTCCGATCGTCGGTGGAGGTGCCGACGATCCGGGCGACCGTTCCCGGGAGACCAGTGATCCCCGTTCCCGGGTCAGCTCGCGATGTAGCTCTGCAGCTGCTCGCGCTCGGCCTCGAGCATGTCGATCCGGGTCTTCACCAGGTCGCCGATGCTGACGATGCCGGCGAGCGCCCCGTCGACGACGACCGGCAGGTGCCGGAAGCGTCCGGTGGTCATGACCCCGGCGAGGCTCGCGGCGTCGTCGTCGGGGGAGCAGGTCGTGACGGAGGTGGTCATGATGTCGGTGACCCGCGCCTCCAGGACGGCAGCGCCGCCCGCGTGCAGGCGCCGCACCACGTCGCGCTCGGAGACGATCCCGACCAGCCGGTCGTCCTCGACGACCGGCAGCGCACCCACGTTGCGCTCGGCGAGCAGGCCCAGCAGCTCGGCCACCGTCGCGGTGGGGAGGACGGTCACCACCTCGGTGCCCTTGTTCCGTAGTACGTCCGCTATGCGCATGGCGTCCCCGATCCGTCGTTGGATGCACCGAGGGTACGAACGTGGCCGGGGTCACGGAAGACCCCGGCCACGGACGGGCTACTGCGCGAGCGGGACGGGCTACCCGCAGACGACCCGCGGAGAGGGGTTGTAGCGGGTGGTGGTGGTCGGGTCGGTGCGGACCTCACCGGTGCGGACGTCGGTCAGGCGCCGCGTGTCGGTGATCGTGAACCCGGGTGCGCCCTGGCTGGGGTTGCAGTCCTCGCCCGCCGGGACGTTGACGGTGTTGGGGCTCGTCGGGTTGGTGCGCGGCCCCGTCTGCGACTCGACGTCGTAGTACTTGGTGCCCAGCAGCCGCACCGTGATCGACGACGGCGTCCACACCGTCTGGATGAGCACCGCGGTCGGCGTGTCGTTGCGGAACCGCATGTCGATGGTTCCGTCGGAGATGGTCGCCTCCCGGCCCGGGGGGTAACGGCTGATGTAGAAGCTGTGCGCGCGGTGCTCGACGTCGGTCATGCCGGCGAAGTAGGCCGCGTTGAACAGCGTCGTGGACACCTGCGACGCCCCGCCCGCGATGCCGCGGGCGGGCTGGCCGTTGTCGATGACACCGGCCTCGACGTACCCGTTGGCCGGGGTCCGCGGCCCGCTGGCGGCATCCAGGCTGAACGTCTCGCCGGGGGCCACGACCATGCCGTTGATCAGCTCGGCCGCCCGGCGGATGTTGATGCCGGAGTCCGCGGCGAACCCGCCGGTCTGGAACTCGCTGATCACACCGGCGCTGCCGAGGGACTGCAGCTCCTCGGTGGTGACCTCGGCGGGCTGGTCGGCGTAGACCGCCGTGATCTGCCGCGGGCCCGTACCGGTGAGCACGGTCAGCAGATCGGCCAGCGTGGCGTCGTAGTCGACACCCCGGCCGTCCTGCGACGGGACGACGGTGGCCGGGGTGGTGGAGAAGTCCAGGCTCGCGTCGACGGGCTCGCGCTCGGAGCCGGCGAGCTGGTCGTCGAGGGCGTCGGTGATGACGGTCGGGTTGAGCACCGGCTCCAGACCGCCCGTCTCACCGGGCTCGAAGGTCAGTGCCTGGGCGATGACGGCGGGCTCCAGCACGCCCTCCGAGCCCTCCTCGCCGACGACCGTGACGGGGGCCGACACGGCGGGGCCCGCGACCTGCTCGATCGCGTTCGCGACGTCCTCGGGGGTGGTGAGGGCGGGCACCGCGATCAGCGGCAGGGCCACCGGACGGCCCGATGCCCAGTCGCGCGAGAGCACGTCGACGGCGGCGGGCTGGTCGAGGTGCTGGCCGGGCACCGGGTCGACGGGGATCGGCGTGACGCCCTCGAACTGCACGGTGCCCTCGACCGGGACCTTGTCGACGATCGGCAGGAGCTCACCGAGTGCACCGTCGACGGCCGCGCGGTCGACGGCGGTGGCGACGCCGAGCTCGCGCTGGGTGAAGAACGACGTGATCCGGGTGATCGGGTTGAGCGGCTGCTCGCCGGCGCGGGCGAGCGTGCCGGCCCAGTCGACGGACAGGCCCGCCGTGATGGGGTCGATCTGGGTGGTGACCTCGCCCGCGGTGACCTCCACCGGCACCGTGGTGCGCGGCTCGATCTCGGTGCGGAGTTCCTGCTCGGCGTCGACCAGGCTCATCCCGCCGACCGCCACGCCCGCCACGGTGACCCCGCGGGGCACCGATCCGGAGCTGATCAGCAGGTCGGCGACGTAGACGATCGCCAGCACGGCCACGACCGCGGCGACGATCAGCAGCGGCAGGCGCCGCCGCGACCGTCCGGTCGACGGGGGCTCCCCGCCCGAGGGACGGCTCGGCGGCGTGTCGGCCGCCGCCGCGGCGACGGGGATGCGTTCGGTGGGCGGGTCGGCCGGTCCGGTCGTGGAGGGTGCCGCAGCGGCACCCTTGCTGATCGGAATCACCTGCGTCGCCTCGGAATCCCAGTTCGGTGTGCGCTCGGTCGGCGCGGGGTCGGTCTCGGTGGGCGCCGCGTCGGGGGCCGCCGCAGCTGCGGCCGCCGGTACGGCGACGGTCGGCGCGTCGGTGCCCGGCCGGGGCGTGGGCCGGGTCGGGCCCTCCTCCGCGGCGGGTACCGGGGTGCGGACCGTGTCGTCGGCCGGGGCGGGCGTCGGTGCCGGGCGCGGACGTGGCCGCGGGGTGGCCGCGGGGACGGCGGTGGTCGTCGCCTCGACACCGGAGGGGGTGTCGGCGGGCTCGGCCTGCTGACCGCTGTCGGCCGCCGGGGCGGCCGGGTGCATCGACGGCCCGTCACCGGGCGGGGTGATCGGGTCGAACAACGACCGCGGGGCCGGGTGCGCCGGAGGGGCGTCGGCCGGGACGTCCGGCGTGGGGACCGCAGCGGGACGGTCCGCGGCGGGGGCGTGAGCGGGGACATCGGCGGCAGGGACATCGGCGGCGGCGGGGACGTCCCCGGCGATGCCGACCGCGCGGTCTCCGGTCATCACCGGCTCACCGCCGTCGGGCACCTCGTCCCCCGGCCCGGCCGGAGCGGGATCGACGGCCGCGGGCTCCGCAGCCACCTGATCGGCCACCTGGTCGGCGACCGGCGCGGGCGTGCCCCCGGGCGTCTCCCGGGCAGCCGGGGTGGCTCCGGTCCGGGCACCGTCGTCGACCGGGACCCCGTTCCCGGGCGCCCCGTTCCCGGGCGCCCCGTTGCCGGGCGTCCCGTTGCCGGGGGAGCCGTTCTCGTGGGTGGAGCTCCCGTTGGTCGACCCGTCCGTCTCGGGACGCGTCGTCGCCTCGCCGGGCGAGGACTGCCGCTCGGGCATGTGGTCCGACTTCCCCTCAAACACGCGACCGGGCCCCCTGGCTCCGATCGTCACCGCCGTCGCACGGCCTACATGTACAGGCCGGTGCCGTGCTCCGTCCGCTCGGTGGCGACGGCATGGAGCTCACGTTCCCGCATGACGAGGTACGTGGACCCCTGAACCTCCACCTCGTACTGGTCGTCCCGCGCGAACAGCACGCGGTCCCCCACCTGGACGGTGCGGACGTGGTGCCCGATGCCGAACACCTCTCCCCAGACCAGACGCTTGGCGACCGCTGCGGTTGCCGGGATCACGATTCCCGCGTTGCTGCGGCGCTCCCCGGTGCCCTCGGTGTCGCGCACCATCACCCGGTCGTGCAGCATCTGGATCTCGAGCTTGTCCTGCACCGCGCAGATGCTACGGGCCCCCGCCGACGCCCCGACGGGCGCCCGCACGGCTCCCGGAAACTGGAAAGCCCCGCGGTGCTGTCAGGTCGGGGGTCCGACAGCACCGCGAGGCTGTACTGGGAATCGGCCTCCGGGCCCGAACCGTTAGCGTCCGCGGCCGCCGCATCGGCTTTTCACCCGTTCGGCGCAGCGACGGTCAGGTCTGGGCCAGGAGGTACCGGCCGAAGTGCGGCACGGTGAACGCGATCTGGCCGCGCTGCGCGGAGAAGACGAGGCCCTTCTTGAGCAGGCTGTCGCGGGCGGGCGACAGGGAGGACGCCCGCCGCTCCAGGTGCTCGGCGATCCCCGAGGTCCCGACGGGCTCGTCACGGCCGTCGGCCAGCTCGGCCATCGCGCGCAGGTACTCGCGCTCGGCCGGGGTGGCGCGCTCGAAGCGCGACCCGAAGAAGCCGACGGCGAGCTCCGCCTCCGCCTCCGGCGCGGCCATCTTCACGTCGGCCGCGCAGATCGGGGTGCGCGGCGCGGCGTCCCACGCGGCCTTGCCGTAGGCCTGCACGAAGTACGGGTAGCCACCGGAGCGCTCGTAGAGGGCGTCCAGGGCGTCGACGTCGAACGTGGCGTCCTCGCGCTCGGCGGGGGCGAGGAGGGCGAAGTCGGCGTCGGCGCGGTCGAGCTGGCCGATCCGGGCGTAGCGGAACAGGCGCTCCGAGTACGACTTCGACGCGGACAGCACCGCGGGCAGGTGCGGCAGCCCGGCGCCCACCACCACCAGCGGCGACCGCGACTGCGACAGCTCGTGGCACGCCGCGCACAGGGCCGAGACGTCGTCGGCGCGGAGATCCTGCATCTCGTCGATGAGGATGGCGACGCCGGTCTCCAGGTCGGCCGCGAGCGTCGCGACCTCGGTGAACAGCTCGACGAGGTCGATCTCGATGTCGCCGGAGTCGGCTTTGCCGGTGCGCACCGGAACGTCGATGCCAGGCTGCCAGCGGTCGCGCAGCTTGGCGTCGGCGGGGGCGGAGCGCAGCGCGAATGCCTTGAGGACGCCGAGCACCTCGTCGACGCGCTCGCCGTCGGGATGGCGGACGGCGAGGTCGCGGATCGCGCGGTGCAGGGCCGCGGACAGCGGGCGTCGCAGGTCGGCGTCCGGCCGGGCCTCGATCTTCCCGGCTCCCCAGCCCGCACGGACGGCCATCGACCGCAGCTCGCCCAGCAGCACGGTCTTCCCGACGCCGCGCAGCCCGGTGAGCACGAGGCTGCGCTCCGGACGCCCGCGCGCGACGCGCTCCAGGACGATCTCGAACGCGTCGAGCTCGCGGTCGCGGCCGGCGAGCTCGGGCGGCCGCTGGCCGGCGCCTGGGGCGAAGGGGTTGCGCACGGGGTCCACGGATCGGACGGTATCCGCGGTTCTCGGTGAAACCGTAGACATCGCTATCGAAGGCGATGGCGTGTCGTCGATCGGTCCGTATCCGGCTCTCTGGTGTCAACCGGAGAAAGAAGTAGATTCGGCTACGCCCGACGGGTCGCCGCGTCGGCCAGGCAGAACAGGCCGAATGCGGCGATCCCCGCGGCCACGACGATCAGCAGTCCCGCCCCTGCGACCGACGACCCGAGCACCCGCAGGGCCGCGTCCAGCCCGCCGGCGCGGCCGGGGTCCGACGAGATCGCCGCGGTGCCCGCGAGCACGCCGATCGCCCCGAGCGCGAGCGCGCGCGACAGGTGCCCGGCGACGCCCAGCCAGGCGATGGCGGCGCGCGCGACCGGCCCGACCCGGCGCAGGTCGAGATCGCCGAGGAAGGTGCGGCGCACGCCCGTGTACGTCATCGCCACGGCGAGCCCGAGCACCCCCACCGCGGCCGCCCCGAGCAGCACCCGGCCGAACGGCAGGCCGAGCGCGGTGGCGGCGAGGGAGCGGACCGCGGTGTCGCCACCGGGGCGGCGGATACCGAGCAGGTAGTCGAGGACGACCAGCGCGAGCCCGCCCGTCGCGATCGCCTTGGCCACCGCACCGAGTCGCTTGCGGACCCGCTCGCCGCCATGCACCCAGCGGAACCCGAGCGCGGCGGCGCTGACCTGCCACAGCGCGAACGCCGCCAGCCCGACGGCTCCGAGTGCGAGGGTGATGAACCCGCCGGGGGTGCGGGCGACGGTGCCGATCGCGCCGTCCGGGTCGGCCGGGGCCACGGGGGCGCCGAAGGCGACCTGCAGGGCCAGCCACGCGACGAGCAGGTGCACCAGTCCGTACCCGACGAGCCCACCGCGCCCGAGCGCGTCGACGATCGGTCCGGGCGCGTCGGAGGGGCCGCCCCGGACGAGGCGACGCAGGCGGACGAGCGGGCCGGTCACCCGCCCATCTTCCCGTCCCGCCCTTCCTCGCGAATTCTTCGGCTCTCTAGCGTCATCGGCAGATGTGTACAGAGAGCCCGATCTGGTTGGCTGGTGCGATGACCGAGATCGTCACCGAGGGCAGCGGCTGGTTCGAGCAACCCGGCGACCGTGCGGAGCTCGACGTCGGGTTCGCCGCCACCGCGAAGACCCGTTCGGCGGCGGTCACGGCACTCGGCGGGCAGCTGGCCGCCGCGGCACCCGCGCTGGAGGCCGACGGGCTCACCGTGGAGCACCGCAGGCTCTGGGTGCACAACGAGTGGCGGCGCGACCGGGTGGTGGGCTGCCGGGCGGGCGAGGACGTCCGGCTCGTCGTCACCGACGTCACGGTGTTGGAGGAGGTGCTCGCCGCTCTGATCGGGGCCGAGCCGACCAGCCTCGACGGCCCGCGCTGGGTGCTGACCGACCCCGCCGCCGCACGCCGGGAGGCACAGCGCCGGGCCGTCGCCGACGCGCGCGACCGCGCCGAGGGCTACGCGGCCGCGCTGGGGGTCACGTTGGGCGGCCTGCTGCGCCTGTCGGAAGCACCGGACCATCACCCGTCCGGGTTGTCGATGCGGATGGCCATGGCGAAGGACGCCACGGCACCGGACGTCCGTGAGCTGGGTCTGGAGCCCGAACCGGTCCGCGTCACGGTGCAGTGCACGACGACGTGGGCCACCTCTGCGTAGTCGACGGCGTAACACTGCCGTGTCGGGCGCGAAAGAGAGTCGTGGACCTGCCGCTCCGACGACCGACCGCAGCGCTGCGGCGCACCCTCGGGTGGGTCCAGCTGATCCTCGCCGTCGGGGTCGTCCTCGCGGCCGTGGTCCTGGGGCACCTCGTGCAGTCCCGGGTCGAGGCGCGTGCCGCCGGCACGACCGCGCGGCAGGAGGTCGTCACCCCGACCGCCGAGTCGTCGGTCACCGGCGGGGGCGCCACCGGTGACGGATCGCTCGCCGCGCTCGGCACCCTGCTCGTCGGCGCGACGCTGGTGGCGTGCATCGGCACCGTCGGCCGCCGCCGCCTCGACGACAGCGAGAGCGACCGCTGGGCGTCGGACTGGGCGCGGGTCGAGCCCGTGTGGAGCGGACGCGTGACCGAGGGCTTCTAGGACGCCTTCCGGTCCCGGGGATCCACGATCTCGCCCTCGATGACGGGCGTGTCCCGCGGGGCGGGCTCGTCCACGACCGTGCCGTCCACGACCCGTCCTTCGGAGTGGATCCGGGCCGTCTTCAGCCCGGGGGCGCGCTGCTCCGCGGCCGTGACCAGCCGCCTGCGCACGAGTGAGCGGGTGGGTGGAAGCAGCAGCAGCAGCCCGGCCAGGTCCGTGACCAGGCCGGGGACGAACAGCAGCACCCCGCCCGCCGCCACCAGCAGCCCGTCGGTGACCTCCGTGTGCGCCACCCGGCGGTTGTTCACGGCCTCGGCGAGCGCCTGCGCGGCCCGTACCCCCTCCCGGCGGGCGAGCCAGAGCCCGAGCAGGGAACCGGCCAGCAGGACCACGATCGTCCAGCCGAGACCGATCACCGAGCCGAGCGCTACGAGGGCGACGATCTCGACGACGAGGTACAGGAGCACGAACGGCATATCCGCACAACGCGCGAGGGGCCGTTCGTGCTCCCGTCGATCTGTCACGACTTGGTGTCACCTCGTGAGCGCGAGTCCCGGCGCGAGGACGCGGCCCGGGTCGAGCCGGTCGCGGACGGCGAGCAGCCGCTCGCGGTCGGCGTCGCCCCAGAGCCGGGCGACGCGTTCGGGACCCGCCGCGCCGAGGAAGTTGAGCAGGGCGCCGCGGGCGGCCCACGGCGCCATCCGGTCGACGACGGACTGCGTGATCGCGGGCATCGTCTCGGCCAGCGGACCCGCCGTCGGACCGAGGGCCCACACCGAGAACGCGGCGTCACGGCCCGCGACGGCGTTCGGCACCGCGGCCGGACGGCCGAGCGCCCCGCCGAGCTGACGCAGCTCCACCATGATCAGCGGGACCACGGCGTCGGGCCCCGCGATGGCCAGAAGCTCGTCGACGGCCTCGGCGGGCAGCTCGCGCAGCGTGGTGCCCCGGTCCCAGGTCGGCATCGGGTCGGTGGGGTCCATGTGGATGGAGTCGACGGCGGCGAACGGCATGTCGGTGACCAGGTCCATCAGGGCCGGGGCCACCGCCCGCATCGGGGCGAGCAGGGCCGCGCCCTCCTCGGCAGGGCCGAGGTGGGCGACACGCAGGTGGACGACGAACTGCCCGCGCAGCGGTTCGGGCAGGGTCGGCAGCGGGGGCAGCCGCAGCAGCGCGACCGAGGTCGTCGTCTCCTCGGGCAGCGTCGCCACCCACGTGCGGTAGGCGTGCAGGACGTCGGCCGCCACCGCGCCGGGGAAGAAGATCCCGCCGCCGTACAGGCGCGCGACGGGCACCAGGTCGAACTCCAGCTCCGTGACGATGCCGAAGTTGCCGGAGCCGCCGCGCAGCGCCCAGAACAGGTCCGGGTCGCTGATCGCGTCGACGTGGCGCACCTCGCCGTCGGCGGTCACGAGCTCGACGGACCGGACGTGGTCGGCCGCGAAGCCGTGGCGCCGCGCCAGTGGGCCGAGCCCGCCGCCGAGGGTGTAGCCGACGACGCCGACCCCGCTCGCGGACCCGCTGAGCGGCGCGAGGCCGAACGGGGCCGCGGCCTCGATCACCTGGGCCCAGCGCACCCCGGCCCCGACGCGTGCGGTGCGGGCCGCCGGGTCGACCGCGACCGCGGACATCCGGTGGGTGGTGACGAGGACGGTCCCGGCGAGGTCGGACACCAGGCCGTGGCCGGTGGACTGCACGGCGACCCGGAGGCCGTTCGCCGTCGCCCAGCGCACGGCGGCGACGACGTCCGCGGTGCCGGTGGCGCCGACGACCACGGCCGGCCGGGCGGTGTGGGTGGTGTTGAACGCGGCGACCTCGACGGCGACGCGGGGGTCGGCGCCGTCCAGAACCGGTCCGCTCACCTGCGGGACGAGATGGGTGGAGGCGGTCACGACGACACCCGCTCCATGTCGAAGTTGATGTCGCTCCCGGTCAGCGACGTCACGGTGACGGTCACGTCGAAGGGGCCGGCGGCGTCGGTCGCGCCGCAGGTGAGGACCGCGCCGACGGTGCCGTCGAGGTCGTCGGGGCAGTCGGCGGTGGCGGCGCCGAGCTGCGACACGATCTGCTGCTCGACGGCGTCGGCCGGCGCGGAGGTGCCGCACGCGGTGAGGAGGGTGAGCCCGGCGGCGGCGAGCAACAGCATGGGGCGGGGGTGGGGCGAGGTCATCGAGGTCTCCGGGTACGTCCGGCGGCCGGTCGGCTGCCGTGGTGGGGACACCGTGCGACGCCGGCCTTGCGGGCGACTGGCACCGACTTGAGGCCGACTACGGGCCCAGTCGGACGAGGTCGGCGCGGGCCCGGTCGGCCCATGGCCAGGCACCCACGGCGGTGTCGACGCGGACGGCCTCGGTGAGGTGCGTCCGTGCCGCCGCCACGTCGCCGGTGCGGGCGGCGAGGCGTCCGAGCACCCCGTGCACCGAACCCCAGGCGGCGTTGGCGGTGCCGGCGACGACCAGCTCGGCGGACTGCGGGAGCAGCTCGCGGTAGAGCCGCGCGGGATCGGGGGCACCGAGCGCGGCGGCCACCTCGCCCCACGCGCAGCGCAGGAAGTCGGTGCTCCAGTCGACCGGGATGTCCACCTCGGTGCGCGCCAGCAACCGCCGGGCCCCGTCCGCGTCGCCGAGCTCGACGAGCGCGAGCAGCGCGACCGGCCGGAGCACCGGGAAGTCGTTCGTGGTGCCGTCGACGAGCTCGTTCACCACCTCGTCGAGCCGACCCTGGCCGCGGCGCACCGTCATCCGCTGCACCAGCCGGCACCAGCCCGCACCCCACAGGCTGGTCCGTCGCTGCAGCGCGTAGGCCTCCTCGGCATGCTTCTCGGCGTCGTCCCACGCGCCGTGCAGCGTCGCGTGACCGGCCTCCTGGTAGCTCACCTGCGCGCGCAGCTCGGCGAGCCCCAGCTCGGTGGCCAGCCGGGAGGCCCGGGCGAGGTCGGCCCGGGCGAGGTCCGGCTCGGCGAAGCGCAGGGCCAGCGCGGCGCGGTGCAGTCGGGCCACGGCCTCGGTGTGCGCGGGCAGCCCGGAGCCGACCATGGCCAGCGACTCGTCGAGCACGGCCCGCCGCGCCGCCTCCTGACCGGGTACCCACCCGGCGAGGTAGAAGTTGTTCAGCGCGCGGCCGAGCAGCGCGACGTCGCCGAGGTCGCGCGCGATCCGGGCGGCCTCGCGGGCGGCGTCCATCCCCTCGGCCCGCCGGTCGGTGTAGCAGAGCTCGCAGGCCAGGGTGCCGAGCAGCTCGGCGCGCCGGACGCCGTCGCCGGTGCGGGCGAGCAGCTCGTCGATCCGGTCGACGACGGTCGCGTCGCTGGTGCCGTACGCGCGCCAGTTCCACAGCGCCACCCCGCCGAAGACGCCCGTCGCCTCGGCCGCGCGGTCGGCGTCACCCGCCTCGGTGGCCAGCGTGATCGCCCGCGACAGCGCCGCGTGCGCACCGACCAGGTCGCCCGCGGCCCGGAGGTCCCGGCCCAGCGCGACGAGCAGCTCCTGGACCTGGGCGGGATCGGCCAGCTCGACGGCCCGGGCGAGGTGCCCGGCCGCGGTGGCGTGGGCGAACCGGTCGCGCGCCGCGTCGGCCGCGGCGAGCGCGTGCCGCAGCGCCGCGCCCGCTCCGGCGAACGGGCCCGCGAGGTAGGAGTGGTGGGCGAGCGCGTCGAGGTGTCCGGCCACCGGCAGCCCCTCCAGCGCCTGGGCGATCCGGCGGTGCAGCCGGGCCCGCTGCAGGCGGGTCAGGCCGGCGACGATCGTCTCGCGCACCAGCTCGTGGCCGAAGCGCCACACCCAGCCGTCTCCCTCCTCCACCACCACCCCGGTGATGACGGCGGGCTCCAGCAGCGCGGCGATCTGCTCGGCGTCGATCTCGCTCGCGGCCTCCAGCACGTCGAGTGGGAACTCGCGCCCGATCACCGCGGCCATCGTGAGCAGCGCCCGGGTGTCGGCGGGCAGCCGCCCGAGTCGTCGCTCCAGCACGTCGCGGACCGAGGCGGGGATGTCGGCCGACGCGGGGCGCGCGTCGAGGCGGCGCTCGCTGCGGAGCAGCTCGATCAGCTCCACCAGGAAGAACGGGTTGCCCTCGGTGCGGCGGCGCAGCTCCCCGGCCAGCGCCGGGTCGTCGAGCCCCCGGTCGACGAGCAGCTCGCCGACCTCGTCGGCCGGCAGCCCGCCGAGGCGCAGCCGCGTGACCGACCGCTCCCTGGCCAGGTCGGCGAGCGTGTGGACGAGCGCGTCCGTGCGTTCGTCCGCGGTGTCGCGCAGGGTGGCCAGTACCAGCACGGGAGCCGCGGCGATCCGGCCGACGAGGAAGCGCAGCAGGTGCAGGGAGAGCGGGTCGGCGCCGTGCAGGTCGTCGAGTACGACGAGCAGCGGACGCTCGGCCGCGGCGACGAGCAGCGCGGCGGCGATCCGCTCGAACAGCTCGGCGCGGCGGGTGTCGGAGTCACCGGGACCGGCCATCGTCGCACCGGCGTCGGAGCCGAGTGCCCGGAGCACCTGCGTCCACGGCCACAGCGCGGGGGCCGCGGCCTCGTCGGCGCAGCGGCTCCACGCCACCCGGGCCCCGACCGCCGCGGCGGCGGCGACGGCCTCCTCGGCGAGACGGGTCTTGCCGATCCCGGCCTCGCCCCCGACCAGAACCACCGACCCGGAGCCGTCCGCGGCGGCGGACAGCCGCCCGACCAGTGCGGACAGCTCCGTCCGACGTCCGACGAACCCGGTCCGGCGCGGCGGCTCGACCGGGGCGGAGGTGACGGGGACGGGCGCCGGAACGGGCTGCGGGCCGTCGACGGTCGCGTCCTGCGTGAGGATCGCCTGCTCCAGGCGGCGCAGCTCGGGGCCGGGGTCGATGCCCAGTTCGTCGCGCAGCAGGTCGCGGCAGGTGGTGAACGCGCGCAGGGCGTCGGCCTGGCGTCCGGTGCGGTAGAGCGCGAGCATCAGCGAACCCCACAGCCGCTCGCGCATCGGGTGCACCGCGACCAGGCGCTCCAGCTCCGCGACGGCGCTCTCCGGCCGCCCGTCGGCGAGCAGCGCCTCGACGTGACGCTCCAGCGCCACCGCCCGCAGCTCGGCGAGGCGGGCGCGGTCGGCGGTCACGGCGGCGCGCTCGCCGTCGCCGAGGTCGGAGAACGGCTCGCCACGCCACAGCGCCAGCGCGTCGATCAGCAGCGCGTCGGCCTCGGCCGGTCGGCCCGCCGCGAGCAGCCGCTGACCGTCGGCGAGGAGCCGCTCGAACCGCACGACGTCGAGGTCGTCGGCGTCGAGGAGGTAGCCCGGCGGGCGGGTCAGCAGGACGCGCGGCGCGGCGCGCGGGGCGCGGTCCGGCTCCAGCAGGCGGCGCAGCTGGGAGACGTAGGACTGCAGGGTCCCGGTGGCGGTCGCGGGCGGTTCGCCGGCCCAGAGGGTCTCGTTGATGCGGTCGAGCGGCACGACCCGGCCGTGGTCGGCGAGCAGCAGCGTGAGCAGCGCGCGCAGCTTCGGGCTGCCCAGGTCGACCGGCCGTCCGTCGGAGACGACCTCCAGGGGTCCGAGTACCCGGAACTGCACGGACGCAGGGTAGGCGGCTAGAGCGTGAGCTGCCACGTGCCCGGCTCCACCGGCACGAAGCCCAGCTCCCGCATCATCCGCAGGCCGGCGGGTTCGGCCGGCTCCGCCATGAGCACGGTGCGGCAGCCCTCAGCCCGCTGCGCGGCCATCACCTGTGCGGCGAGGCGCCGCCCGTGGCCGTGGCCGAGGTGCCGTTCGGGCACGCCCCCGCCGACGACCCGCGCCACCGGCCCCGTCCGCCGCACCTCGATGACGGCCTTGGGGTCCTCGCCCGCGGGGTCCGTCAGGTCCTCCAGCGTGTACCGGACCGTGCCGTCGGGACCCGTGCCCCGGTGCGGCGTGCGGCGCATGAGGTGCGACTCGGCCATGCCGCCAGTGTGCCGGGTCGACTTGTGGCCGGCTTGCGGCGCGCTGGTGCCGCGGGACGCAGTCCGCGCCAAGCGCCCGCGCGCACGATCCCGGCATGACCACGACAGATCCGTCCCTGGACATCTCCGGCAACGACGTCCGGGGCTTCCTGCTCATGCACGACCAGATCCGCGCCGTCGTCCCGGAGGCGGCCCGCCACGTCCGGGCCCTGCGCCCGGGCGACCGCCGCGCCGCCCGGGCCCTCGTCCGCTGGTGGGCGGTGTTCTCCCGGGCGCTGCACCACCACCACGTCGCGGAGGACACCGAGCTCTGGCCGCTCGTGCTGGCCACCGCCCCCGAGCTGGCCGCGGAGGTGCGGCGCCTGGAGGCCGAGCACGCGCCGCTCGACGCCGACCTCGCGGCCGTCACCACCGCCCTGGAGCGGATCGGGACCCTCGCGGAGCCCGGGTTCCGGCCCGCCGCCGAGGAGCTGGCGGCCGCGCTCTCCCGTCTCGACACCTACCTGCGCCGCCACCTGGCCTCGGAGGAGGAGCTCGTGCTGCCCGTCATGCGCCACCGCATCGGCGCGGCCGACTGGACGGCGCTGGAGAAGGCACTGGCCGACCAGGGACACGGCCGCGACACCTCGGTGCTGCTGCCGATGTTCCTGGCCTACTCCCAGCCCGACCGCGTCGCGTTCCTGCGTGACCGACTGCCGGCGCCGGTCCTCGTGCTGCACGACCTCGTGCTGGGCCCGAGGTACCGGCGCCTGCTGAAGAAGCTTCCCGCCGCTACCAGGTGAGGGCGAGCCCAGGGTCGGTGAGCAGCGCGCCGACGTCGGCGAGGAAGCGGGAGCCCTGCTCGCCGTCGACGAGTCGGTGGTCGAACGACAGCGCGAGCTGGCACACCGTGCGCACCGCCAGCTCGCCGTCGACGACCCACGGCGTCGGCTTGATCGCGCCGACCGCCAGGATCCCGGCCTCGCCCGGGTTGAGGATCGGCGTGCCGGTGTCGACGCCGAACACGCCGACGTTGGTGATCGTGAACGTGCCGCCCGCCATGTCGGCCGGCGGCGTCCTCCCCGACCGCGCCGTGGCCGTCAGCTCGCCCAGCGCCGACGCCAGCTCGCGCAGGGTGAGCGTGTCGGCGTCGCGGACGTTCGGCACGATCAGCCCGCGCGGGGTGGCCGCGGCGATCCCGAGCTGCATCCGGTCGAAGTAGACGATCTCGCCCGCGGCCTCGTCCCACCGCGCGTTGAGCTCCGGGGTGCGTCGCGCGGCCAGGCACACGGCCTTCGCGACGAAGGCCAGCGGCGTCAGCTTCACCTCGGCGTACTCGCGGGTGGCGCGGAGCCGGTCGCGCAGCGCCATCGTGGCCGTGACGTCGACGGCCAGGAACTCCGTGACGTGCGGCGCGGTGAACGCGCTGCTCACCATCGCCGCCGCGGTGTGCTTGCGGACGCCGCGGATCGGCTCGCGCCGGACCCCGCCCGTGGAGGCGACGGCGGCGGGGGCGACCGGGGCGGGTGCGGCGACGTGCGCCTGCACGTCCTCCCGCGTGATCACGCCCCCGGCGCCGGAGGGGGTGACGGCCCGCAGGTCGACCCCGAGGTCCCGCGCGAGCTTCCGGACCGGCGGCTTGGCCAACGGCACGACGGACGCCCCGGCGGTCACAACGTCCCCCGGAATGGCAGTAAAGCCACTTTCCTGCCGTGAGGTGGCAGCAAAGTGGCTGTGCTGCACCGGGGCGGGGGGCGGAGGGGCCGCGGGCGGCGCGGCGGCCGTGGGCGGTGCGGGGGTGCCGCGGCGGGGGCGGCGGGTCTGGGCGCCGGGGCGCGGGCCGTAGCCCACCAGGTTGGCGATCCGGCCGTCCTTGCCCGGCTCGCCGATCTTCGCGCCCTGCTCCTCCTCCACCGGGGCCGCAGGGGCGGGGGCCGCCTCGGCGGTCTCGATGCTGATGATCGGCGACCCGACGGCGACGGTCTGCCCCGGCTCCACCAGCAGCTTCCCGACGGTCCCGGCGTACGGCGACGGCAGCTCCACCGCGGCCTTCGCCGTCTCGATCTCGCACAGGATCTGGTTGACCGTGACGACGTCACCCGCGGCGACGTTCCACGTGACGACCTCGGCCTCGGTCAGCCCCTCGCCGACGTCGGGCATGGCGAACTCGCGCAGCATCGCGGTCACCAGCCCATCGAGCGGTCGACGGCGTCCAGCACCCGGTCGAGGTCGGGGAGGTAGTCCTCCTCGCACTTCGACGGCGGGTACGGGGTGTCGAACCCCGTCACCCGCAGCACCGGGGCCTCCAACGAGTGGAAGCACTCCTGCTGCACCCGCGCGCAGACCTCCGCGGCCACCGACGTCTCCGACGGTGCCTCCGCGACCACGACGAGCCGCCCGGTGCGCCGCACCGAGTCGAACACCGGGCCGAGGTCGAGCGGGGACAGCGTGCGCAGGTCGATCACCTCGATGTCGTGGCCGTCGGCGACCGCGGCCTCCGCGGCGTCGAGGCAGGTCTTGAGCACCGGCCCGTACCCGGCGATCGAGAGCGACGAGCCGGGCCGCGCGACCCGCGAGGTGTGCAGCGGCTGCGGCTCGGCGGTCACGTCGACCTCGGCCTTCTCCCAGTACCGACGCTTCGGCTCGAAGAAGATCACCGGGTCGTCGCTGGCGATGGCCTGCTGGATCATCCAGTAGGCGTCGACGGGGTTGGAGCACGCGACGACCTTCAGTCCCGCGACGTGCGCGAACAGCGCCTCGGGCGACTCGCTGTGGTGCTCGACGGCCCCGATCCCGCCGCCGAACGGGATGCGCACGACGACCGGCATCGGCACCTTGCCCTGCGAGCGGAAGTGCAGCTTCGCGAGCTGGGAGACGATCTGGTCGTAGCCGGGGAAAACGAACCCGTCGAACTGGATCTCGCACACCGGCCGGAACCCGCGGATCGCCAGGCCGACCGCGGTGCCGATGATGCCGCTCTCGGCGAGCGGGGTGTCGAGCACGCGCTGCTCGCCGAAGTCCTTCTGCAGCCCGTCGGTGACGCGGAAGACGCCACCGAGCTTGCCGACGTCCTCGCCCATCACCAGGACCTTCGGGTCGCGCTCCATCGCGGCGCGCAGCCCGTCGTTGATCGCCTTCGCCATCGTCAGCACGGCCATGTCAGACCCCCTCGAACGACGCGTGGTACGCCAGGAAGGCCTCGCGCTGGGCGTCGACCGCGGGCGAGCCGTCGGCGTAGACCTCCGAGAAGATCCGGTCCGCTGCGGGCGCCGGCATGTCGACGCAGTGTTGGCGGAAGCGCGCGGCGAGCGCATCGGCGTCGGCCTGCACGCCGTCGAAGAACTCCGGCTCGACGCCCAGGGAGCGCACCAGGTGCACCCGCACCCGCTCGATCGGGTCCTTGAGCTTCCACAGCTCCAGCTCGTCGGCGAGGCGGTAGCGGGTGGGGTCGTCGGAGGTGGTGTGGGCGTCCATCCGGTAGGTGAACGCCTCGATCAGCACCGGGCCGTTGCCGGTGCGGCACTCCTCCAGCGCCCAGCGCGTGACGGCGAGACAGGCGATGACGTCGTTGCCGTCGACGCGGATGCCGTCGAAGCCGTAACCCTGCGCGCGCTTGTAGAGCGGCACGCGGGTCTGGCGTTCGGTGGGCTCGGAGATGGCCCACTGGTTGTTCTGGCAGTAGAAGACGACCGGCGCGTCGTAGACCGCGGCCCAGACGAAACCCTCGTGCACGTCGCCCTGCGACGTGGCGCCGTCGCCGAAGAAGCAGATCGTGGCCTCGGCGTCGTCGCCGCCGACCCTGCCCTCGAACTTCTGGCCCATCGCGTACCCGGTGGCGTTGAGGCACTGGTTGCCGATGACGATCGTGTACAGGTGGAAGCCGGTGGCCTTCGGGTCCCAGCTGCCGTGGTCGGTGCCGCGGAAGATGCCGAGCAGGTCGGTCGGGTCGACGCCGCGGGTCCACGCCACGCCGTGCTCGCGGTAGGACGGGAACGCCATGTCCTGCGGGGCCATCGCGCGGCCGGCGCCGATCTGCGCGGCCTCCTGGCCCAGCAGCGGCACCCAGATCCCGAGCTGGCCCTGGCGTTGCAGCGCGTTGCCCTCGCGGTCGAAACGGCGGACCAGCACGAGGTCGCGGTAGAGGTTCTTCAGCATCTCGACGTCGACGTCGGCCGCGTAGGCGTCGAAGCGGGGGTCCGGCACCCGCTCGCCCTCGGGCGTGAGCAGCTGGACCAGGTCGGCCCCGCCCTCGTCGGTGCCCTTCAACCCGGCGACGACGTGGTCGTGGCCGGGGTGGGAGTCGGTGGACGTGGGCGGCGTCCAGTCCTGAGGTGTGGACACGGGTGCTCCTCGCGGTGTCGGCCCGCGTCCGGTTCGTGGCGGGCGCGGGACGGGTCGTCCGGCGTGCGCGGGCCCGGGGTGTGGGCCCACGCACGTGACGGATCCTTCCCGCCATCCTGACACGGGGAGGCGGCGGTGCGGGAGCGTCCGCGGTGGAGTATCGGTGGATCAGGCCCCGTGCTCGCGCGGGCCAGGCTGCGGCGGCCGGTAGTCGGCGGTGCCGGGCTGGTTCACCTGGGTCGGGGCGTCGTGGCCGTACGCGGTGGGCTGTCCGTAGGCGGGGTTCTGGCCGTAGGTGCTGTGGCCGTTGCCCGCGGCGCCGGGGCCCGCGGGGATCCCCGCCGCGCCCTTGGCCTTCTTCGCGACCCCGTCGATCTGGGTGCGGTACTTGCCCTTGGTCTGCTTGTCGACGAACGAGGCCGCCTGGTCGAGGTACTTCCCGGCCTTGTCGGGGTTGCTCCTGGCGTAGCGGCGGGCCGCCTCTGCGGCCGTGGCGAGGGTGGCGAGTCTTTTGAACAGGGACATCTCTTCACGGTACCCATCCCGATCGATGATCACTCTCGAACGGACGATCGTGACGCAGGGTGACTTCACGCAACGGTGACCGGCTTCCGGGTGTCGATCGGGTGACTCGATGGCAACATCCCGGCGGTAATCACACCATCGTGGAGGTTCCCCCGTGTTGCGTCGCACCATCCCAGCGGCCCTGTCCGTCGCCGTGCTCACCGTCGGACTCGCCGCGTGCGGCGGCGGAGGTGACGGTGCGGCACCCGCGGCCGAGGGCGGCGTCGAGCTCACCAACGACGGCCAGCTGACGTGGTGCACCTCGCTGCCCTACGAGCCGTTCGAGTTCCAGCAGGGCGACCAGGTCGTCGGGTTCGAGGTCGATCTCGTAGCCCTGATCGCCGAGCGGCTGAACGCCACCCCCACCGTGGTCGTCACCGCGTTCGAGGGCATCCAGTCCGGCACCGACCTCACCGTCGGCACCTGCGACCTGGCCGCCGCCGGCATGACGATCACGCCCGTCCGCGAGGAGAACTTCGACTTCTCCGAGCCGTTCTTCGACGCCACCCAGGCACTGCTCGTGCGCGGCGACTCCGGCATCACCACCGCCGAGCAGCTCGCGGGCCGCAACGTCGGTGTGCAGAACGGCACCACCGGAGCCGACTACGCCGCGACGAACATCCCGGGCGCCAACCTCATCACCTTCGAGGACCTGGGCCTGCTCACCACCGCGATCCAGACCGGCCAGGTCGACGCCGTCATCCAGGACAACGGCCCGCTGCTGAGCTTCGCCACCCAGAACCCCGAGTTCACGGTGACCACCGAGTTCGACACCGGCGAGCAGTACGGCATGGGCGTGCGCACCGGCAACACCGCGCTGCTCGAGGTCGTCAACGAGGTGCTGGCCACCTCGCGGACCGACGGCACCTACGACGCGGCGTACGAGAAGTGGTTCGGCACCGCGGCGCCGGCGAACTGAGCACGCCGTGGCACTGACCCGCCGTCAACGCACCCGGTTGTCCCGGGGGATCCAGTACGGCATCGCGGTCGCGGTCGTCCTCCTGGTGGCGTTCACCGCCGACTGGGACGTCGTCCGCCGGACGTTCTTCAACCTCGACGTCGCGGCCGGGCTGTTCCCGGCGGTCATCACGACCGCGCTGCTCAACACCCTGACCTTCACGGTGCTGGGCTTCGCACTGGCACTGGCCCTCGGGCTGGTGCTGGCGCTGATGCGGCTGTCGTCGATCGCGGTGTACCGCTGGGCCGCGGGCATCTACATCGAGTTCTTCCGCGGCCTGCCGGCGCTGCTGATCTTCATCGCGATCGGGTTCGGTGTCCCGCTGGCGTTCCAGATCCAGCTCGACCGCATCGTGACGATCACGGCGGCGCTCGGCATCGTCGGCTCGGCCTACATCGCGGAGACGATCCGGGCGGGTATCCAGGCGGTGCCGAAGGGGCAGGTCGAGGCGGCCCGGTCGCTCGGCATGTCCCCGGCGCGGACGATGATCTTCGTGGTGATCCCGCAGGCGTTCCGGATCATCCTGCCGCCGCTGACGAACGAGCTGATCCTGCTGACGAAGGACTCGTCGCTCGCGTTCCTGCTGGGCACGACCCTGACCCAGCAGGAGCTCGCCCAGTTCGGCCGGGCGGCGCTGAACCAGAACCCCGGTCTCACGCCGATCCTCGTGGTCGGCCTCTGCTACCTGATCATCACGCTGCCGCTGTCGTTCCTGGCCCGTCGCCTGGAGCGCCGGTTCGGCAGCGCGGGCCAACCCCAGGGAGCGGCAGTATGAGTGACGCGGCCGTCGTCATCACCGGTCTGCACAAGTCGTTCGGGCCCCGCGAGGTGCTCAAGGGCATCGACCTCACGGTCCCCCGCGGCGAGGTGCTGTGCATCATCGGGCCGTCCGGTTCGGGCAAGTCGACGTTGCTGCGCTGCGTCAACGTGCTGGAGGAGCCGACCAGCGGCACCGTCGTCGTCGACGGCCGGGACATGACCGACCCGGACTGCGACATCGACGCCGCCCGCCGCAGTGTCGGCATGGTGTTCCAGAGCTTCAACCTGTTCGCGCACCTGAACGTGCTGGCCAACCTGACGCTGGCCCAGCGCCGGGTGCTCGGGCGGAGCAAGGCCGACGCGGAGAAGGTGGCGCTGGCCAACCTGGAGAAGGTCGGCCTCGCGGGGCGGGGCGAGGCGCAGGCCGCGCAGCTCTCCGGGGGCCAGCAGCAGCGGGTCGCGATCGCGCGGGCACTGTCGATGGACCCCGACGTCATGCTGTTCGACGAGCCCACCTCCGCCCTGGACCCGGAGCTCGTCGGCGACGTCCTCGGGGTCATGCGCACCCTGGCCGCGGAGGGGATGACGATGCTCGTGGTCACCCACGAGATCCAGTTCGCCCGCGAGGTGGCCGACCGGGTGCTGTTCATCGACGACGGGAAGATCGTCGAGATCGGTCCGCCGTCGGAGGTGATCGGCAACCCGCAGCAGCAGCGGACCAGGGACTTCCTGGCCCGGGTGCTGCAGAAGGCCACCTGACCGACCGTCCGGGGACGGCGGGGGACAGCAGCCGCTGCGGGCCGTCCGGGACGAGGACCAGGCACTCGCCGCCGCCCGGATCGCCACCTGTGCGTAGGCGTTCCGGGCGGCGACGGACGTGTGCGGGATGCGGGCGAGCATCCGGTCGCCCCTGGTGCTACTTGGCCAGGAACTCCAGCAGGGCGGAGTTGAACTCCTCCGCGTGCGTCGCGTTGATCGCGTGCGGTCCGCCCTCGATGACGACGAGCTCGCTGTCCTTGATGGACTCGGCGCTGCGCTTGCCGCTGACCTCGAACGGCACGACGGCATCGGCGTCGCCGTGGATCACCAGCGTCGGGATCGAGATCGCGGCGACGTCCTCGCGGAAGTCGGTGCGGCCGAACGCGGTGATGCAGTCGAGCGTGCCCTTCGGCGACGCGCCCGCGGCGATGGCCTTCGCGTAGAGCCGCTGGTCCTCGCTGATCTTCAGCTCGCCGTTCGCGGAGAAGAAACTGGTGGTGAAGTCCTCCAGGAACGCGAGCCGGTCGCCCGTCACGCCGCCCTGGAACGCCTCGATGGTGGCGTCGTCGAGCCCGCCGTCGGGGTTGTCGTCGGACTTGTAGAGGTACGGCGGCACGGCGGCGGCCAGCACGGCGCGGCTCACGCGGCCGTTGTCGCCGTGCTTCGCGACGTAGCGGACGACCTCACCGCCGCCCATCGAGAACCCGACGAGTGCGGCGTCGGTGACGTCGAGGTGCACGAGCAGGGCGTGCAGGTCGTCGGTGAAGGTGTCGTAGTCGTAGCCGTCCCACGGCTGCGAGGACTGGCCGAACCCGCGGCGGTCGTAGGTGATGACGCGGTAGCCGGCGTCGATCAGCGCGGGCACCTGCGCCTCCCAGGAGCGGCCGGACAGCGGCCACCCGTGGATGAGGACGACCGGGCGGCCGGAGCCGTGGTCCTCGTAGTACAGCTCGACGGGGGCGTCGTTCTCGGTGCTGACGTTGACGGTGGCCATGCGGAACCTCCGGACGAAATCTGTTGTGCGCGACCTAACGCGCCTGTGTGGAGTACCAACCGAGAGCCACCGTCAGTAATCCCCGCCTCCCGCATCGTGGGAAGCCAGTACCGGCCGGAAGCCGTACCGCAGAGCCGCGACCGAGGTCGGGGGGGTGAGCACCGTCAGATCCCCGGCCAGGCGAGGGACGGGGTCGCACCAGCCGTCGAAGGAGAAGGCGAACAGCCGGTCGCCGAGCACCAGCCGCGGCCCGTCGGCGAGCACGACGGTCCCGTCGGGAAGGTCGGGGCCGCACCACGTGCGCCGGTCGCCCGCCCGGACCAGCCCGCGGCCGTGGCGCAGGCGTTCAGCGGCGAGCGCCCGGTTGAGGTCGCCCGCCCGCACCGGCTCACCGAGTGCCGCGGTCACCGCCTCCCGGTAGGCGAGGTAGGCGCCGTGCCGGCACTCGCCGCAGGGCCGGTGCCCCGCGGCGAGCGCCACGGCGTCGTCGAGGAAGAACAGGGGCGTCCAGCGGCCGGGCCGCGCCAGCCCGACCCGCCGGTCCCGGAACCGCGTCACGCAGGAGATCCACAGGTTGCCCCGGTGGTGCCGGACGACCGTGCCGTCGTCGTCGACGAGGCAGCCGCGGTTGCCGGTGAACATCCCCCGCGCCGGGACGGCGTGCAGGTCGCCCCACGGATCGACGCGGTTGCGCCGGGTCACGACCCGACCCTCACGGCCGGGGCAACCGGCCCATCAGGAAGAACTCCGGGTTGGGCCGCAGCGCGGTCAGGTGGGCGAGCCGGTTGGACATCGCGAACAGGGCGGTGATGGCCCCGATGTCCCAGATCTCGTCCTCGGACAGGCCGGCGAGGCGGGCGTCGTCGAGCTCGGCGTCGGTGAGTGCGGCGGAGTCGGTCCCGATCAGCAGGGCGAGGTCGACGATCGCGCGCTCGCGCGGCGACAGCGCCACGCCGAAGGGGTTGATGGCGACGCGGTCGGCGATCTCCGGGTCCTTCGTGCGCACCCGCAGGATCGCCCCGTGCGCGACGACGCAGTAGGTGCAGCTGTTCGCCCCCGACGTCGCGACGACGATCAGCTCGCGCTCGGCCTTGCTCAGTCCGTCGTTCGACTCCATCAGCGCGTCGTGGTAGTCCAGGAACGCGCGCAGCTCGCGCGGTCGCCGCGCCAGTGCCCGGAAGACGTTCGGGACGAACCCCGACTTCTCCGCGATCGCCCCGATCCGCTCGCGCAGGTCGTCGGGCATGTCGGCCAGCTCCACGTGTCCGAACCGGCTCACCTCGTGCGTGTCTCCCATGGCGTCCGACCGTAGTGCCGAGGACGATGTCGAGCCATGGACGTACCGGAGGAGATCGGCCACTCGCTGTCGGGCTGGTGCGCGCGGCAGATCCCGGAGGGCGAGCGCGAGCGCCGCCGGATCGGTTACGCCGTGCACGACGGGACCGTGACGATCAGCGACCGTCGCGCCCCGGCCCACCCGGAACTCGACGTCGAATGGAGCAGCACACCGCTGGCCCGCCTCGACGTCGACGACGCCGGGCACTGGACCCTCTACCGCCCCGACGGCGGCGGGTGGACCCGGACCTCCGACGGCCCGGACCCGATCGCGCTGCTGGAGGCTCAGGCGCCGGCCTGACCCACCGCCGACACCGCCTCGGCCGCCCGCGCGGCCGGGTTGAACTGCACGACCCGGCCCGTGGGGCCGGCGTCGGTGGTGCGCCCGCGGATCACCAGTGCCGCGGCGCGCTGCAGCACGCTGAGCAGCGACGGCGACCCCTCCGGCTGCTCGTCGGGGGCGACCACGGCGATCAACCGGGGGGCCACCGCCGTGAGCAGCAGCCGCTCGACGCCGAGCTGGGCCGCCCCGACCACGACGACGACGTCGGCGCTGTCGGGGGCGGGCAGCGCGCCGAGGAGGACGTCGCTACGGGTGAAGCAGGCGAGGCCGTAGGAGCCGGAGTCGCGCTCGTGCAACTCGTCCCACGCGGAGGCCAGCGTCGGGGCGGTGGCCCGCAGCCTGCGGAGCAGCGTGGTGCGGCGCACCTCGTCGCGCAGCTCGCGGCGGGCGGCCCCCAGCGCGTCGACGGCGTTCTCGTAGGCGTCGGCGTCGCGGCGGCGCAGCGCGTCGACGGCGACCTGGTGCTCCGGGGCGGTGACGGTGACCGCGGCCCGGTCGGCGAGCTGGTCGGCGAGCAGGCCCAGCCGGTGCCCGGCCTCGTCGGGCGAACCGTTCTCCGCGTAGTCGAGGATCGCGCTCGACACCCGGGCCGCGGAGTCGACGTCGGGCACCGACAGCGGCGAGTCGGCGGCGAGGAACAGCACGTCGTGGCGCAGCGAGCCCACGGACCGGGCCGCGTTGGCCACCAGCACGAGCCGCTCGGCCAGCGCCGAGAGGTCACCCGGCCCGCGCGGGGCCGGGACACCCATCTCGGTGCAACCGGTGACGATCCGCCCCATGCGCTCGGCGAGCTCGAGGTGGTCGAGCACGCGGAGGACGTCGGGCGCGGTGACGGGCTCGCGGTCGGCCACGCGGATGCGCCGCAGTACCGGCTGCACGTCGCGCTGCACCGTGGGTCGGAAGTACGCACGGGTGCGGCCGCCGGCCTCCAGGAACTCGTAGTAGTTGCAGAGCAGGTCGACGGCGTCGGCGGAGAGCGGCCCGAGGAACGTGACGGGCGGGGCGTTGCGCCGTGCGTGCACGATCGTCGCGGCCTGCGCGACGTCCTCCTGCGTCCGGTCGAACGTGGCGCGGTGCCGGGTGTGGATCAGGTGCCCGAGCAGCTCCCACTCCCACGGGAACTGCCGGCGGGTCCCGAGCGCGTCGAGCCGGGCGCTGACGCAGCGGGCGATCGAGGTGACGGCCTCGCGGCGGTCGGGCTCCACCCGCGACAGCAGTGCGGGCACGACGGTGCCCGCGTCCTCCGGGTGACCGGACCGGGCGGCCTGCTCGCAGAGCCTGCGCACCTCGTCGACGGGCGGCAGCGCGTCGGCCGCGGGGAGGTCCTGCCCTGCCCGGGCCCTGGCGGCCGCGGTGGAGGTGGCGAGCAGGCGGCGCAGCTCGCGCAGCTCGGCGTGCGGGATGTCGGGCAGTGCATCGACGGTGCGGCCGGTGGCCACCCCGATCCGGACCTCGTCGAGCTCGGCGTCGGTCTCGGCGGTGACGACGACGCGCCGGCCGTCGGCGACCAGTGCGGAGATCGCCGTGGCCACCTCGGCCGGCCCCGCCTCGTCGAGGACGACGAGCGCGGTGTTGCGCATCGCCGGCACGACCGACGTCGGGTCGTCGGCGGGGTGGCGCTGGGCGGGCGGGATCTCCGCCACCGACGCGGCGAGCGCCTCGGCGAGCCTGCGCAGCCCGGGGGGAGTGGAGCCCGCCCGGACGATCGTGCCGATCTGCTCCTTGGCGCGAGCCGTCGTGGGCTCGTCCTGGGCCGCCGCTGCGAGCCGGTCGACGAACACCAGGAGGTCCTCGGCGTCCTCTCCAGCAGACGCGCGATCGTGCGCGCTCCCGGGTCCGACATCCATCACCGCGGTCACCTCCGACTGTCGCCGCCCGGCATGGCAGCGATCACCCTTCGTATCGCAAGGGTCCACAGGATGTTGCACCTCCAACGAGTGGCGGGGCAATCGTGCGCCGCCGAAAGGTCACTCTCGGCGGTGTCCGGCACTCGTTCGAGTGAACGGCCGAACGACGACACAGTGACATCGTGGTGAACGGCGGTGTCGCGTCACCCCTGATCGGCTTCATCGCCGAATGGTGTGTTCAGCGCGACGAGCGGTCAGCAGCACCGTGCAGACGGTGTGTGGTCGCCACGATCGGTGTGTCTCCGCCAGAACTCGCGCTCGGCCATCGGCGGCACCCCGGGATGGTGCGCGACGTGGTGGGCCACGTAGCGCTCGTAGGCCTGCTCCCCGGCGAAGCCGCGCAGCAGCTGCCACGCCTCGCGCAACCCCTCCCGCACGCTCACGTCGACTTCCGGCTGCCCGCCGCGGCCAGCTCGTGCTCCCGGATGGCCTCCTTCTCCTCGCGGGTGGCGATGAGTCCGGCCGGGGCGACGAGGGTGGACCGGACGTACGGGTCCTCCGACCCGCTGGGCAGCGTGCCTCCGCGCAGCGCGGTGACCCACACCCGCATCGAGTCGATCAGGATGATCACGATGAGGCTCGCGAACAGCGCGGTCAGGACCGTGTCGAGCGTCGTGTTGAACACGACCTGCTGCATGTCCTCCACCGACTTCGCGGTGCCCAGGCTCGTCTCCCCGGCGTCCAGGGCGGCCTGGTAGCGCTGGCGCTGGGCCCAGAAGCCCAGCGTCGGGTCGGGCGAGAAGATCTTCTGGTAGCTCGCCGTGAGGGTGACGGCGGCGTCGAAGGCCAGCGGTACCAGTGTGATCCACGCATAGCGCGCCCGCCCGGACTTGATCAACAGCGTCGTGCAGACGGCCAGCGCGACCGCGGCGAGGAGCTGGTTGGCGATGCCGAACAGCGGGAAGAGCTGGTAGATGCCGCCGAGCGGGTCGTTGACGCCCGCGTAGAGCAGGTACCCCCACGCCCCGACGATGATCGCGCTCGCCGACCAGGCGGCCGGCTTCCAGGACGTGTCCTTGTACCTCGGCCAGACGGCGCCGATGGTGTCCTGCAGCATGAAGCGGCCGACGCGGGTGCCGGCGTCCACCGTGGTGAGGATGAACAGCGCCTCGAACATGATCGCGAAGTGGTACCAGAAGGCGCGCAGGGCGTCGCCGCCGAAGACCTCGGAGAAGATCTGGGACAGCCCCACCGCCAGCGTGGGGGCACCGCCGGAGCGCCCGACGAGGGTCTCCTCCTCCACCGCGGCCGCCGCGGCGGCCAGCTCGGCGGGGGAGATCGTGAACCCGATGTTGGCCACCGCGGCCGACGCGGTCTCCACGGTCGGGCCGAGCACCGTGGCCGGCATGTTCATCGCGAAGTACAGCCCGGGGTCGAGCACGCACGCCGCGGCGAGCGCGCAGATCGCGACGAACGACTCGGTGAGCATGCCGCCGTAGCCGATCAGCCGGATCTGCGACTCCTTCTCGATCAGCTTGGGCGTGGTGCCCGACGCGACGAGCGCGTGGAAGCCGGAGAGCGCGCCGCAGGCGATCGTGATGAAGACGAACGGGAACAGCGAGCCGGCGAAGACCGGGCCCATCCCGTTCGCGGCGAAGTCGGTGAACGCCTCGGCCTGCATCGTCGGCCAGGCCACCAGGATCGACACCGCGAGCAGGACGATGACGCCGATCTTCATGAAGCTCGACAGGTAGTCGCGCGGCGCGAGGAGCATCCACACCGGGAGCACCGAGGCGACGAAGCCGTAGATGACCAGGCCGAGGGTGAGCTGGTTGGCGGACAGCGTGAACGCCTCGGCCAGCGGCGAGTTGTCGATCCACCCGCCCGCGACGATGGCCAGCAGCAGCAGCGCCACGCCGATGACCGAGCCCTCGATGATCTTCCCTGGCCGGATGTAGCGCAGGTAGCAACCCATGAACAGGGCGATCGGGATCGTCATGGCCAGGGAGAACGTGCCCCACGGCGACTTGGCCAGCGCCTGGACGACGACCAGCGCGAGCACGGCCAGCAGGATGATCATGATGGCGAGCACGGCGATCAGCGCGGCGATGCCGCCCACCGGGCCGATCTCCTCGCGCGCCATCTGGCCGAGGCTGCGGCCACCGCGGCGGGTGGAGAAGAACAGCGTGACCATGTCCTGCACGGCCCCGGCGAAGATGACGCCGACGATGATCCAGATCGTGCCGGGCAGGTAACCCATCTGCGCGGCCAGCACCGGCCCGACCAGCGGGCCCGCGCCCGCGATGGCGGCGAAGTGGTGGCCGAAGAGCACGCGGCGGTCGGTGGGCTGGAAGTCCTGCCCGTCGTCGAGCCGCTCGGCGGGGGTGGCGCGGGTGTCGTCGACCTGCAGCACCTTGCGCGAGATGAACCGCGAGTAGAACCGGTAGCCGATGGCGTAGGACGCCAGCGCGGCGAACACCAGCCAGCCGGCCGAGATCTCCTCGCCGCGGCTCAGCGCGATGACCCCCCAGGCCACGGCGCCCACCAGGGCCACCGCCGACCAGATCAGGATCTGCCGCAGGTCCGGCCGCCTGCGCGCCGTCCCGTCGGGCTTCCGCGCGCCCGACATCTCCGTGGTGGCCACGTCGCCCACACCTCTCGAATCCTCGCGGAGCCCCCCGACGGTCCCGCGTGTGTGGCGACCATAAAGCCCGGATCGTGCGCTGTCAGCCGTTCGCGTGCACCGATCCGGAGACGACGAACGGCCCGCCGCGGGATGCGGCGGGCCGTCCGGTCGGCTGGGTCAGGCGCCGAGGCGGAGCTTGAGGGCCTCGAGCTCGTCGCGCATCGACGTCGGCAGGCCGTCGCCGATCTTGTCGAACCACTCCTCGATGAGCGGGATCTCGGCCTTCCACTCCTCGACGTCGACGGCCAGCGCGGCCTCGACGTCGGCCACGGCGGCGTCGAGGCCGTCGAGGTCCATCTGGTCCGTCGTGGGGACGTAGCCGATCGCGGTCTCGGTGGCCGCGGCCGTGCCCTCCATGCGCTCGATGCACCACTTGAGGACCCGGCTGTTCTCGCCGAACCCGGGCCACAGGAACTGGCCCTCGTCGCCGCGGCGGAACCAGTTGACGTAGAAGATCTTCGGCAGCTTGTCGGCGTCGGCGCCCTTGCCGACGTTCACCCAGTGCTGGAAGTAGGTGCCGGCGTCGTAGCCGAGGAACGGCAGCATCGCCATCGGGTCGCGGCGGACCTCGCCGAGCCCGCCCTTGGCCGCCGCGGTCTTCTCGCTCGACATGGTGGCACCCATGAAGGTGCCGTGCTGCCAGTCGCGGGCCTCGGTGACGAGCGGGACCGTCGTCTTGCGGCGCCCGCCGAACAGGATCGCCGAGATCGGCACGCCGTTGGGGTCCTCCCACTCCGGTGCGACGACCGGGCACTGCCCGATCGGCACGGTGTAGCGGGAGTTGGGGTGCGCGGCGTCGGTGCCGGACTCGGGCGTCCAGTCGTTGCCCTTCCAGTCCGTCAGGTGCTGCGGATCGCCCTCCAGGCCCTCCCACCACACGTCACCGTCGTCGGTGAGCGCGACGTTGGTGAACAGCGCGTTGCCCTCGTCGATCGTGCGCATCGCGTTGGGGTTGGTCTTCCAGTTGGTGCCCGGCGCGACGCCGAAGAAACCGAACTCGGGGTTGACCGCGTACAGACGGCCGTCCTCACCGAAACGCATCCAGGCGATGTCGTCGCCGACGGTCTCGGCACGCCATCCCGGAATGGTCGGCTGCAGCATCGCGAGGTTGGTCTTGCCGCACGCGGACGGGAATGCCGCCGCCACGTAGTACGCCTTCTCCTCCGGCGAGATCAGCTTGAGGATGAGCATGTGCTCGGCCATCCAGCCCTCGTCGTGGGCGATGGCCGAGGCGATGCGCAGCGCGTAGCACTTCTTGCCCAGCAGGGCGTTGCCGCCGTAGCCGGAGCCGTAGCTCCAGATCTCGCGGGTCTCGGGGAAGTGGGAGATGTACTTGTCGACGTTGCACGGCCACGCGACGTCGGCCTGGCCCGGCTCGAGCGGGGCGCCGACGGAGTGCAGGCACTTGACGAACGAGTCGCCGCGCTCGGCGAACAGCGGCAGCACCGAGGCGCCCATCCGCGTCATGATCTTCATCGACGCGACGACGTACTCGGAGTCGGTGATCTCCACGCCGAGCATCGGCGGGGTGGCGTCGAGAGGGCCCATGCAGAACGGGATGACGTACATCGTGCGACCGCGCATACAGCCGCGGTACAGCTCCGACATCGTCGACTTCATCTCGACGGGGTCGACCCAGTTGTTCGTCGGACCCGCGCCCGACTGATCCACGGAACAGATGAACGTGCGCTCCTCGACGCGCGCCACGTCATCGGGATCGGAGGCCGCGTAGAAGGAATTCGGTTTCTTCTCCAGGCGCGTGAAGGTGCCGGCGTCGACGAGCGCGCTCGTCATCCGCTCCCACTCCTCGTCGGAACCGTCGACCCACACGACGCGGTCCGGCGTGGTCAGTTCGGCCACCTCACGGACCCACGAGAGCAGTCGCGTGTTGTCGGTCGGCGACTCGTCGAGCCCTGGCACGGTGGCTGCTGTCATGTTCGTCCTGTCTCCTCACCGGCGGACCGGGTCATTCGGGAACGCTGCGCGCGCCCGAGCCGTGGGAACGGCCGGACGCGCCTGTCGAAGATGAATAGCGACGGTACCGGCGGTGTCCGGCTTTCCCCACCGCTGGTCGCTGTCGATTGACTCACAGAACCGGTCAACTAATCGATTCAGTAGAGGTCAGAGAGCTATTCATCCGGGACGGACAGTGACGTGCGTGACGTTCGGGCCCCGTCGCCACGCCTGGACCGGTGGGCCCACCGGGCGTAGCGTTTCGCCCGTATCCGGCGCAGCGAGGGAGCGCGTAGATGAGCGACACCGGCATGTACATCACGTTGCTCGTCGTGGCGATCGCCCTCACGTTCCTCGTGGGCCGGCTGTTGGTCACCGCGGGCGAGCCGTTCCTGCAGGAGGTGTTCCAGGACACCAAGGTCACGCGGTCGGTGAACCTGCTCCTGTCCGTCCTGTTCCACCTGATCACCCTCGGCGTGCTGGCGATCATCTCGGTGATCGACATCGCCGGCGGCCAGGCCCCGCTGCAGAACTTCGTCGTCAAGCTCGGGGTGGTCCTGCTCGTGCTCGGCGTCGCCTACGGCGTCTCGATGCTGGTGCTCATCCGCGTCCGCGAGCGGCGCCGCGTCGACCAGGTCTCCGAGCAGGTGCAGGAGCGGCTCGCGGAGCGCTCCGCCCCCGCCCCCCGGCCCGCCCCCGAGGAGCGCATCGGCACACGCCCGGTCATCCCGAAGCAGCCGTGAGCCGGCTCAGGCCCGTGGCCTGAGCCCGACCACCACCAGCACCGCGACGGCGACGAGCACCCCGGCCCCGACGGCCGCGGTGACGCCGACGCCCGCGTCGAACGCGGACCGGGCCGACGCCAGCAGCGCGGCCCCGTCGGCGCCGCCGATGCGGTCCGCGGTGCCGGCCGCCCCGGCGAGGGTCTCGCGGGCGGAGTCGGCCCAGGTGGGCCCGAAGCCGCCCGGGACGCGCACCCCGGCGCGGTAGACGGCGGCGAGCACGCTGCCGAGCACCGCGGTGCCGAGCACGGCACCGATCTCGTACGCCGTCTCCGACACCGCCGAAGCCGAGCCGGCCCGGTCGGCGGGGACCGCGGAGAGGATCGCGTCGTTCGTGATCGTCTCGGACAGCCCGATCCCGGCCCCGACGAGCACGGCGGCCACGGCCAGCAGGCCGACCGCGGGAGCCCCGGTGAGCTGCGTGCACAGGATGTAGCCCGCGGCGGCGAGCAGCAGACCCGTCGGCACGAGCAGGCGCAGCGGGAAGCGGCGGGCGAGCCGGCTGGCCGCCAGCCCGGCCACCATCGTCATCGCGAACCCCGGGAGCAGGACGAGCCCGGCGTCGAGGGGGTCGAGCCCGACGACGAGCAGGAGGTACTGCGCGGAGAAGAACAGCAGGCCGGTGAGCGCGAACATGGTGGTCGCGTTGGCCAGCGCCGAGAGGCGCAGCACCGGCGAGGAGAACAGGGTGACGTCGAGCAGCGGCTCCTCGCCGGCCGCGATCCGGGCGCGGGCCCGACGGACGAACAGCACGGCCGCGCCGACGCCGACCAGCAGCGACAGCACCGCGGTGCCCGTGACGCCGTCGTGGGCGACGGTCTTGACCGCGAGCACGGTGGGGCCCATCGCGAGCAGCGACAACAGCACGCCCCACGGGTCGAGCCGGCCGGGCGCCGCCATCCGCGACTCCGGGAGCAGTACCGCGCCCGCCACCAGGATCAGCAGCATCAGCGGCACGTTGACCAGGAACACCGCGCCCCACCAGAAGTGCGCGAGCAGCAGCCCGCCGACGATCGGGCCGACCGCGGCCCCCGCGGCGAACCCGGTGGCCCAGATCGCGACCGCGGTACGCCGCTGTGCCCGGTGCGGGAACAGCGTGCGCAGCAGCGCGAGCGTGGCCGGCATGAGCATGGCGCCGAAGAATCCGAGCAGCGCGCGGGCGATCACGAGCTGGGTGGGGTCGGTGGCGAACGCGGCGGCGAACGACACGGCCCCGAACCCGGTGACGCCGATCAGCAGCGCGCGGCGACGGCCGATGCGGTCACCGAGCGTGCCCATCGTGACGAGCAGTCCGGCGAGGACGAGCGGGTAGACGTCGACGATCCACAGCTGCTGCGTGGCCGACGGTCCGAGCGCCTCGCTGATCGCGGGCAGGGCGAAGCCCAGGACGGTGTTGTCGACCGCGACCAGGAGCGTCGGCAGGAACAGGACGGCGAGGCCGGCCCATGCGCGGAGTCCGGCGCGGGCGTCGACGGGGCGGGGGGCGATGACGGTCATGACGGCTTCCTCACGCGTTCGTATACCGTCCAGACGGTACAGTAGCGCCCGGCATTCCCGGCCCGTCCGCGACGTGGGCCGGCCCACCTAGACTCAGTCGATGACCGGCGCCCGCGACCGCGTGCTGGACGCGTACGAGACGCTCCTGATCGACCACGGCCCCGGCGCGGCCACGCTCGACGCCGTCGCCGCGGCGGCCGAGGTCTCCAAGGGCGGGCTGCTCTACCACTTCGCGTCCAAGGACGCTCTGGTCACGGGGCTGCTCGACCGGTTGCGCGAGCGCAGCGCCGCCGACGCCGACGCGATCCGCACCTCCTCCGACGGAGCCGTCGCCTACTACCTGCGCACGTCCGCGCCGGGCGGGACGATCCCGGGCGGGGTCACCCGGAGCTACCTCGCCGTCCTGCGGATCTCCGAGGGGAGCGCGACCGGTCAGGCCATCCGTGATGCGCTCGCCGAGGTCGACGCCGACGCGTACGCCGCGCTGCGGGCGGAGCTGGACGACCCGGTGCTCGCCTGGCTCGCCCAGCTCGTGGGGGACGGCCTGTACCTGCGCACCCTCACCGGCACCCCGCTCCCGCCCGGGCTCGGGGTGGAGGACCTGCTGGCCCGCCTGCGCCAGCACTTCCCGGCGGCCGACCCCTGACCCCGCGAGTCGCGAGATTCCCGCCCGCGAGTCGCGAGATTCCGTCCGTGGGTCGGCGGTTCGCCGGGGGTGCGAGCGCGGCCGCGACCGATCCACTCCGACCACGCCGACCACGCCGACCACGCCGACTCCACGACGCACCGTGCGAACGACCACACGCGCACGCGGGCGACGTCCAGCCGGTGAGGTCGGCCATCCGGTCCGCCATCGCGTGCGGGTCGGCGGCGGCGCGCCGGTCGTCGAGGATGTGCTGATGCACGTCGAGGCACGGGTCGCCGGCGGGATGTCACGGGCAGGGTCGCGGCGACGACCTCATCCTGCTCGGGCAGCGGGCGGAGATCGCGCAGCGGTGTGCCGGGCCGGGCCCGTTCCAGCAGCCGTGCGACCGACGCCCCTCGGCCCACGACCCGTGCTCCGCGACGGCGCCGCGGCCGCTCCAGGCCCCTCGACCTGGTGGGCTCCGTCGGCCGATCTCGAACACCAGGTCACGGCCCGCGGCGTCGCGGGTCGGCGCCACCCACGCGGTCTCCCCGCCGGGCCGGAACGGCGGGTCGAGGGTCAGCGGTCGGCCGGCGACGCGCGGCGTCCCGGCGAGTCGGAGAACGCGTCGGCGAGCTCCGCCGGAAGCTCTAGCCGAAGATCCATCGCGAGGACGCGCGGACCAGGGACGGGGCGGGCTCCAGCGGTGCCGGGTTGCGGGCGATCTCCGGGACCGGGATGGGCAGCCGGTGCGTCGTGACGTTCCAGTAGCGGTTCTCCGGGTCACCCGCGCGCCACGCGTTGGCCAGGCGGGCGGTGGCGTCGGCGTCGGCCTTGCGGCGCGGGCGGGGGCGCATGCCGCAGCGGTCGCGGACCACCCGGTCCAGCGCGCGCCAGGCGTCGTCGGCGGTGGTGTGCACGCTGACGTTGGGCTCGCCGTCGGTCTGACCGACCAGCAGTGTGTAGGCGCTGACCATCTCGTAGGACACGGGTACGCCCCTCTCGGGCTCGAACCGGGATTGCGACGTCGACTCCCGCACAGTCAACGGCACGGACCCCGACCGGGTCTGCATCGGCACGCCAGGTGTCGCCCGATGGTGTCCATCACGCGCCGTGTGCGACCGCTCACCCCTGGTCAGGTGACCAGCGGATCGCCGGACGGGTGGCCGGCCGCGGCGAACCTCAGCGACCCAGCGACACCGAGGACATCGTGAACTCCGGGACCCGCACCGGGGGCATCGCGGCGCGGGTGAACCAGTCCTTCCACTCCCGCGGCAGGGTCCGCTCCGTGGCGCCGGCCTCCGTGGCCTGACGCAGGACGTCGAGCGGGGAGTGGTTGAACCGGAAGTTGTGGTCGACCTCGCCGACGATCTCCCCGCCCTCCACCAGATAGACGCCGTCGCGGGTGAGGCCGGTGAGCAGCAGGGTGGCCGGGTCGACCAGCCGGATGTACCACAGGCACGTCAGCAGCAGCCCACGCTCGGTGCGCCCGACCATCTCCTCGAGCGATGCGTCCGAGCCGCCGGTGAGCAGGAGGTTGTCGCCGGGCGGGGTGAACGCCGTACCGAACTCGGCGGCCTCCGCCCGCGACCAGCCGAGCTCGGAGACGACGCCCTCGCGGACCCAGTCGACGCGCCCGACCGGTGCGCCGTTGTCGAACACCGAGATCGCGTCGCCGGACCGGGTCGTGGAGAGGAACGGCGCGTACTCCATCCCTGGGGCGGCCGGGTCGCAGGTGAGTGTCAGGGGCAGCGCGCCGAGGCGTTCACCGACGCGCGTGCCGTCGGGGCCGGACAGCGCGCTGCGGCCCTCGTGCGCCGGGCGTCCGTCCATCGACCAGGCCAGGTAGATCATCAGGTCCGAGACGGCCGACGGCGGAAGCAGCGTCTCGTACTTCCCCGCGGGCAGTTCGACCTTCCGCTCCCCCCACTCCAGCCGCCGCGCGGCCTGCGCGGCGAGGTCCACGACGTCGACGTCGGCGAAGTCGGCGGTGGACGCGCCCACCCACGCCGAGCCGGACAGGTCGGGGGTCTTCGCGTTCAGCTCCACCGAACCCGTCGGCTGCACCCAGCGCCGCCGCACCCCGGCCGACGTCCCGAGCCAGGTCGTCGTCAGCTCGTGGCTGGCGAAACCGTACTGGCGTTGCGGGCCGGCGAGCACCTCGGCCAGGCCCTGCGCGAACGCGCCGAACACGCCGATCGACGTCTCGGTGGCGTCGTCGTCCCAGCTCGCGTCCGTGTCGGTCGGCGAGGGCAGGTCCATCGCGTCCTCCGCCGGGCCAGCGTCGCGCGCGGAGGCCTCCGCGGCGCGCACCAGGTCCTCGAGCCGGGCCGGGTCGGTGATCGTCACCGCCGTGCTGACGACGCCAGCGGCCGTCCCGCCGTCGACGGCGACCAGCGCGATCACCGTGACCCGGCCGGAGGTGGTGTGGCCGTTGGTCGTCATCGTCGAGTTGGCCCAGCGCAGTACCGCCTCGCTGGACTCCTGCACGAGCACGACGCACCCCCGCAGGTGCGTGGCCGCGGCCAGCGTCCGCTCGACGATCTCCTGCGGCCTCACTGGCCCTCCTCCTGGGTGTTGAGCACGGTGACGCCGCGGAACCGGGCCGACGGGCAGCCGTGGCTCACCGCCGCGACCTGTCCGGGCTGGGCCTTGCCGCAGTTCATCGCGCCGTGCAGCACCCACGTCGACGGGCCGCCGACGGCGTCGAGCGAGCCCCAGAAGTCGGTGGTGGTGGCCTGGTAGGCGACGTCGCGCAGCTGCCCGGCCAGCTCGCCGTTCTCGATCCGGTAGAACCGCTGGCCGGTGAACTGGAAGTTGTAGCGCTGCATGTCGATCGACCACGACTTGTCGCCGACGACGTAGATCCCGCGCTCGACGCCCGCGATCAGCTCCGCGGTGGGCGTGTCGCGCACCGGGTCCGGCTGCAGCGACACGTTCGCCATCCGCTGGATCGGCACGTGGTGCGGGGAGTCGGCGAACGCGCAGCCGTTGGAGCGGTCGAGCCCGAGGCGCGGCGCGAACGTGCGGTCGAGCTGGTAGCCGACCAGCACGCCGTCGCGGACGAGGTCGAAGGTCGAGGTGGCCACGCCGTCGTCGTCGTAGCCGATGGTCGCGAGGCCGTGCTCGACCGTCCGGTCGCCGGTGACGTGCATGTGTTCGGAGCCGTAGCGCAGCGTGCCGAGCAGGTCGGGGGTGGCGAAGCTGGACCCGGCGTACGCGGCCTCGTAGCCGATGGCCCGGTCGTACTCGGTGGCGTGCCCGACCGACTCGTGGATCGTCAGCCACAGGTTCGTCGGGTCGATGACCAGGTCGTACGCCCCGGCCGCGACGCTCGGGGACTTCGTCTTCTCGGCCAGCAGCTCCGGCACCCGCGCGAGCTCGGCGTCCCAGTCCCAGCCCGTCCCCGTGAGGTACTCCCAGCCGCGGCCCACCGGCGGGGCCAGGGTGCCCATCGTCTCGAACGCGCCGGCCCCGCGGTCGACGGCGGTGGCGGTGAACGACGGGGAGATCCGCACGCGCTGCTGGGTGGTGCGGGTGCCCGTGAGGTCGGCGTAGAACTTGTTCTCCCGCACCTGCGCGACGCCCGCCTGCACGTGGTCGACGCCGTCGGAGGCGAGCAGACGCTGCGACCACTCGGTGAGCAGGTCCACCTTCTCCCGCGTCGGCACGTCGAACGGGTCGACGTCGTAGGCGGAGATCCACTCGACGCCCGGGTACACCGGCTCGTCGGCCCGATCCACCCGCTCGATCGCGACCGGCGCCAGCGTCCGCGCCACGGCGACCGCGCGCTCGGCGGTGGCGACGGCGCGCTCCGGGGTGAGGTCGCCGTGGGAGGCGAAACCCCACACCCCGTCGACGATCACGCGCACCGCCAGCCCGATCGCCACGTCGTCGGCGACGCCGGTGACGCGCCCGTCGCGCAGGTCGACGGACTGGGACACGATCCGTTCCACCCGCAGATCGGCGTGCTGTGCGCCCAGGTCCCTGGCGCGGGAGAGGGCGGCGTCGGCGAGTGCGGCGAGCGGCAGGCCCGCGAACGCCGGGTCCAGGTCTGGCATGGGGCCGAACCTACCTACTGGGCCTCCGCGACCATCCGCGCGTAGCGGGTGCCCGCGGTCAGCAGCACCAGCCCGGCCCCGAGGAACGCCCCGACCTGCACCAGCCCGTCCAGCACCACGAGGTCGAACAGCACGAGCTTGGCGACGGCGCCCGCCACCAGCACCAGCCCGGTCACCCGCAGCGCGGGACGGCGCAGGCCGCGGGCCAGCAGCACCAGCGCCACCACCGTCCAGGAGACCGTGACGATCGCGTGCCCGACGGTGAACGCCGTGCGGTCCGGGGCCACCAGCAGCGCCGGTGAGATGATCAGACCGGCCGTGCCGTAGAGACCGGCGACGCCGAGCGGGACCCAGATCCCGGCGGTGCTCGAGTCGGGCCGCACCAGCCCCAACCGCCCCGCCACCACCGTGATCACGGCCGATGCGGCCAGCACCAGCAGCGACACCACCGCCCCGGCCACCAGCGCGCCCGGTCGGGCCGTCCCGTCGACGACGTACGGATCGGCCGGGAAGTCGACGAGTGCGGTGAGCGGGGCGTCGGCCGAGAGCGCCAGCACGGTCCCGACCAGCCAGAACCCACCCGCGACGAGCAGCGGCAGCCGGTTGCCGACGGCGACCGCGACGACGGACAGCGCGATCGCGACGACCAGCAGCCCGCCGGTGGCGACCGGCCCGTCCAGGCCGATCAGCACAGCCTCCAGCACACCGATCGCACCGACCGCGGCGATCGCGGTGCGCAGTCGGGTCCCGACGCCCGGCACCGCGAGCAGTGTGAGGACCAGCAGCGCCGCGGCGGCCGCGACCCCCGCTCCACCCCAGCCGTCGAGGACCGGGCCCAGCACCAGCATCGGCAGCGGGGCCAGTGCCACGAGCGCGACCACCGCCTGCTCCGGCAGGCGGCGCACCGAGAGCGCGCCACCGGCGAGGCCGAGCAGCGTCACCGCGATCACCGCGACGACGCGCAGAGGCTCCTCGGAGACGGCGACGGCCGACGCGGCGAGAGCGGGGCCCACCGCGGAGAGCACCGCGGGCCATGCCCAGCCCCGTCCCTCGCCCCCACGACCCTCGACCCCACGACGCAGCGCCACCACGGTGGTCACGGCCTGAAGGGCGAGCAGCAGTGCGACCAGCAGCGGCCCCTCGACCAACGCCGGGGCCAGCCAGGCACCGCCGACCACGATCCCGCCCGCGAGCAGCGCGGAGCGCCACCGGTCGGCCAGCGCCAGCCCGGCCCCGGCCACCACCAGTGCCAGCAGGACCGCGAGCGGACCGGGCACGTCGAGCAGCCGGTTCGCGGCTGCCACCACCAGGTACAGCGCTCCGAACCCGGTGCCGGCCAGGGCCATCGCCCCGGCCCGGCGCGCCTCCGTGCGGTGCAGCCACACCGCGACCCCCACGAGCACGAGGCCGAGCACGGTCCCCACCCCGACCCGCACGGGGGGCGTGCCCCAGCCGCGCGACGCGGCCAGCGCCAGGAACAGCACCACGCCCAGCAGCGTCATCGCGGCACCGGTCCACGCCAGTAGCCGCGCGCCGCCGGCCGTCGCCCGCGGCTGCGGAACGCCGGTGGGGCCGAACGGCTGCGGCCCCGGTGGCGGGGTCCATCCCGACGGCACGCCGGGCACCGGCGCCCACGGAGGGGCCGGCTGTCCCGGCGCGCCCGCGTGGGGCGGTGCCGGCCAGCCGGGGTACCCGGCGTCCGCGGGCGGTGCGGCCCACCAGGGTCGCTGCCCGGTCGGTCCCTGCCCGGCCGGTCCCTGCCCGGCCGGTCCCTGCCACGGCGGCGCGCTCCACGGCGGCGCGGTGCCGGGCGGGCCCGATGACGCGCCGACGACCGGGCGCTCCAGCACCCCGGTGATCTCGCCACCCTCGACGTCCGGCGCGCCGAGCGACTGCAGCCGGGCCTCGACGCGGTCGAGCCGGTGGCCGAGGCGCGCGATCTCGGCGGTGAGCGCGGCCGTCGGGTCGGATGTGCTGGTCATGGGGGCCATGATCGGGCCCGGGCGGTCCGGACGGATGCGTACGGCTACCCGGATCCGGTCACGGATGGATCACGACCCCCGGCATCACGACCCCCGGCATCACGACCCCCAGCATCACGCCCCCCAGCGCAGCAGTCGCGTGAGCACGTCGACCAGGGTCGGCGGGCCGTCGTCGACGCACGGCTCGACGTCGGTGCTCCCGTCGGCGTGCAGGGCCAGGGTCCGGTCGGCGAGACCGTCGGCGTCGAGATCGGTGTGCAGGAGCAGATCGCCGGAGGGGTCGTCGGTGAACAGCGAGTCGGGCGTGCCGTCGTCGTCGGTGTCGAACCCGGCCGTGACGTCGGGGCAGGCGTCGCCGTCGGGCACCGCGCGGGGATCACGCATCGGCGACCTCCCGCGGTGCGAGCAGGGTCAGCTCGGCGTCGATCTCCGCACGTCGGTGGGCCAGTGCCGCGTCGAGGCGGGCGGTGGCCGTCGTCGCGCGGGCGGCGGTGCGACGGGTCAGTTCCGCGTCGACGCGGGCGTGCGTGACGGCCAGCAGGTCCGTGCCCCACCGGTGGAGCCGGGCGCGGTCGACGCCGGCCCGTCGGGCGCGGACGGCGGCCACCAGGACCAGTACGGCCCCGCCGAGCGCGGGTAGCAGCACGGCGGGGCCTGCGAAGCCGGACAGCGCGGCGAGCGGGAGCACCGCCAGTCGCCAGGCCCCGGCGTCGGCGAGCACCTCGACGATCCGGGCGCGGGGCGGGATCGGTGGATCCGGGACGGGTGCGGGGGGCGGATCGTCCGGCGGGACCGGGAGGAACACGCCCCGGTCCGCGGCCGTGCCGCGCTCGGCACCGACCGCACGGTCGGCCCAGCGTGCGTACGCGGCCGTCTCGATCGCCCGGGCCGCCGCGGACACGGCGGCCGCGGGATGGCCGTCCAGCGCGCGGCGGACGTCGGCGAGATGGGCGGCGGCCTCGGCGAGGGTGCCCGTCCTGGCCGCGGCGAGGGCGTCGCGCAGGTCGGTGCGTCCGGGCACGAGCAGTGCCTGCTGCGCGCGCAGTTCGTGGCGCCGGGCGCGCACGGCGTCGGCATAACGGTCGGCCATGGCGGCACGGTGGCAGGCCGGGCACCGGCGCGGGGAGGAACGGCGAGACGGTGTGCGATCGTGAACGGCCCCCGGCCCACCCCTGAAGGAGCCCGCGTGACCACGCGCCCGCCTACCGAGGACCGGCCCCGGATCACCAGCTTCGTGCACCACCGCGCGCGGCTCACCGAGGGCCAGCAGCGGGCCTGGGACCGGTCGTGGCCGGTGCTGGGCCGCGACGTCGACGACGTCGTCGACGGCTCCGTCGCCTACGACCCGCCCGCCTGGTTCGGCCGCACCGCCCCGCTGGTGCTGGAGATCGGGTCCGGCATGGGCGAGTCGACGGCCGCGCTCGCCGCCGCCGCTCCGGAGTACGACCACCTCGCGGTCGAGGTCTTCGAGCCGGGCCTCGCGCAGCTGCTCATGCGCGTCGAGGAGCTGGGACTGGGCAACCTCGCACTGCTCCGCGGCGACGCCGTCGAGCTGCTGCGGGCCCGGGTCCCCGAGGGCTCGCTCAGCGCCGTCCGGATCTTCTTCCCGGACCCCTGGCCCAAGCGCAAGCACCGCAAGCGCCGTCTGGTGCAGCCCGAGATCGCGGCGCTCGTCGCGTCCAGGCTCGCCCCGGGTGGGACGCTGCACCTGGCCACGGACTGGGACGACTACGCGACCCAGATGCGTGCGGTGTGTGACGGTGAACACTCCTTGGTGAACACGGCCGCCGATGAGCCGGGTGGCTGGTTCCCGCGCCCGGACTGGCGCCCGGTGACCAAGTTCGAGCAGCGCGCCCACCTGGGAGGACGTGCCGTTCATGATCTTCTCTACCGGCGCGGCTCCGCTGGGCGCACTAGCGATCACGCTTCGTGACCGTGTAGGAAGGTCGACGGCCCCGGTACGGGGAAGGCTGTCGGGGAGAGTGAGGCGTGTGTGACGGCGTTCGTCGATGAGAACACCGTTGTCCCGGCACCCCGTACCTGCCCGGCGAACCACGGTCCGTCCGCCCCGGCGGCGGTCGCCGCTGTCTCGATCGACGCCGCGACGGCGTTCCTGGAGCAGTTCCACGGGGAGACGACCCCGGCGCAGACGCTCGCGGGCCGGCTCGACGAGGTGTGCCGCGAGATCGACGAGACGGGCACCTACGTCCACACCCCCGACGAGCTGACGTTCGGCGCGCGGGTGGCCTGGCGCAACGCGGCCCGCTGCATCGGCCGTCTGTACTGGCACAGCCTGCGTGTGCGGGATCGCCGCGGGATCGCCGAGCCGGCCGACGTGGCCGCCGAGTGCGTCGCGCACCTGCGCGACGCCGGGCGCGACGGCCGGATCCGGTCCACCATCACGGTGTTCGCGCCCGACCGCCCCGGCGAGGCCGCCCCGCGCATCCACAACGAGCAGCTGGTCCGCTACGCCGGGCACCGCACCGCGAGCGGTCAGGTCCGGGGTGACGGCAGGTACGCCGACTTCACCGACCGGGCCGTCGAGCTGGGCTGGGAACGTCCGGAGCCACCCGGCCGGTTCGACGTCCTGCCGCTCCTGATCTCCCGCGGCGACGCGCAGCCGGAGCTGTTCGAGATCCCGGCCGACGCGGTGCTGGAGGTGGCGCTGCACCACCCCGAGTTCGCGTGGTTCACCGACCTGCGGCTGCGCTGGCACGCGGTGCCGGCGATCAGCAACATGCCGCTCGAGATCGGCGGCATCACCTACCCGGCGGCCCCGTTCAACGGCTGGTACCTCGGCACCGAGATCGGCGCCCGCAACCTCGCCGACGCCGACCGCTACGACCTGCTCCCGGTGATCGGCGACCGGCTCGGTCTGGACACGACCTCCGAACGCACGCTCTGGCGCGACCGGGCCATGCTGGAGATGCTGCGTGCGGTGCAGCACTCGTTCGACTCCGTGGGCGTCACCATGGCCGACCACCACACCGAGTCGGAGCGCTTCCTCACCCATGTCGCCCGCGAGGAGATCGCGGGGCGCCGCTGCCCGGCCGACTGGAGCTGGATCGTCCCCCCGGTCAGCGGCGGCCTCACGAAGGTCTACCACCGCTATTACGACGAGCCCGACCCCGAGATGCGCCCGGCCTACCTCCCGCCGACGCCCACGCCCTGACCCCACCCCGCGAGTCGCTACATCTGCGCCCGCGAGTCGCTGTTCTCGGGCCCGCGAGTCGCGGGTCCTGCGTCCGTCGCCCTCAGCCCGGGGCCGCGAGGCCGGGCACCTGGCGGGTGCGGCCGCGGAACTCCGCGACCACGACGTCGCCCGCCCGGACCGTCACGTCGTAGAGCCCGGAGCGACCGGCCAGCGCCCGCTCCACGGCCGTCGCGACCAGCTCGTCGCCCAACGCACCGGGCCGCAGGAACGTGATGTCGGCCCCGGCGGCGACCGCGGAGACGCCGTGGCTGTTGGACGCATGGGCGAGTGCGGCGTCGGCGAGCAGGAACACGAACCCGCCGTGGCAGATGCCGTGCCCGTTGAGGTGGCGCTCGGCCACCGTCAGCGTGACGACGGCCGTTCCGGGGCCGACGTCGAGCAGCCGAATGCCCGCACCACGGGCGGCGGCGTCGGTGCGTTCCATGGCGGCGGAGGTGCGGCGGGCGATCTCGGTGGGCTCGGTCATCGTGGCGGGATGCTATCCGGGGCCGGGGGATAGGGTCCGGGCCATGACGACCCCCGCGCCGACCTCGCCGCCTGCCCCCCGGGTGCTGCTGGTCTGGGACGCGCCGAACATGGACATGAGCCTGGGCTCGCTCCTGGGCGCCCGGCCGACGGCGGCCTTCCGCCCCCGGTTCGACGCGGTCGGGCGCTGGCTGCTCGACCTCGCGGGGCCGGAGTCGCTCGCCGAGGCCACCGTGTTCACCAACGTCGTCCCCGGCAGCACCGAGGTCGTCCGCCCCTGGGTGGAGGCGCTGCGCAACGTCGGCTTCGCGGTGTTTGCGAAGCCGAAGATCTCCGACGACTCCGACGTCGACGACGACATGCTCGCCCACATCCGCCTGCGCGCCGACGAAGGGCTGCTCGAGCACGTCGTCGTGGCCTCCGGTGACGGCCGCGCGTTCCGCGAGCCGCTGGAGGAGCTGCGGGCCAGGGGCACCTACGTCACGGTCATCGGGTTCCGCGAGCACGCGACGTTCGCGGTGGCGTCGGACGTGATGGAGTTCGTCGACCTCGAGGAGATCGACGGCGTCTTCCGCGAGCCGCTCCCGCGGATCACGCTCGACTCGCTGCCCGACGGCGGCGCCTGGCTCCCGCCGTTCCGCTCGCTGCGTTCGCTGCTGGAGCCCCGCCGGTGATCCGCCTGACCGCGCCGGTCGTGCTTCCGTGCGACCCGGCGTGCTCGGTGCTGCGCGACGGCGTCGTGGACGTCTCCGACGACGGCCGGATCACCTTCGTCGGGCCCCGCGCGTCGGCTCCGGCGTCGGACGCCCCGGTGCGCGCGCTGCCCGGCGTCCTGCTGCCCGGGCTGATCAACACCCACGCCCACACCCCGATGCTCGCCCTGCGCGGTGCGGGCGGCGACCTGCCGCTGCTGCGCTGGCTGCACGAGGTCATGTGGCCGATGGAGGCCCGGCTCACCGGCGACGACGTGCGCGCCGCGATGACGGCCGGCGGCGTCGAGCTGCTGCGCACCGGCTGCACCACGAGCGTCGAGATGTACTTCCACACCCAGGCCGTGCTCGACGCCGTGCACACCGTCGGTTCCCGCGTCGTGCTGACGCCCGGCGTCATCGCGGCCCCCGGCTGGGACCGACTCGGCACGTGGCAGCAGATGCGCGACGACATCTCCGCCCGCATCGACGCCGACGGCGTGGTGAACGGGCGCGTCGAGCTCGGGTACGGGCCGCACTCCGCGTACACGCTGCCGCCCGAGGCTCTCGCGTCGATCGGCGAGCACGCGCAGGCCCGGGGCGCGCTGCTGCACGTCCACGTCGCCGAGGCGGAGGAGGAGGACGCGGCCGCGCGCGCGTCGCACGGTTCGGTGCCCGCTCTGCTCGACGCCCTCGGCGTCCTCGACGGCCGCGTGCTCGCCGCCCACTCGATCCAGCTCTCCGACGACGACATCGCCCTGTTCTCCGCGCGCGGCACCGCCGTGGCGCACTGCCCGGGCTCGAACGCGAAGCTGGCCGCGGGGATCGCGAGGGTCACCGCGCTGCGCCGCGCGGGCGTGCGGGTCGGGCTGGGCACCGACGGCCCCGCCTCCGGCGACGATCTCGACGTCTGGTCCGAGGCCCGTCTCGCAGGCCTGCTTGCGCGTGTGACCAGCGGTGACGCGGCCGCGCTCACCGCGTCGGAGCTGCTGCTGATGGCGACCCGCGACGGAGCGGCCGCGATCGGTCGCGACGACCTCGGTGCGGTGGAGCCCGGCCGTTGGGCAGATCTGGTGCACGTCGACCTCGACGACCCGGTCTTCACCGACCCCGCCGACGACGCCCAGCTCCTGTCGAACCTGGTGTGGGCGGGCGGTTCCAGGTTGGTGCGCGACGTGTGGGTGGCCGGTGAACAGGTGCTGGCCGACGGCGAGCCGACTCGGGTGACCCGCGCGGAGACCACCGCGGCGATCCGCGACGTGGCCACCCGCCTCCGCGCCTGACCCAGGCCACCGTCCCCGGCGAGTTCCTCGGAACCGGCCCGCGAGTCGCTGCTTCCCGGCCCGCGAATCGCCGGCTCCACGTCCGCGAGTCGCTGCCTCTCCGCCCCCGAGTCGCTCATCCGACGAGTCGTTCCCGATGCGGTCGGGGGCGGAGCGCCCCGGCCGTACGACCGCGGGGGTCGAGCCCCCGAGCCACGAACGCCTCGTGCAGCTCCCGCTCGACCCGCAGCGTGCTCCGGAGATCGTCGACGTCCACCACGATGACGATCCACCCGAGGCCCCGCAGCGCCTGGACGCGCATCCCGTCCAGCTCGGTCCGGTCCAGGTGGGCCAGACGCCCGTCGTACTCGACGGCGATCCGCAGGGCCGGCCAGCTCAGATCGAGCCGCCACCGCGGACGCCCCTGGACGTCGTTCATCGAGTGGTTGACCTCCGGGACGGGGAACCCGAGGTCGACGATCCGCCACAGCATCCAGCTCTCCGCCGGGGACTCGGCGAGTCCGGTCGCCAGGTCCAGCAGTCGGGCTCCGACCCGGGTGCCCCGGGGATCGGGCCTGCGCCGCAACCGGTCGTGCAGCGTGGCCCGGAACGCCTCCCGCTGCTCGGGGGGCAACCGGGCGAGGGCCTGGTCCACCAGAGCGAGCGCGTCCTGGTGCCGTCGGCTGCACAGCACATCGGACAGGACGCGACCGAGGCAGAGCGCGGGGAGGCCGTGGATCTCGGTCGTGTCGTCGACGAGGTCGCGCCCGTTGTGGACGACGAGGCCCCTGCCGGTCCGGCGCGTGCTGCCGTAGGGGACGAGGAGATCCACCGGTGTCGGATCGACGGCGTCCAACCCGTGCAGGAACGCGGCGGTCGGTCCCGACGCGCGGGCCTCCGGTCCGCCGGCGAGCAATCCGGCCGCGACGACGGTGAGCGGTTCGGCGGCGCGGGCCGGATCGACCACCACGCCCGGCCAGGGGGTGGCGAACGTGCCGTCGGCGATCGCGGATCGGACCCGCTTCTCGCCGATCAACCGGACCGCGTCGCGGCGCAGGCACGCGCCGTGGGGGACATCCATCGGGAACATCCCTCGACGGTGACGGCCAGCGGCCCGGTTGCGACGACGAACCCGGAACCTGGGGATGGTCGACGACCGATGTGGACAACTCGCCCGCCGTCGGGCGACTCGCGGGCGGAGAAGTGGCGCTCGCGGGCAGGGAAACAGCGACTCGCGGGCGGAGAAGTGGCGACTCGCGGGCGGGGAAGTGGCGACTCGCGGGCGGGGTGGGGGTGGACGTAGGAAGGGCCGGGGCCGCGGGGTGGCGGTCCGTCGTCGCCTCCCCGCGGGCCGCCGGCCCCGTCCGTGCGTGCGGTCCGCTCCCCAGCCGACCGCACATCCCACCGCCCCGGCACGATCCGGGGCGGCGGTCGTCTCAACGACTTCCGGCGCTCTCCAGCCGGAAGTGGTGTCGTCCGCCCTCGCGCGGCTCGACGAGCGCGTGGGCGCCCGAGTCCGTCGTCGCCGACCGGCGGCGCCGCGGGACCCGCGGTGGCAGCACGGGCGAGGGCGCCGCGGCGGCCGCGAAGGCCTGTACCGGGATCGGCGCCGTCAGCGGGTCGCGGCGGAACTCGTCCACCTCGCTGGGGGCCGGCGCGTCCTGCCGCCTGCGGCCCGGCCCCTCGGCCCGGCGGCCGGGCCAGTCCACGCGATTGAGCGCGTGGAAGATCGGGGTCAGCACCGCGTCCTCGTTGACGGCGTGCCGCCCCGCGGCACCGCCTCCGTGGACGGCCGATCGCCGCATCTCGCCGTATCCCCTGACCACGTCCGACACCACGCACCTCCGCTGCTCCGAGTGCACCGCTCATGTGGACCGTTCAGCGCACTTGATAGCCACAACGGGGGACACTCGCTCGGGGAAACGGTTCGGGGGCGACGGTTACAGCGATTCGGCAAGATTACGCTCGTTCGGGTGGACTCTGTTCCCGATCACACTCTCCTGAGTGTCCGGGAAGCGCCCGCTGCAGCCGTCGTGGCCAGGATCCAGCCCGCGGAGACGAGCGCACCGGCGATCTACTGCGACGCGCCGACGAGCCGCCGGTACCCGTCCTGCCCGAGGTCCACGATCGGGGGCGGCATGTCGGCGGCGAACAACCGGGGATTCGAGGCGGGGGTTCTGGTCGGCGTCGATCGGCACCGTTCGTGGAACGCGAACCAGTCGGTCCCGAGCGCCCACACGCCGATCGACCAGCACACGGCCAGCCACGGGCGGTACCCGTGACCCACGGTCCAGCGCTGCAGCGCACCTCGGATCCGGGCCGCCGGACCGGTCGTGGCGTAGCGTCGGTGCTGCCGTGCGATGAGCACCGGCTCGGCCATCTCGTCCTGCCTCGCGCACTGGTACGCGGCGGACAATCGGTCGCAGAACGCCGGAGCGTAGCCATCACTCACCCGAGCGATGCAATGGAGCCGCTTTCGGACGTCCACTGACCGGGTGTCGTTCAACGCACCGTAGGCGAATCCGTCGAGAAGCACGGAATCCGCGTGCCGAACGGCCCAGCCACAATGTCGGGGAATCGCGGAAAGCGCCGACCTGTGCCTGTTCGAGCCGGACCATCCCCGCGCGGTGTCTCGGCGAGCTCCGCGACCAGCTCCGCGGTCGTCAGGCCGTAGGCGTTGAGGGCGTAGCGGGCAGGCCCCGTCCAGCGTCATGCGGGTCAGGTCGAGGGCGTCGACGGTGGGCGAGGTCAGCTCGTCACCGCCGAGGTCGAGCTCGTGCCCCGCGGCCGGCACCGCCACCGGATCCCGGGCCACGTCCGCGTCGGTACCACGGATCCACGGCCCCCGGAGAGCGCTACCGTGCGGATCGTGACCGAACGGCGATCGCCGATCCCCACACCGCTGCGCGTCACCTCCGAGGTGTGCGCGCGCCTGCTCGTCGTCGCGGCGGCACTGGCCCTGCTGATCTACCTCGTCGTGCAGCTGCGCGTCGTCGTCATCCCGGTGGCGATCGCGGTGCTGCTGGCCGCCCTGCTCGCGCCGGCCGTGCAGTGGCTGACGACCCGCCGCGTGCCCCGCGGTGTCGCCACCGCACTCGTGCTCGTCACCGGCCTCGCGCTGCTCGGCGGGCTGCTCTCCTTCGTCGTCAACACCTTCATCGGCGGCTTCCCCGCACTGCAGGAGCAGCTGAGGAAGAGCTTCGGCTCGATCGAGCGGGTGCTCTCCGGTGCGCCGTTCACGCTGCCGCCCGACGTCCTGCGCACGTTGCCCGCCGAGCTCGGGCAGACGATCAGCGACAACCGCAACGCGCTGACCTCCGGCGCGCTCAGCACCGCGGCGACCGTCACCGAGATCGCCGCGGGCACCGCACTCGCCCTGTTCGCGCTCATCTTCTTCCTCTACGACGGCCCGGTGATCTGGCGCTTCCTGCTCCGCGCGGCGCCGAGGGTGCGCCGCGACCGCGTCGACGCGGCCGGGCGGCGCGCGTTCGCCTGCCTCGTCGGCTACGTCCGCGCGACGGCACTGGTGGCGGTCGTCGACGCCGTGGGCATCGGGCTCGGACTGGCGATCGTCGGCGTGCCGCTGGTGGTGCCGCTGGCTGCGCTGGTCTTCCTCGGGGCGTTCGTGCCGACGGTCGGTGCGGTGGTCACCGGTGGTGTCGCGGTGCTGGTGGCGCTCGTCGCGAACGGCCCGATCCCGGCGCTGATCGTGCTGCTGATCGTCATCGGGGTGCAGCAGCTGGAGGGCCACATCCTGCAGCCGCTGCTGCTGGGGCGGGCGGTCCGACTGCACGCGCTCGCGGTGGTGCTGGCGGTGGCCGCGGGAGTCGTCGTCGCCGGGATCACCGGCGCCCTGCTGGCCGTGCCGCTGCTGGCCGTGCTCAATACCGCGGTCAAGTCGCTGACCGCCGACGCCGAACCCGCCCCCGACACGATCGACGCCGTCGACCCGCGCCAGGCCCAGCCCGGGCCCCCGCTACCGTCGCCGGCCCCGGGCCGGATCCGGTTGTCCCTGCGCCGGCTGCGCAGCCCCGCCTCAGACCAGCCCGGCGAGTCGGTACGCGACGAGTGATCCGGCTACGGCGACGTCGAGGCTGCTCCCCGTGCCGATCACGGGGATCTCGACGACCCGGGCGAGCAGTGCCGACGCCTCCGGCGGATGCCGTCGCTCCTGTGGCCCGAGCACCACGACGGTGTGCTGCGGGGTGCCGAGTTCGTGCCGTGCAGCGGCCACAACGGGGCGCCGACGATGTGGTCCCGGCAGGGTGCCGACGTGGCCTGCGGCGCCGGCGCAGCTCGCTGCGGGTACGGATGCGCGGGGCGCTCACCGGCGCGGGGCGGTGCTCCTGCTCCCGGGATCCATGATCGGGAACCTACGCCGCGGCGTCGAGCTTCTCCACGGTCTCCTGGTCGAGCACGAGCTCGGCGGCCCGGGCGTTCTCCTCGACGTGGGCGAGCGAGGAGGTGCCCGGGATCGGCAACATCACCGACGACCGGCGCAGCAGCCAGGCGAGCGCCACCTGCGACGCGGTGGCCCCGAGGCGTTCGGCGGTCTCGGCGACCGGCCCGCCGGGCTCCGCGAGGCGGCCCGAGGCGATCGGGAACCACGGCACGAACCCGATGCCCTGCTCGGTGCAGTACCGCAGTACGGCGTCGCTCGCGCGGTCGACGAGGTTGTAGCGGTTCTGCACCGTGGCGACGTCGACGGTCCGGCGGGCCTGCTCGATCTGCTCGATCCCCACCTCGGACAGCCCGATCTCGGCGACCTTGCCCTCGGCCTTCAGCGCGGCGAGCACGCCGAACTGCTCGTCGGCGGGGACGGCCGGGTCGACGCGGTGCAGCTGGAACAGGTCGATGCGCTCCACGCCCAGACGCCGCAGCGACATCTCGCACTGCTGGCGCAGGTACTCCGGCCGCCCGCACGGGTGCCACTCACCGGGTCCGGTGCGCAGCAGGCCGGCCTTCGTGGCGATCGTCAGGCCCGCGTACGGGTGCAGGGCACGCCGGAGCAGGTCCTCGGCGACCTCGGGGCCGTAGGAGTCGGCGGTGTCGAACAGGTCGGTGCCCAGCTCGGCGGCCCGGCGGAGCACCGCGATCGCGGCGTCGGGGTCGGCGGGCGGGCCCCACACGCCGGGCCCGGTGAGCTGCATGGTGCCGAAGCCGAGCCGGTTCACGGCCGGCCCGTCGCCGATGCGGAAGGAGGAGGTCATCACCTCACGTTCCACGGTCCGCGACCGACCTGCAGCCGATCGTGACGGTCGTCGCCGCGCCGACCGCGTCACGCGCAATTGCCGGGCCAGGCGGCGGGGGCTAGCGTTCCGCCGTGGCAAAGATCGCGTCATCGAAGATCCAGTCCCTGCCGCAGGCCGTGTCCGAGCTCGTGCACGACGGGGACGTCGTCGCGCTCGAGGGCTTCACGCACCTCATCCCGTTCGCGGCGGGACACGAGATCATCCGTCAGGGCCGTCGGGATCTCACGCTCGTGCGCATGACCCCCGACCTGGTCTACGACCAGATGATCGGTGCGGGTTGCGCGTCGAAGCTGGTGTTCTCCTGGGGCGGCAACCCCGGTGTCGGGTCCCTGCACCGCATGCGCGACGCGCTGGGCGCCGGCTGGCCGGTGCCGCTGCAGATCGAGGAGCACAGCCACGCGGGGATGGCCAACCGCTACGTCGCGGGGGCGTCCGGGCTGCCGTTCGCGGTGCTGCGCGGCTACGCAGGCACGGAGCTGCCCGAGCACACCGACACGATCTCCACGGTCACCTGCCCGTTCACCGGCGAGGAGCTCGCCGCGGTGAAGGCGCTGAACCCCGACGTGTCGATCGTGCACGCGCAACGCGCCGACCGCGCGGGCAACGTGCAGTTCTGGGGCATCCTCGGCGTGCAGAAGGAGGCGGTGCTCGCGGCGCAGCGGGCGATCGTCACCGTCGAGGAGATCGTCGACGAGCTGACGCCGGTACCCGGTGCGGTCGTGCTCCCGAGCTGGGTGCTCGACGCGGTGGTGGTGGCCCCCGGCGGCGCCGCCCCGTCCTACGCCCACGGCTACTACGACCGCGACAACGCCGCGTACAAGGCGTGGGACAAGGTCAGCCGGGACCGCGAGGCGTTCTCGGTGTGGCTCAAGGACCTGAAGGAGAACGCGTCGTGACGACCGCAGAGCTCACGTGGACCGCCGACGAGATGATGAGCGTCGCCGCGTCGCGCGCGCTGCGCGACGGCCAGGCGTGCTTCGTCGGGATCGGGCTGCCGTCCACCGCGGCCAACCTCGCCCGCCGCCTGCACGCGCCGGACCTCGTCCTGATCTACGAGTCGGGCACCATCGGCACCGAGCCCGACGAGCTGCCGCTGTCCATCGGCGACGGGATCCTCGCCGAGTCCGCGCTGTCGGTCGTCTCGGTCCCGGAGATCTTCAACTACTGGCTGCAGCCCGGGCGGATCGACGTCGGCTTCCTCTCCGGGGCCCAGATCGACCGGTTCGGCAACATCAACACCACCGTCATCGGCGAGTACGCCGAGCCGTCGGTGCGGCTGCCCGGGTCCGGCGGGGCGCCGGAGATCGCGGCGTCGTGCCGCGAGGTGATCGTCGTGATGCGCCAGCGGCTGCGGGCGTTCGTCAGCCAGGTCGACTTCGTGACGTCGGTCGGCCACGGGTCCGGCCCGGGCGACCGCGCCCGCCTCGGCCTGCGCGGCGCCGGACCGGTCCGGGTCATCACCGACCTCGGCGTGCTCGAACCCGACCCCGAGTCGGCGGAGCTGGTGCTCACGGCTCTGCACACCGGCATCACGATCGAGCAGGTGCACGCGGAGACCGGCTGGGAGCTGGAGATCTCGCCCGACCTGAAGATCACCGCACCGCCCACCGAGAAGGAACTCTCGACGCTGCGCGGGCTGAAGACGGTGGGCGCGTCGTGACCGTCGCCCTGCACCACGTCGACGAGGGCCCGCGCGACGCGCCCGTGATCGTGCTGTGCGGTTCGCTCGGCTCCACCGTCGAGATGTGGAGCCCCCAGGTCGAACCGCTGACCGAGCGGTTCCGGGTGATCCGCGTCGACCACCGCGGCCACGGCGGCTCGCCCGTCCCGCCCGGTCCGTACACGATCGCCGACATGGCGGGCGACGTCCTGGCCCTGCTCGACTCACTCGGCCTCGACCGCGTCGCCTACTGCGGCCTGTCGATGGGCGGGTGCGTCGGCATGCACCTGGCGTCCGAGGCGCCCGAGCGGATCAGCGCGCTGACGCTGTGCTGCACGTCGTCGTACTGGCCGGACCCGAGCGTGTGGGTCGACCGGATCGCCGCCGTCGAGTCCGGCGGCACCGCGCCGATCGCCGCGACGATCGTGTCGCGCTGGTTCACCCCGTCCTTCGCCGACGCTCGTCCCGAGGTCGTCGCCGGGGCCGTCGGACAGGTCGCGATGACGCCCGACGACGGGTACGCGTCCTGCTGCGCGGCGCTGCGCGACTTCGACCACCGCCCGCGCCTCGGCGCGATCACCGCCCCCACGCTGGTGATCGCCGGCTCCGCGGACCCGTCGACGCCGGTCGAGCCGCACGCGCGCACGATCGTCGAGGGCATCCCGGGTGCCCGACTGGAGGTCCTCGACGCCGCGCACCTCGCGACGATTGAGCAATCGGAGCAAGCCGCTGAGCTGATCGCCGGCAACTCCACAGCGTGACCAACCCCTCCGTTTAGCCAGGCCTGCCGCCGCCTATTCTGAGCCCGACGGAGGTACCGGGGTCGACGAGGAGCTCGGGATCGGACACGAGCTCCATCGGAGGCGATCGCACGTGCTGAACGACCGTGAGAGACAGGTCCTCGCCCGGATCGAGCACCACCTGGCGATCACCGATCCGGAGTTCATCCAGCTCTTCCGGGCTGCGACCCCGCGCCGCGCCGGCGTCAACCCCAGCCTTCTCCTGGTGCTCGGGCTCGCGCTGATGGTGCTCGGGTCCGCCGTCATGGCGGTCCCGGTCGCGGTGCTCGGCATGGCGGTGGCCGCGGGTGCACTGGTCGTCGCCTTCCAGCGCAACGGCGCCGCGGGCTTCAGTCCCGCCTGAGGTCGTCGACGTGGGTCTCCGCCCACGCCCGTAGCGGCGCGAGCGCGGCGCAGAGGCCGCGGCCGCGGTCGGTGAGCGTGTAGCTCACCGACACCGGGACGGTGGCCTCCACCGCCCGGGAAACCAGGTCGTGGTCCTGCAGCCGGCGCAGTGTCTGCGTGAGCATCTTCTGGCTGACGCCCTCCACCGCCCGCCTGAGGTCCGCCGTGCGCGTCTCCCCGCCATCGTGCAGAGCGATGAGCACGAGCACCGACCAGCGGTCGCCGATCACGCCCATCAGCCGGTGCGTCGGGCACTGGGCGCGCATCACGATCTCGTCGCCGGTCTCGCGTCGGGTGGGCACCACCAGGTACCTATAGCACGCGGAAGTGCGGTCTTCCGGCTGCGGACCGGCCGTCCTAGCGTCGTGGACATGAGCCTCCCCGGACCCGACGCCGTCATCCGGACCGTCGCCGAGCAGGCGGTCATCACCTCACCGGTGATGACGACCGTCATCGTGGCCCCCGGCTCGACCACGGAGCAGGAGTACGGGCTGTTCGAGGTGCGTCTGTCGCCGGGTGCGCCCGGCGCGCTGCCGCACTACCACGAGGGGTTCAGCGAGTCGTTCTACGTGCTGTCCGGGCGCCTCGCGGTGCGCACCGGCGACCTGTGGACCTCGGCGGGCAGCGGCGACCTCGTCCGGGTGCCGCGCCGCGGCGTGCACGCGTTCCGACCCGACGGCGACGACGAGACGCGCTTCCTCATCCTGTTCACCCCGGCCGGGCAGCCCCGCGAGGAGTACTTCGCCGAGATGGCGGCGTTGGCCGACCGGGACGTGCCACCGACGACCGCGGAGATCGACGCGATCGCGCTGCGGCACGACCAGGTCAACCTCCGCTGACCGGCCGACCTGCGCTGAGCCTCAGCCGTGGGCGAGGTCGGCGAACCGGCTGTAGTGCAGCTGGTGCGCGACGACGATCGTGGTGGTGGGCCCGTTGCGGTGCTTGGCCAGGATCAGGTCGGCCTCGCCCGCGCGGGGGTCGTCGCGCTCGAACGCGTCAGGGCGGTGCAGCAGGATCACCATGTCGGCGTCCTGCTCGATCGAGCCCGACTCTCGCAGGTCCGACAGCATCGGCCGCTTGTCGGTGCGCTGCTCGGGGCCGCGGTTGAGCTGGCTCATCGCGACGACCGGCACCTCGAGCTCCTTGGCCAGCAGCTTGATCTGCCGGGAGAACTCCGAGACCTCCTGCTGGCGCGACTCGACCTTGCGGCCGGAGGTCATGAGCTGGAGGTAGTCGAGGATGATCAGCTTCAGGTCGTGACGCTGTTTGAGCCGCCGCGCCTTCGCCCGGATCTCCATCAGCGTGAGGTTGGGCGAGTCGTCGATGAACAGCGGCGCCTCGCTGATCTCGCTCATCCGCCGCGCCATGCGCGTCCAGTCCTCGTCGCTCATCCGGCCGGCGCGCATGTCGGCCAGCTTGATCTGGGCCTCGGCCGAGAGCAGGCGCATCACGATCTCGGACTTGCTCATCTCGAGGGAGAACACCGCGCTGGTCATGCCGTGCTTGATGGAGCACGAGCGTGCGAAGTCGAGGCCCAGCGTGCTCTTGCCCAGACCCGGCCGGGCCGCGACGACGATCATCTGGCCCGGGTGCATGCCGTTGGTGACCGCGTCGAGGTCGGCGAAACCGGTGGGCACGCCGACCGACGCCCCTCCGCGGGACCCGATCGCGTCGATCTCGTCCATCGTGGGCTGGAGGAGCTCCTCCAGCGCGACGTAGTCCTCGCTCGTGGAGCGGTCGCTGACGTCGTAGAGCGTGGCCTGCGCGCGGTCGACGACATCGGCCACGTCGGCGCCGTCGGCGCCGTGGTAGCCCAGCTGCACGATGCGGGTGCCGGCCGAGACCAGCCGCCGCAGGATCGCCTTCTCCGCGACGATCTCGGCGTAGTAGGCGGCGTTGGCCGCGGTGGGGACCGTGGCGATGAGCGTGTGCAGGTAGGGGGCCCCGCCGAGGCGGATGAGGTCGCCCTTGCGCTGCAGCTCCGCCGAGACCGTGACGGCGTCGGCGGGCTCGCCCCGGCCGTAGAGATCGAGGATGCAGTCGTAGACCGTCTGGTGGGCGGGCTTGTAGAAGTCGTCGGGGCGCAGCACCTCGACGACGTCGGCGATGGCGTCCTTGCTCAGCAGCATGCCGCCGAGGACGGACTGCTCGGCCGTGAGGTCCTGCGGGGGCTGGCGGTCGAACGGCGAGCCACCCTCGCCGCCCTCGCCCGCGGGCCGCAGCGGACGGTCGGAGCCCGGCCGTCGCCCGGCCGGCCGGTCGTCGGTCAGTGCCATGCGTGCGCCACCTGTGTTCGGGTCACCCGGATCCGGCTCATACGCAGCGTCACCCCCACTTCCAGTATATCGAACGAGCGTTCGAGACGCACGGGCGAACTCCCGTCCACCGCTCGGTGAACGGTCGGCGTCGCCCGGCTCGTCGATCGAACCTGCGTCCGAAGGTAGGCGCTCGGACCGCACCCGCCTAACAGGCCTGTGCACGAACCTGGGGAGGACCTGTGCACGGATCGGTGGATGCCCTGGACGGCGTCGGGAGCGTGCTGTGGACAAAGTGGGGACAACTCGCCGATAAGCGGTATCTTCGCAGCTCAGAGCATGATCGGTGGTTGTGGACAACATTGTGGGCGTGTCGCGCGACACGCCGCCTTCGGCGTGTCGCAACGATCCCCACCCGGCGCATCGGGACGGTCACTCGTCGACGCGGGCGTACCCATCCGGCGTGTCATCGCGCGCCGCGGGGGCAGGGCGCCGCGACCCGTCGAGGAACGACGCCGGGGCGGGACCCGGGCGCGGAGCCCGGACCCCGCCCCGGTGACGGTGCGTGATCGGTGCCGGTGAACCGGCGGGTACTGCTACTGGCCGACGACGGCGACCCGGACCTCGGCGGTGACCTCGGGGTGCAGCCGGACCGTGACCGCGTGCGAACCCGTGGTCTTGATCTGCGGCACGTCGACGGCGCGCTTGTCGAGGGCGGGACCGCCCGCGGCCCGCACGGCCTCGACGATGTCGGCCGTGGTGACGGAGCCGAACAGTCGGCCCGAGTCGCCGGCGGCCTTCGCCTTCACGGTGACGCTGAGGTCACCGAGCTGGGTGGCGACCTCCTTGGCGTGCCCGAGGTCGCGGATCTGCCGCGCCTGCTGGGAGCGCTTGATGGACGCCACCTGCTTCTCCGCGCCGCGGGTGGCCGTGATGGCCAGCGAGCGGGGGAGCAGGTAGTTGCGGCCGTAGCCGTCCTTGACCTCGACGATGTCGCCGGGCGCACCCAGGTTGGGCACGTCGGCGGTGAGGATGAGCTTCATCTGGTCAGTCCTCGCTTATCGGGCGGTCGAGGTGTAGGGCAGCAGGGCCACCTCGCGGGAGTTCTTGACCGCGACCGCGACGTCACGCTGGTGCTGACGGCAGTTGCCGGTGACGCGACGGGCCCGGATCTTGCCGCGGTCGGAGATGAACTTCCGCAGCAGGCCGGTGTCCTTGTAGTCGATGTCCTGGGCCTTGTCCTTGCAGAACGCGCACACCTTCTTCTTCGGCTTGCGCAGGACGGGCTTGGCCATGGGGGTACTCCTGGTGGTTCTCGGTCACCGCGCGCGAGCGCGGGAGGGGGTGGATCTAGAAAGGGGGCTCGTCGTCGGCGGCGGGGCCGCTCCCGGCGGGCGGGGCGGAGCCCCACGGGTCGTCGTTCTGGCCACCGCGGGAGGATCCGCCGCCGCCGTTGTAGCCGCCGCCACCGGAGCTGCCTCCGGATCCGCCGCCGCTCCCGCTGCCGCCGAAGCCCCCGCCGTCGCCGCTTCCACGGCTGACCTTGTTGACCTTGGCGGTGGCGTACTTGAGCGACGGGCCGACCTCGTCGACCTCGAGCTCCACGACGGTGCGCTTCTCGCCCTCACGGGTCTCGAAGGAGCGCTGCCGCAACCGACCGGACACCATCACGCGCATGCCACGCGTGAGCGTCTCGGCGACGTTCTCGGCCGCCTGGCGCCACACGTTGCAGCGCATGAACAGCGCGTCGCCGTCCTTCCACTCGCCGGAAGCGCGGTCGAAGGTGCGCGGCGTGGCCGCGACGGTGAAGTTGGCGACCGCCGCGCCGGACGGGGTGAACCGCAGCTCCGGATCGGCGGTGAGGTTGCCGACCACGGTGATGACAGTCTCGCCGGCCATCGGGCCCGCCTCAGCTCGCCGCGGCGACGGCCGCGACGGCGGGCGCCGGGGCGGTCCGCTTCTTCTTCGGCTCGCGACGCAGCACCTTGGTGCGCAGCACGGACTCGTTGAGTCCGAGCTGGCGGTCGAGCTCGGACACGGTGGCCGGCTCGCAGGTGATCTCGATGACGGCGTAGATGCCCTCGGCGTGCTTGAGGATCTCGAAGGACAGGCGGCGCTTGCCCCAGACCTCGATCTTCTCGACGGTGCCCTTGTCGTTCTTCACGACGGTGAGGAACTGCTCCAGCGACGGCGTCACGGTGCGCTCGTCCAGGCTGGGGTCCAGGATGATCATCAATTCGTAATGGCGCATGAGAACCACTCACCTCCTACGGTCTGACGGCCGCGGTACGTCCGCGGCAGGAGGTTCTCAGAGCACCCCGACAGAATCGGGCCCCGCGATGGTGATGGGGGTGCGACGACAGCGTCCAGAGGGACGCCGGTCGGGGTGTCTCGACGAGGCTACCAGCGCGAACACGCGTACCCGGCACCGGCACGGGCCCGGTGCGGGGAGTGCGCACCGGAGACCGCCGGTGCCGGACACTATCCTCGGCACCATGCTCATCGGGGCCCATGTGTACGAGGACGACCCGGTCGCCACGGCGGCCGAACGGGGCGCCGACATCGTGCAGATGTTCCTGGCCGATCCGCAGGGCTGGAAGAAGCCGCCGCCGCACCCGCAGGCCGCGGAGCTGCGCGCGAGCGATGTCGCGGTCGTCGTGCACTCCCCCTACGTCGTCAACCTCGCCTCGCTCAACAACCGCGTCCGCATCCCGTCGCGCAAGCTCGTCGTGCAGCACGCGGAGGCCGCGGCCGAGGTCGGGGCGATCGGGCTGGTCGTGCACGGCGGGCACGTCACGCAGGGGGAGGACGCCGCCACCGGCGTCGACAACTGGCGCAAGTTCTTCTCCCGCCAGGCCGACGACGGCGGCTTCGCGGTGCCCATCCTCATCGAGAACACCGCGGGCGGCGACCACGCGATGGCCCGCCGCTTCGACGCGCTGGCCCGGCTGTGGGACGCGATCGGCGAGTTCGGCGCGGGGTTCTGCCTCGACACCTGCCACGCGTACGCGGGCGGCGAGGAGCTCGTCGGTGTCGTCGACCGGGCGCGGGCGATCACCGGCCGGATCGACCTGGTGCACCTCAACAACTCCCGCGACGGGTTCGACTCCGCGCGCGACCGGCACGCCAACATCGACTCCGGCACCATCGAGCCCGACGTGTTGGCCGCCGTGTGCGCCGCCGCCGACGCGCCGGTGGTGGTCGAGACCCCGGCCGAGGGCCAGGCGAAGGACATCGCGTTCCTCCGTGAGCGGCTGACGCGGTGACGCGCACGGCCCTCGACGTCCCGCGGGCGCCCGAGCGGGCCGCCCGCGGCGCCGGGGCCGGCACGCGGGTCGTCGTCGCCGTCCTCGTACTGCTCACCGGCCTGACGATGCTGCTGGGCTATGCGAACAAGGCGCGCTGCACCGGCCCGGAGTACGACGCGGCGGGCCGCAGCCAGCCCGACTACGATATCCGCGTCGACCGCGACGTCTGCTACTCCGACATCCAGTACCTGTGGCTGGGCCGCGACGTCGACAAGCACGTCTTCCCCTACGTCTCCGGGTCGATCACCCCCGACGGACAGCTCGTCGGCGGGGTCGTCGAGTACCCGGTGCTCACCGGGCTGCTGATCTGGGCGGGCGCGTTCTTCGCCCACACCGACGGCGCGTTCCTGCTCGCCTCAGCGGTGCTGATGGCCCCGTTCGGTCTGCTCACCGGCTGGATGCTGGGGCGGCTCGCGCGCTGGCGGGCACTGCTGTGGGCGGTCGGGCCGCCGCTGGTGCTCTACGCCTTCCACAACTGGGACCTGCCGGTCGTCGCCTGCGCGGTGGGCGCGATCTACGTGATGCACGGGCGGGGTGGCGACCGCCCGCTCGCCGACCGGGCCACCGTCGCCGCGGTGCTGCTCGGGCTGGGCTTCGCGCTCAAGCTGTACCCGGGCGCGTTCGTGCTGCCGCTGGCCCTGTACGTGCTCGCGCAGTCGCGGCCCGGCTCGCTCGACTGGCGCGGTGCGCTGCGCGTCCCGCTCGCCGCCGCGGCCACGGTCGTGCTGGTCAACCTGCCGTTCGCGGTGATCGGCTACGAGGGATGGCGGGCGTCGTTCACCTTCCAGCAGCTGCGCAACGTCGACCTCACGACGAACTCGATCTGGTACTGGGGCTTCCGTCCCGGGTCCGACCCGGAGAACCTCGACTTCCAGGACGCGGTCGACCTCGTCTCGCCGCTGCTGGTGCTGCTCGCGTTCGCGGTGGCCGCCGGGGTGGGCTGGTGGCGGTTCCGGCGCGAGGGCAGCTACCCGTGGATCGCGGTGAGCGCGGCGATGCTGTGCGGGTTCATGCTGCTGCACAAGGTCCACTCGCCGCAGTACACGCTGTGGCTGCTGCCGTTCCTCGTGCTGCTCGCGGTGCCGTGGAGCTGGATCGCGGCGTACCTCGTCGCCGACGCGGTCATGGGCATCGGGATCTTCCGCTGGTTCTACGCGTTCAAGGCCGGCGAGGGCGGCATCTACGACGGGGTGGCGGCCCAGGCCGTCGTGGTCGGGGTGTGGGGCCGGGCGGTGCTGCTGGTCGTGCTGTTCGTGATGTTCCTGAGGCTGCCCGATCCCCTCTCCCGGGGCGGGGTCAGCGCCACGCGAACACCGGCTGCTCCAGGTGCGCCACCCGCGTAGCCCGCCCGTGCAGCACGACCTCGCGGAACTGGTGGAGCACGGCGCCGGTGGGGGCGTGCACGAAGCGGTCGAACAACGGGAGCTGGATCACCGGTGCGTCCGACTCCGGGATCGTGAGGAAGCGCGGCTCCACGTCGATCAGCTCCAGCGGCACCCGGTGCACCTCGCCCACCTCGTCGGGGTTCGGCGTCAGCTCGCCGACGGGCCCCGCCCACAGGACGACCGGCGTGATGACGTAGCCGGAGCGCGTGGCGTAGTCGTCGAGAACCCCGATCTCGGCGGAGTCGTCGAGTCCGAGACCCAGCTCCTCGAACAGCTCGCGCCGGGCCGTCTCGCCCGGGCCCTCGCCCGGGTCGGTGCGGCCACCGGGCAGCGCCCACTGCCCGGTGTGGCGGCGCAGCGTCGACGCGCGGCGGGTCAGCAGGAACGCCGGGCCCGCAGGCTCCTCGACGAGGACGATCCCCACCGCGGAGCGCTTGAGGTCCGGGCGGTCGATCGGCCACGCGCTGAAGGCCGCCAGTGCCGTGGCGACGTCGGATCGGTCGGTCATGCCGCGACCTTGACGGGTGCGACGGGCGAGGGCCAGTCGGGGTCCTCCAGGCCGACGGCGCGCACCGGATCGGTGACGGGCCGCAGGACCGAGCGGACCACCAGGACGCACAGCCCGACCACGGCGGCGTCGCGCAACAGCACCGCGCCGAGGAACCACTCCGGGGGCAGGCCCATGTTCGCCGGGGTCAGGTAGTAGTACATCCGCGGGACCCAGACCAGCGCGTCGATCAGCATCCAGGCCAACAGGATCGGGGCGCGGGGCAGCGCGAGTACCGCCAGCGGCACCAGCCAGAGCGAGTACTGCGGGCTCCACACCTTGTTGACCAGCAGGAACGCCGCGACGACGAGGAAGGCGAGCGACGCGAGCCGCGGTGTCCGGGGTGCCCACCAGGCGAGGGCCGCGATCGCGGCGCAGCACAGGGCGAACAGCACCAGCGAGACGAGGTTGAGCACCGCGGGCGGCTCACCGGGGGCCAGTTGCCCGTCGAAGCCGGCCCAGCCGCTGAAGTGGCTGATCGCGAAGTAGATCGAGTCGGGGTCGGCGGGGCGGGTCTGGTTGAGCCGGAAGAACTCCGCCCACCCGACGGGCCAGGCGAGCGCCACCGGCAGGTTGACGGCCACGACCGTCACCAGCGCGGCCCCGGCCGTGCGCAGGGCGGGGGCGAGCCCACCGGAGCCGTCGTACCACCGGCGGAGCCCCACCAGCAGGATCGGTCCGAGCAGCAGCAGCGGGTAGAACTTGAAGCCGCCGCCGATCCCGAGCAGCACCCCCGCGAGCAGCGGCCGGTTGCGGGCGAGCGCGAGCATCCCGGCGGTGGCCGCGGCCACGGCGAGCGCGTCGAAGTTGGTGAACACGTGCACGGCGACCAGCGGGGACAGGGCCACCAACACGGCGTCCCACGGCCGCGACGGGCGCAGCGCGTGCACCGCCCACACCGTGACCAGCCACGCCAGCGCCAGCCAGGCCGCGGACACGTCGAAGTAGACGACGACTGGCAGCCCGGACGGCAGCCAGCCGACCGCGTCGGCCATCACCCGCCAGCCGTCGGCGAACCGGGCCGCCGCCCACTGGTGGAACCCGGTGAGCACCGGGTACTCCATGTACCGCACCGCCTCGTCCGGCTCGCCCGCGTTCTCGAACCACGGGTCGCGGTACGGCAGCGCCGACGGGTCGTCGAGGTTCTCGATGCTCCACAGCGGGACGGTGTCGGAGTAGCACATCGCGACGTACTGGCGGCTCTCGCGCCAGTCCAGCGCCAAGCCGCCCTCGTCGGTTCTGTACTGCTGCAGGCACGGCGACTTGCCCAGCCAGCCGAGCGCGAGGACGGCCACGGCCACCAGCAGGACCACCCGCAGAGGCGTCCAGAATGCCGATCGCCCGATCAACGCGTGGCGACCCAACGGCCCCCCGACGACCCGGCTCGCGGCCGCCGCCAGCGGCTCCGACCACGTCGGGACGACCCGGACGGCCGGCCGCGCGGGATCGGCCGACTCCTGCGTCCCGACGCCGCGGGGTCCTGTCGCGGGGTCGGGACGGTTCACCCGTCGCCGTCGCTGTTGCCGGGATTGCTGTCGAGGAAGCCGCCGAACGTGCTGTCGCCGTTGCCGTTGCCGTCGCCGCTGTTCCCGCTGTCGCCGTTCCCGTCGTTGTTGCCGTTGCCGTTGCCGTTGTCCCCGTTGCCGGAGTCGCCGTCGCCGTTGTTGTCGCCGTTGTTGTCGCCGTCGCGGCTGTCGGAGCTCTCGTCCCCGGAGCTGCTGTCCGGCTCGGGGGTGGCGGTCGGCTCGACGTACGGCGGCGCACCCAGCGCGACGAACGGGGAGAACTCCTCGTTCGGCGTGCCGCGCAGCGCCGCGTTCATGTAGCTCTGCCAGATCGAGCCCGGGATCATGCGGCCGTAGATGGGCGAGCCGCCCGCGGTCTGGATCGGCTTGCTGCCGTCGGTACCGAGCCACACGGCGGTGGCCAGCGACGGCGTGTAGCCGACCATCCACGCGTCCTTGTTCTGCCGGTCGAGCGTGGGGTGCTGCTGGGTGCCGGTCTTGCCGGCCACCTCGCGGCCGCCGGAGAGCCCGATGCGCGAGGACTCGGCGACGGCGAGCATCGACTCGGTGACGTTGCGGGCGATGCCCGGGTCGATCCGCTGCTCGCCCGCGCTCTCGGCCCGCTCGTAGAGCACGCGACCGTCGGCCGCCGTGACCCGCGAGACCAGGAACGGCTCGTGGTACACCCCGTTCGCCGCGAGCGTGGCGTACGCCGACGCCATGTCGATCGGGTGGACGTCCTGGTCGCCGAGCGCGACCCCGCCGCGGGCCTCGTTGAACAGGTTGTCCGGGATGCCGAGGGCGTGCGCGGTGTCGATCACGTTCTGTGGCCCGGCGTCGAGGCCGAGCTGGTAGAAGATCGTGTTGATCGAGCGCGTCATCGCCGTCTCGACGGTGCACCGGGCGCAGTCGAAGCCCTCGGAGTTGTCGACGACGGTGCCGGCGAGCGTCTGCCCCGACGATCCGTCGTAGGTGCTGCCCAGGCCGATGGACGGGTCGCGCGCCATCGCCGCGGCCAGCACGAACGGCTTGAACGACGAGCCCGGCGGGCGCAGGCCCTGCCCGGCGTAGTCGGTGCCCTGCCCGTCGCTACCGCCGTAGTAGGACTGGATCGCGCCGGTGCGCGGATCGATCGCCACGAGCGCGGTGCGCAGGTCGGGGTCCTCGCCGTCGAGCTGTTCGACGGCGGCCTCGGCCGCCTCCCGCTGCCGCGCCGGGTCGACGGTGGTGGTGACCGTCAGGCCCTCGGTGTTGAACTCGCCCTCGGTGACGATGCCCCGGGCGATGACCTCGTCGCGGGCCCGCTCGTAGATGTGCCCGCGGTCGTCGGCAGGGATGCCGTCGAGGGCCGGTGCCTCCGGCAGGTAGTTCGTCGGGAACGCGTCGGCGGCGCGCTCCTGCGGGGTGATGAACCCCGCGTCGACCATCTGGTCCATGACGTAGGTCCAGCGTCGCTGCGACCCCTCGAGGTCCTTCGCCGGGTCCCAGCGCGACGGCGCCTGGATCATGCCGGCCAGCATCGCGCCCTCGGAGACGGTGAGGTCCTTGACGTCCTTGCCGAAGAACGCCTGGCTGGCCGCCTGGATTCCGTAGGAGCTGCGGCCCATGTAGATGACGTTGAGGTAGTTCTCGAGGATCTCGTCCTTGGTCTGCTCGCGGGTGATCTTCACCGCGAGCACGACCTCCTTGTACTTGCGGATCAGCGAGAAGTCGTCCTCCCCGGTGATCACCTTGACGTACTGCTGCGTGATCGTGGACCCGCCGCCGACGCCGCCGGTGAGCTGGTTGTAGACCGCTCGCAGGATGCCGGTGATGTCGAAGCCGGGGTCGCTGTAGAACGAGCGGTTCTCGGCGGCGAGCACGGCCTGCCGGACGGGCACGGGGACCTCGTCGAGCAGGACGACCCGGCGGTTGACCCCCTCGGGACGCACGGTGGCCAGCGGTGAGCCGTCGGCGAAGGTGAACTGCGAGACCTGGTCGACCGCCAGCTCGTCGGAGGACGGCACCGGGAAGATCAGCCAGCCGACGACGAACGCGATCACCGGGCCCAGGATCAGCAGACCGAGCAGGACGTAGATCGCGCGCCGGACCCGGGACCACACGCTGCGGCCGCGGGGCGCGGGGCCCCGCCGTTCGGGACGGCTCTCGCGCTCGGGCCGCTCGGCCAACGCGACGGCGTGGGTGCGGGCGACCGCCGCGGATCCGGTCTCCTCGTGGGTGAGCAGCGGCATGTCGCCGGAGCGGTACGGGGCGCGCTCCTCGGGGGCCGCGGGGGGCAGGTGGCGCTGCGGGGGGACCCGGCCGGGCGGCGGCGCCGGCGGCCCGGCCTGGCGCGGACCGCCGGGGCGGGCCCCGGGCGGCGGACCGTACGAGCCGGGCGGCGGCCCGTACGGGGCCTGCGCGTGCGGGGCCTGCGCGGGCGGGGGCTGCGCGTGCGGGGGTTGCGCGTGCGGCGCGCCGCCCGGGCGCTGCGGGCGGGGCGGGGGAACGGGACCCGGTCGGGGACCGGCGGGCAGGTCCGCGTGGCCGGGGGGACGTCCCCTGCCGAGGCGGGGGTCGCGCTGGTCGGTCACCACTGGCTCCTGTGGATCGGGGGTGTCCGGTACACGCGCCGCGAGTGTGGGGAGTTCACTCGGCCGCGGTCCGGCGTCGCTTGGTGGGGGCTCCGGTGCCCAGTGCGTAGGACAGGACGAGGTGGTTCCAGCTGCAGGTCCGGCAGACCTCGACGACATAGACGGAGAAGTCGTCGTAGTGCGTGGCCAGCTCGTCGAGCTCGGCGGGCTTGCGCGCCGAGCCGGAGGCGTGCTTCAGCGCGTCGCCGAAGATCCACGACACGTTCGTCAGGTTCTCCCTGTGGCACAGCGGGCAGGGCAGGTCGGTCTGCTCGCCGTGGAAGCGGGCGGCCCGGAGCAGGTACGGGCCCGCGTCGCAGACCGACGCCGCACCGACCCGTCCGGAGGCGACGTCGGCGAGCAGCGCCCGGCGCTGCAACGCGTAGTCGACCACCTGCCGCTGGGTGCGCACCCGGTCAGGGTACGCGGGCCGCCGGAGGGGGTGGGGAGAACGCCCGGTGACCGGCCCGACGAGCGGTCGGTGATCGGCGGGTGGTCGGCTCCGACCGCAGTGACGAGTGTCTCGACCCGTCGCGCAGATGTATCGCGGCGATATGATGGGTCGGAACAACGGCGTCGACGAAACGGGCCCACAGGGGCAGGAGGGGGTCCGCGTGCTGGAGCTGGCGATCCTCGGCCTGCTCCACGAGGCGTCCGCGCACGGCTACGAGTTGCGCAAGCAGCTCGGGGTCCGGTTGGGCGGGTTCCGTCTCTTCTCCTACGGCTCGCTCTACCCGGCCCTGCGCCGGCTCACCCGGGCCGGGCTCATCGTCGAGGACACCGGCCCGGAGTCCGAGCCGGGCGCGTGGTCGCGGCGCGGCAGGAAGGTCTACCGGATCACCGCGGAGGGCAAGGAGCGCTTCGCGGAACTGCTGTCCGAGTCGGGGCCGCAGGCATGGGACGACGAGAGCTTCGGCGTCCACCTCGCGTTCTTCTCGCGGACCCCCGCCGAGGCCAGGATGCGGATCCTGGAGGGCAGGCGCCGGGCCGTCGAGGAGCGCCGGGAAGGTCTGCGCTCCGCGCTCGCCAGGGCCGGCGAGCAGATCGACCGCTACACCCGCGAGTTGCACCAGCTGGGGCTCGACACCTCCGAGCGCGAGGTCCGCTGGCTTAACGAACTGATCGAGAACGAACGGGCGGAGCGCCGCGACGCCCCCGAGACCCACCCCGAGTGAGAAGGAGCCGGCCATGAGCCAGGTTCGTGTCGCCATCGTCGGCGTCGGCAACTGCGCCGCGTCGCTCGTCCAGGGCGTGCAGTACTACGCCGACGCCGACCCCACACAGCGCGTCCCCGGCCTGATGCACGTCGACTTCGGCGGCTACCACGTCCGCGACATCGAGTTCGTCGCCGCGTTCGACGTGGACGCCAAGAAGGTCGGCCGCGACCTCTCCGAGGCCATCGGCGCCAGCCAGAACAACACCATCAAGATCGCCGACGTGCCGCCGCTGGACGTGCCGGTGCAGCGCGGCCACACGCTCGACGGGCTGGGTCGCTTCTACCGCGAGACGATCACCGAGGCGGACGAGGAGGCCGTGGACGTCGCCCGGGTGCTCCGCGAGACCCGCGCCGACGTGCTCGTGTCCTATCTGCCCGTCGGGAGCGAGGCGGCCGACCGCTACTACGCCCAGGCGGCCATCGACGCGAACGTGGCGTTCGTCAACGCACTGCCGGTGTTCATCGCCTCCGACCCGGTGTGGGCCGAGAAGTTCCGCGCCGCGGGCGTGCCGATCGTCGGCGACGACATCAAGAGCCAGGTGGGCGCCACCATCACCCACCGCGTGCTGGCGAAGCTGTTCGAGGACCGCGGCGTGCAGCTCGACCGCACGATGCAGCTCAACGTGGGCGGGAACATGGACTTCCTGAACATGAAGGAGCTGGAGCGGCTGGAGAGCAAGAAGGTCTCCAAGACGCAGTCGGTCACCTCGCAGGTCGACCGCGACATGGGCAAGGACAACGTCCACATCGGCCCGTCCGACTACGTCGCGTGGCTCGACGACCGCAAGTGGGCCTACGTCCGCCTCGAGGGCCGCGCGTTCGGCGACGTCCCGCTGAGCCTGGAGTACAAGCTCGAGGTCTGGGACTCGCCCAACTCCGCCGGCATCATCATCGACGCCGTGCGCGCCGCGAAGATCGCCAAGGACCGCGGCATCGGCGGCCCGATCCTGTCGGCGAGCAGCTACTTCATGAAGTCCCCGCCGGTGCAGTACAGCGACAGCGAGGCCCGCGACGCGGTCGAGGACTTCATCCGGGGCGACCGGAACGACTGACACCCCCACTTCTGGTTGCAGCATGGCCACCTTCACGCCGCCCGGTTGCGTGAAGGTGGCCATGCTGCAGTGCGGGCTGGTGAAGCCTGTCACCGCGACTCGTCGGCGGAACGGGGTTGGCCCTAGCCTGTTCTCGCGCCACCGACGACGGCGGCGCGACGTCCGGTACCCGCCCGCGGGACCGGAACGGGTTGAAGGAGTGGCGATGGCGGTCGGCCGTCCCGCGCGCCTCGCCGTCGGAGTGGTCTCCGCCGGGCGGGTGGGCGCGGTCCTCGGGGCCGCGCTGGCCGCTGCGGGCCACCACGTCGTCGCCACCTCCGGGGTGTCCCGCGACTCGGTGCGCCGTGCGGAGGCACTGCTCCCCGGCGTACCGCTGAAGTCGCCCGACGACGTCGTCGCGGGCGTCGACCTCGCCCTGCTCGCCGTCCCCGACGACGTGCTGCCCGGGCTGGTCCGCGGATTCGCCGCCGCGGGTTGCTTCCGCCCCGGCCAGATCGTCGTGCACACCTCGGGGGCGCACGGGGTCGGCGTCCTCGCCCCCGCCGTCGAGCACGGGGTGCTGCCGCTCGCACTGCACCCGGTGCTGACGTTCACCGGCCGCGCCGAGGACGTCGCCCGGCTCGCCGGCGCCTGTGTCGGGGTCACCGCGACCGAGGGCGACGAGGTCGGATGGAGCGTCGGCGAGGCCCTCGTCGTCGAGATGGGGGCGGAGCCGGTCCGCGTGCCCGAGGCCGTCCGGCCGCTCTACCACGCCGCACTCGCGCACGGCGCGAACCACCTGGTCACGCTCGTGCGCGACTGCGCCGACCTGCTCGAGCGCGCCGGCGTCCACCCCGCCGAGCGGCTCATCGCGCCGCTGCTCTCGGCCGCTCTGGACAATGCGCTGCGCCACGGCGACCGCGCGCTCACCGGGCCGGTGGCGCGCGGCGACGCCGGCACCGTCGCGGTCCACCTGCGTGAGCTCGACGCCGCCGACCCCGATCTCGCGCGCACCTACCGTGCGCTCGCCACCCGGACCGCGCACCGCGCGCGGGCCGCCGGACTGCTCCCCGACCACGCCGCGCAGGACGTGCTGCGCACCCTGCAGGAGGACCCGACGTGAACGAGCTCGCGAGATCACCATCAGACGCAGGACCCTCGGTCGCGGGTGCGTCGAGCGTCGGCGAGGAGCTGTCGTGACCTCGACGAAGCCGCGGACGTTCACCGCGGGCCGGCTCACCGTGCACGCCGACCCCTCGGGGCTGCACGCCGTCACACGCACGTTGAAGGGCGCCGGGCGACGGATCGCGCTCGTCCCGACGATGGGTGCGCTGCACGACGGGCACCGCGAGCTGATCCGGCACGCGCGGCTGGCCAAGGGCGCGTCGGTCACGGTCGTGTCGATCTTCGTCAACCCGCTGCAGTTCGGCGCGGGCGAGGACCTGGAGCGCTACCCGCGGCCGTTGGAGGCCGACCTGGAGATCTGCCGCGAGGAGGGCGTCGAGCTGGTCTTCACCCCGGGCGTCGAGGACATGTACCCGGCCGGGGCCGACACCACCGTCGCCCCGGGCGCGCTCGGGTCCGTCATGGAGGGCGCGGTCCGGCCCGGGCACTTCGCCGGCGTGCTGACGGTCGTGTCGAAGCTGTTCCACGTCGTCGCACCCGACGTCGCGTACTTCGGGGAGAAGGACTACCAGCAGCTCGTGCTCGTCAGGAAGATGGCGCGCGATCTGGACTTCCCGCTCGACGTCGTCGGCGTCCCCACCGTCCGTGAGGACGACGGCGTGGCGCTGTCGAGCCGCAACGCCTACCTCTCCGACGCCGACCGCCCCCGCGCGGCCGCGCTGCAGGAGGCGCTCCGGGCCGGGGCGTCGGTCTCGGCCCACGGTCCCGACGCCGTCCTGGAGGCGGCCGGTGCGGTCCTCGCACGGGAACCCGCGCTGGTGCTCGACTACCTCGAGCTCCGCGATCCCGACCTGCGTCCCGACGTGCAGCAGGGGAAGGCGCGGCTGCTCGTCGCCGCGCGTCTGGGCACGACCCGGCTGATCGACAACATCACGATCCAGCTGCCCGGGGTGGCGTAGCGCCGTGCTGCTCTGCGTCGACGTCGGCAACACCCAGATCGCGCTCGGTGTCTACCCCGACATCGACCCCGACGTCGTGCGCCCGGCCCTGCTGCGGGACTGGCGCATGCGCACCGACCCGCGGATGACCGGCGACGAGCTGGAGGTCGCGTTCGGCGGCCTGCTCGGCCGGTACGCCGACCAGGTCACGGGCGTGGCCGCGCTGTCGACGGTGCCGAGCCTGCTGCGCGAGCTGCGGATGCTCATCGAGCGCCGCGGCGACCCGGCGGTGATCGTCGGGCCGGGCGTGCGCACCGGCGTCCCCCTACTGGTCGACAACCCGCGCGAGGTCGGCGCCGACCGCGTCATGAACACCCTCGCCGCGCACCGCATGTTCGGCACGGCATGCGTCGTCGTCGACTTCGGGACGTCGACGAACATCGACGTCGTCTCGGCGAAGGGCGAGTTCCTCGGCGGTGCGCTGGCCCCGGGCATCGAGATCTCGATGGACGCCCTCGCCGCCCGCGCGGCCGCGCTGCGCACCGTGGAGTTCGTCGCGCCGCGGTCGGTGATCGGCAAGAACACCGTCGAGTGCCTGCAGTCCGGCGTGCTCTACGGCTTCGCCGGCCAGGTCGACGGCCTGGTCCGCCGCATCCTCGCCGAGCTCGGCCCGAAGGCCGGCCCGGTGACGGTGCTCGGCACCGGCGGCCTCGCCCCGCTGATGACCGGGGTGTCCGACACGATCACCGAGTACGTCCCCGACCTCACCCTGGTCGGTCTGCGCCTGACCTACCTGCGCAACGCCGAGGTGCCCGTCACGGCAGCCGGACGGCCCGCCGCCCGTCGGTGACGACCGGCGGCACGAACTCCCCGCCGCTCGTGTCCGGGTGCGCCGCCAGGTAGCCGCGGATCCGGTCGGACGCCGCCTCGCGGTCGACCGGCCGGCGCCGCCCGCGAGGGCACGGACGACCGGCGGCAGGCGGTGCAGCCCGGCGAGCATCCCCGGGTCCGGCTCGACGGCCGTGACCCGCGTCGAGCGGACAGCGAGCGGGTGATCCGGCCCGTGCCCGCCACGAGGTCGACCACCTGCGGCGACGGCCGGTCGGCCACCGGGGCGAGCGCCCAGACGACGGCGTCGGGTGCGTGGTGCGGGCGGCGCTCGGCGTACGCGGCAGCCACGGACCCGAAGACCCGGGCGCGCGGGATCCGCGACACGGGTCGGCGGTGGCGGCCGTCAGGTCCGGACCCGTGCACCGGCCGGGAACCGGTGTGCGGGCGTCACTAATCTTGGCGTGTGAGTACCGATGCGCCTGACGCCGGAGAGAACGAGCTGCCCGAGCAGATGCGGGTGCGCCGGGCCAAGCGGGCGGACATGCTCGCCGCGGGAGTCGACCCGTACCCCGTCGCGGTCGCGCGCACCACGAGCCTGCGCGCGGTCCGCGACGCCCACCCCGACCTCGAGCCGGACACGTCCACCGGCGAGGTCGTCGGCGTCACCGGACGGGTGATCTTCCTGCGCAACACCGGCAAGCTCTGCTTCGCCACGCTGCGCGAGGGCGACGGCACCGAGCTGCAGGCGATGCTGAGCCTCGCGCTCGTCGGCGACGAGGAGCTGACGCGCTGGAAGGCCAGCGTCGATCTGGGTGACCACGTGTTCGTGCACGGCGAGGTCGCGACGTCCCGCCGCGGCGAGCTGTCGGTGATGGCCGACGCGTGGGCGATGACGGCCAAGTCGGTGCGGCCGCTGCCGGTGGCGCACCGTGAGCTGTCCGAGGAGACGCGGGTGCGTCAGCGCTACGTCGACCTCATCGTGCGCCCGCAGGCCCGCGAGATGGTGCGCATGCGCTCGGATGTCGTGCGCACGGTCCGCTCCGTGCTGCACGACGCGTCGTTCGTCGAGGTGGAGACCCCGATGCTGCAGCTGCAGCACGGCGGGGCCACCGCACGCCCGTTCGTCACGCACGCGAATGCGCTCGACACGGATCTGTACCTGCGCATCGCTCCCGAGCTGTTCCTCAAGCGCTGTGTGGTGGGCGGTATCGAGCGGGTCTTCGAGATCAATCGCAACTTCCGGAACGAGGGGATCGACTCCACGCACTCGCCCGAGTTCGCGATGCTGGAGGCTTATCAGGCCTACGCCACCTACGACGACATGGCGAACCTCACTCAGCGACTCGTGGTCGAGAGCGCACGCGCCGTGTTCGGTTCCACGGTCGTGCGCCATGGGGACGGGTCGGAACACGATCTCGGCGGTGAGTGGCGCTCGGTCACCCTCCACGACGCGGTGGCCGAGGCCGTGGGCACGGATGTGAACCCGGACACGTCGGTGGCCGAACTGCAGAAGATCGCCGCCGACCGCGAGGTCGAGATCAAGGATTCCTGGGGCGCGGGCGAGATCGTGCTGGAACTGTTCGAGAAGCTGGTCGAGCACACGCTGCAGGAACCCACCTTCGTGCGCGACTACCCGGTCGAGGTCCGGCCCCTGACCAGGCAGCACCGTGACGATCCGCGCCTGGCCGAGGCATGGGACCTCATCGTCTTCGGCACCGAGCTGGCCACGGCGTACTCCGAACTCGTGGATCCGGTCGTGCAGCGCGAACGGCTCACCGCGCAGTCGTTGCTCGCCGCGGCGGGCGATGTCGAGGCCATGCAGCTCGACGAGGACTTCCTGCGCGCGATGGAGTACGGAATGCCGCCCACCGGCGGTATGGGAATGGGGATGGACCGGTTGCTGATGACGCTCACCGGCGCCGGTATTCGGGAGACGATCCTGTACCCGTTGGTGCGATCGGAGTAAGCGACCTACGCGCGAGTAGGTATGTTGTCCGGGAACGGCAGAACCGCCGTACGGGACGACAGGAACAGGGGCCTCACGGTGGCGCAGGTCAAGGAGATCCGGCTCGTCGACGATCTGGACGGGAAGTCCGCGGACGAGACCGTCGAGTTCGCGATCGACGGCAAGAGCTACGAGATCGATCTCTCGTCGAGCAATGCGGGACGGCTGCGCGACGCGTTCGCGGAATTCGTGGCGTCGGCGCGCAAGGTCGCCGGAGCCCGAGGCCGTCGCGGTTCGGCCGCCGCCGCGCGCCGTCCGGTCATCGACCGCGAGCAGAACCAGGCCATCCGCGACTGGGCCCGCAAGCGCGGGATGAAGGTCTCCGACCGGGGCCGGATCCCCTCCGAGGTGCTCGAGGCGTACCACCGGGAGAACTGATCCGGAATGCCGCGTGACCGTCACATGTTGCGACGACCACGTACGTGCGGCCCGCAACGGAGGCGCGCACCCGGGCCCGCCCGATACAGTGGCGTAGGCGCGTAGCACGGCGCAGCAGGCGAGGAGACGAAATGTTCGAGAGGTTCACCGACCGAGCAAGGCGTGTTGTCGTCCTGGCCCAAGAAGAGGCCCGGATGCTCAACCACAACTACATCGGCACCGAGCACATCCTCCTCGGCCTCATCCACGAGGGAGAGGGAGTGGCCGCCAAGGCCCTGGAGTCCCTCGGGATCGCCCTGGAGGGCGTCCGGCAGCAGGTCGAAGAGATCATCGGCCAGGGCCAGCAGGCACCGAGCGGGCACATCCCGTTCACGCCGCGGGCCAAGAAGGTCCTGGAGCTCTCGCTGCGCGAGGCGCTCCAGCTCGGCCACAACTACATCGGCACCGAGCACATCCTGCTCGGCCTGATCCGCGAGGGCGAGGGTGTCGCGGCGCAGGTCCTGGTCAAGCTGGGAGCCGACCTCAACCGGGTCCGCCAGCAGGTCCTGCAGCTGCTCTCCGGCTACCAGGGCAAGGAGCCCGCCGAGGGCGCCTCCGGTGGCCGTGGCGAGGGCACGCCCAGCTCGTCGCTGGTGCTCGACCAGTTCGGTCGCAACCTCACCCAGCAGGCCCGTGAGGGCAAGCTGGACCCGGTCATCGGCCGGGAGAAGGAGATCGAGCGGATCATGCAGGTCCTCTCCCGGAGGACCAAGAACAACCCGGTCCTGATCGGTGAGGCGGGCGTCGGCAAGACCGCGGCCGTCGAGGGCCTGGCCCAGAACATCATCAAGGGCGAGGTCCCCGAGACCCTCAAGGACAAGCAGCTCTACACGCTCGACCTGGGCTCGCTGGTCGCCGGTTCCCGCTACCGCGGTGACTTCGAGGAGCGCCTCAAGAAGGTGCTCAAGGAGATCCGCACGCGCGGCGACATCATCCTGTTCATCGACGAGATCCACACCCTCGTCGGGGCGGGTGCGGCCGAGGGCGCGATCGACGCCGCCAGCATCCTCAAGCCGATGCTGGCCCGCGGCGAGCTGCAGACGATCGGCGCCACCACGCTCGACGAGTACCGCAAGTACGTCGAGAAGGACCCGGCCCTGGAGCGTCGCTTCCAGCCGATCCAGGTCGGCGAGCCCACGGTCACGCACACCATCGAGATCCTCAAGGGTCTGCGCGACCGGTACGAGTCCCACCACCGCGTCACGATCACCGACGCGGCGCTGGTCGCGGCGGCCACGCTGGCCGACCGCTACATCTCCGACCGGTTCCTGCCCGACAAGGCGATCGACCTCATCGACGAGGCCGGCGCGCGCATGCGCATCCGCCGGATGACCGCGCCGCCGGACCTGCGCGAGTTCGACGAGAAGATCGCCAACGTCCGTCGCGACAAGGAGTCCGCGATCGACGCGCAGGACTTCGAGCGGGCGGCGAACCTGCGCGACTCGGAGAAGCAGCTCCTGGCCCAGAAGGGCGAGCGGGAGAAGCAGTGGAAGTCGGGCGACCTCGACGTCGTCGCCGAGGTCGACGAGGAGCAGATCGCCGAGGTCCTCGCGAACTGGACCGGCATCCCCGTCTTCAAGCTCACCGAGGAGGAGACCACCCGTCTCCTCAAGATGGAGGACGAGCTCCACAAGCGGATCATCGGGCAGGAGGAGGCCGTCAAGTCGGTCGCGAAGGCGATCCGCCGCACGCGCGCCGGCCTGAAGGACCCCAAGCGCCCGTCCGGCTCGTTCATCTTCGCCGGCCCGTCCGGTGTCGGTAAGACGGAGCTGTCGAAGGCGCTCGCCAACTTCCTGTTCGGCGAGGACGACGCGCTCATCCAGATCGACATGGGCGAGTTCCACGACCGCTACACCGCCTCGCGCCTGTTCGGTGCCCCTCCCGGGTACGTGGGCTACGAGGAGGGCGGCCAGCTGACGGAGAAGGTGCGTCGCAAGCCGTTCTCGGTGGTGCTGTTCGACGAGATCGAGAAGGCGCACCAGGAGATCTACAACACGCTCCTGCAGGTGCTGGAGGACGGTCGCCTGACCGACGGCCAGGGCCGCACGGTCGACTTCAAGAACACCGTCATCATCTTCACGTCCAACCTCGGTACGCAGGACATCTCCAAGGCCGTCGGCCTGGGCTTCGCCCAGAACAACGACGAGCAGTCCAACTACGAGCGGATGAAGTCGAAGGTCAACGACGAGCTGAAGAAGCACTTCCGCCCGGAGTTCCTCAACCGCATCGACGACATCGTGGTGTTCCACCAGCTCACCGAGCAGCAGATCATCACGATGGTCGACCTCATGATCACCCGGGTCGAGGGTGCGCTGGCCAACAAGGACATGGCCATCGAGCTCACCCCGGCCGCCAAGGGCCTGCTGGCCCGCCGCGGCTTCGACCCGGTGCTGGGGGCGCGGCCGCTGCGCCGCACCATCCAGCGCGAGATCGAGGACCAGCTGTCGGAGAAGATCCTGTTCGGGGAGATCTCGCCCGGGCAGATCGTGCTCGTCGACGTCGAGGGCATCGACCCCGACGCCGAGGACTCGAAGGCCGCCGACGACAAGGCCAAGTTCACCTTCCGCGGTGAGCCCAAGCCCGTCATGGTCCCCGACTCCCCGCCGGTCGACCTGGCGAAGTCGGGCGACGAGTAGTCACCCCGCACCACCGCACACGGCCCGTCGGGACTTCGGTCCCGGCGGGCCGTTCGCGTACGTTCTGCTCGTGAGTTCGGTGCGTGCGGTCCCCGAGACCGAGCTGATGGGCGAGGAGCTCTCCGCCGACGACGCCTGGCACACCGTGCGCCGTTACCACCTCGGGCAGCTGTTCTCCACGGCGTTCGTCCGCTTCCGCTACGGCGACGGGTTCAGCCACGCGCGGGCCTTCGCGCTGCAGCTCGCGCTGGCCGCCGTGCCGCTCGTCATCGCCGGGGCCGGGCTCGCCACCGCGCTCGGGGCGGAGTCGATCGCGCAGGTGGTGGCGCGCACCGTCGTCGCGATCTCCCCCGGGAGCAGCGACGCCCTGCTCGCCGACGTCATCGCGGGCGCCGACGAGGGCAGCGAGCGCGGCGAGGTCGTGGTCGTGCTGGGGCTGCTCACGGCGTTCGTGGCGGCCACGTCGGCGTTCGCCCAGCTCGAGCGCGGCGCCAACCGGATCTACGGCACCAAGCGCGACCGGCCGGCCCTGCGCAAGTACGGCAACGCGGCCCTGCTCACCGCCACCGCGGGCGTCGCGATGGCGGCAGGGCTCCTGCTGATCGTCGCGGGGGAGCCGTTCGGGGAGGCGCTGGAGGAGGTCTACCGCTGGGGCGACGCCGCGGAGACGGTCTGGGACGTCGTCCGGTGGCCGGTGGGGCTCGCGCTGCTCGTCGTCGCGGTCACACTGCTGTTCCGGTTCGCGCCACGGCGCAGGCAGCCGCAGCTGAGCTGGCTCGCGGTCGGGGCGGCGGTCACCGTGCTGGCCTGGCTGATCGCGTCGGGCCTGCTCGCTCTGTACGTCGTGGCCGCGGCCGGGTTCGACGAGACCTACGGCCCGCTGACGGCGGTGATGGCGCTGTTGATCTGGGCCAACCTCACCGGCATCGCGCTGCTCATGGGGATCGCGCTGGCCGCGCAGCTGGAGGCCGTGCGCGCCGGCCGGCCCGACCCCCTGCTGCCCGACAGCGACGACGACGGCATCCCCGACGGGCTCGACGAGCACCCGGACTCACCCGGTCGCTGACGCCCCGCGCGGCTCCGGTCGCGGGAAGGCCCGCACGAAGCGCTCGGCCAGCTCGCGGTCGCCGGAGACGACGTCGGACGGCAGGTCCGCGCCGCCGAACACGATCGCCTGCATCGCGGCCGCATCGATGGTGACCACGGCGTCGGGATCGACGGACTCGCCGCGGCCGATGCGGATGCGGCCGGCGGTGACCTCGGCGGCGAACCGGTCGGCGCCCAGGTGCAGGTCCACGCGCGCGTGCAGATCGCCCGCGGCGCCGGCGTCGAAGGTGGTGCGCAGGGCGAGCGCGAGCGCGTCGGCGGTGAGGGTGGCCCGGGCCACCTGCGGGGCCCGACTGCCCCACCGCGCCAGCGCCAGTACGACCTCCTCGAGCTCGTACCCCGCGTCGGTGAGCTCGTAGACCCGGGCTCTCGACGGCGGCCCCAGCAGTCGCCGCCGGACGAGTCCCTGCGCCTCCAGGTCGCGCAGCCGCTGCGCGAGGACGTTCTGGCTCATCCCCGCGAGTCCGGCGGCGAGGTCGCTGAAGCGCTTCGGGCCGAGCAGCAGGTCGCGCACCACGAGCAGGGCCCAGCGCTCACCGACCGCGTCGAGGGCCCTGGCGACGCCGCAGGGATCGTCGTAGCTCCGCATGCCACAACTTTAGCTTGCTAATCAGGAGTCTTGACTCCTAAATTAGGAGTATGATGCTGACGCAAGGCGACCCCGCCCTCCTCGACACCGACATCGCCCGCGGCCTCCTCGCCTCGACGGAGCCCGCCCGGCTGGCCTACACGGCGACCGACGGGACGCCCCGGGTGCTGCCGATGTGGTTCCTCTGGTCGGGCGACGAGCTCGTCCTCGCCTCGTTCGCAGGCTCGGCGAAGGTCGCCGCGCTGCGGGCCCGGCCCGACGTGGCGATCACCATCGACACGCTCGGCCCGCCGCCCGACGTCCTGTTGCTGCGCGGCCGCGTAGAGCTGACGGAAGTGGCGGGCGTGCTGCCGGAGTACACCGAGATGCAGGTCCGCTACCTCGGAGCGGAGTTCGCGGCCGCCGCCCGGGCCGAGGTGGACGTGCCCGGCGTCCGGATGGTGCGGATCGGGCTGCGCCCGACCTGGGTGGGTGCGCTCGACTTCCGCACCCGCTTCCCCGCCGGGTTCGCGGAGCGTGGGCGGTGACGGCGTTCGTGCTGGTGCCCGGCGCGGGCGGCGCGGCCTTCTACTGGCACCTCGTCGTGCGGGAGCTGGAGCGTCGCGGGCACGAGGGGATCGCGGTCGACCTGCCGTCCGGGGACCCGGACGCCCGGCTGGCCGACTACGTCGACGCGGTCGTGGCCGGAGCGGACGGGCGCACCGGCGTCGTGCTGGTGGGGAGCTCGCTCGGCGGGTTCAGCGCCCCGCTCGCCTGCCGGCCGCTGCAGGCCGTCGGACTCGTCCTGGTCAACGCGATGATCCCGACACCCGGCGAGACGGGGGGCCAGTGGTGGGAGAACACCGGTTTCGAGGCGGCGATCAGCGGTGCCGCCGAGCGCGACGGACGCGATCTCGCAGCCGACCCCGACCAACGGGAGACGATGTTCCACGACGTGCCCCCCGAGGTGGCGCAGGCGGTGTTCGAGCGTCCCTTCGAGCAGGAGGACGGGATCTTCGCCGACGCCTGGCCGGGCACCTGGCCGGACGTCCCTACGCGGGTGGTCGCGACCCGTGACGACCGCTTCTTCCCGGTCGAGTTCCAGCGCCGGATCGCCCGCGAGCGCCTCGGGACCGACCCCGAGGAGATGGCGGGTGGCCACCTCGTCGCCCTGTCCCGCCCGGTGGAGCTGGTGGACCTGCTGATCGGTTAGCGCAGCCGTACGGGCCGCGCGTCGTCGGGCGGGGTGCCGAAGAGGGTGGCCGGGTCGTGCTCGGGGCCGATCTCCGACGTCAGGTGCGCGGCGAGGATGCGGTCGGTGCGGAACCAGCGCGGACCCTCCCGCAGTCGGCACCACGCCAGCAGGTGCCAGAACCCGCCGGTCGCGGCGAGCGCGGCCGGTTCGACGGCCCGCTCGGTGACGGCCCCGTCGCGGTCGGCGAAGCGCAGCACGGTGACCACCCGCCGTCGGACGGCCTCGTCGAGGACGCGGGCGACGGCCGGGCGCGGCGCCTGCTCGGGGATGCGCAGCCACAGCCTCGCCGCGATCGACTCGGCCCGGGCCAGCTCCGCGTCCGGCATCGCGGCGAGGACCTTGCTCAGCGCGCTGCGGGCGTCGGCGGCGAACGGGAGCGTCGGCAGGGCGGCCAGCGCCACGGCGATCGCCGCGGCCTCCGCGCCGGTCAGGTTCAGCGGGGGCAGCGTGGCGGCGGTGTCGAGGACGTACCCGCCGCCGGGACCGGACTGCGCCCACAGCGGGACGCCCGCCTGCAGCAGCGCGTCGACGTCGCGCTTGATCGTGCGCGTCGAGACCTCCAGGCGCTGCGCGAGCCAGGGCCCGGTGCGCCCGGCGGGGCCGGCGGCACGCAGCTCCTCGGCGATCGCGTAGAGGCGCTCGGTGCGGTTCACATCCGTGAGGATGCCGCAGAATCGGTGACACCACGGTGTCACCGACCCCCCGCCATCCTGGTCACATGACCATCTGGCACCTGGACCGTCCCGACGGCCGTCGCGTCGCCGTCCACGAACTCACGCCCGACGCCCCGGCCGGTGCACCGGTCGTCCTGCTCTCGCACGCGGCCCCGGGCTCGGGCGCGTTCGACCCCGACCCGGCCGCGACGGCCGCCGCGGGCGTCCGGCTCGTCGCCCCGGACCGCCCCGGCTACGGCGGGTCCGACCCGGTGCCGGGCCTCACGACCGTCGATCTGGCCGCGGACGACGCCGCAGCGGTTCTCGACCACGTACTCCCACCCGGCGACACGGCCGCACTGGCGGGCTGGTCGGCCGGCGGACGCGTCGCGCTCGCGGTGGCGGCGAGGCGCCCCGAGCTGGCCGGACGGGTCGCCGTGATCGGCACGCCCGCCCCCGACGAGGAGGTGCCCTGGTACGGGGAGTTCGCAGGCATGATCGACCCGCTGCGCGGTCTGTCGGTACCCGACGCACGGGCCGCGCTCGACGGGGCCTTCGGACCGATGGTGGAGCACACGACGGGCGACGCGCGGTTCGCGCTCGTCGCCGACCCGGAGGTGGACGCGGACCTGCTCGACGCGCCCGGGACGGCCGACCGGCTGCGGGCGATGCTCCGCGCCGCGCTGCGGCAGGGCGGCGCGGGGATGGCTGCGGACGTGGGTGGCTACACCCTCGCACCCTGGGGCTTCGACCCCGCGGACGTACGGGCGGACGTGCTGCTCGCCTACGGAGCCGCCGACGTCGCGGTCGGCCCCGAGCACGGGCAGTGGTGGGGGAAGGCCCTGCCCACGGCCCGGCTCGAGGTGCTGCCCGGCGTCGGTCACCTGCTCGTCGTCCCGTTCTGGGAGCACGCCCTGACCCACCTGACGGGCTGATCCGCAGCGACTCGCGGGCGGAGAAGGAGCGACTCGCGGGGCCGGATTCCGCGAGTCGCTGCTTTCGCGCCCGCGAGTCGCCGGGTTCGCGCCCGCGAGTCGCTGTTTCCGCGCCCCGGGCTAGGGGGCGGAGATGGTGAGGCGGGCGGTGAGGACCGGGCGGCGGGGGTCGCGCGGGGGGAGGGCGCGGAGCAGGCGCTGGGAGAGCTCGGGATCGTCGGCCCCGTCCACGGTCCCGGACAGCGCCCACATGGCGTCGACGTCGAGGCTGTCGAGCACGGCCCGGCGCAGTGCGACGGCGAGCAGCTCCCGTTCCTCCCGCACCCCGGGTGCCTCGGAGCGGGGGAGCAGCGGGCCGCGATAGGCCCGGGCGGCCTCGCGGATGTTGCCCTCGGCCAGCGCCGAGCGGACCTCGACGAAGTCGGCGTCGACCCGGGCCCGCAGCCGGTAGGGCTGGGTACGCAGCACCCCGGCCCCGAGCGCGACGCGGAGCCGGTGCATCTCCGCCCGCACCGTGACGGCCTTGCCCGCGTCGCCGTGCAGGGCGGTGGCGAGCTCGTCGGCGGTGAGGCCGTCGGGGTGCAGGGCGAGCAGCGTGAGCACCTCGGCGTGGCGCAGCGTGAGCCGGACGTGGCCGCCGTCGAGGCAGGCCAGCGCGCGGGTGGCCCCGAGGAAGGGCAGCGACAGCACCGGTCGCGGTGCCGACCCGGTGCGGTGCAGCCGCATCAGCCAGCCCTCGGCGAGCTGCTCGAGGAGGCCCTCGCCCGCCTCGCCCAGTGCCACGCGGTCGCCCACCGACGGCAGGTCGACGCGCGCGGGCAGCCAGCCGAGTGGCTGCGCGGCCAGCACCCGTCCGCTGGGGGTGAGCAGGGCGCCGGGCTCGTCGCGCAGCCCGATGAGGTGGGTGAGGTTGCGGGCGAGCAGCCGCTCGTTGCGCATGGCGAGCTGGGCGCCGAGGTGGCCCTCCGCCAGTCGCGCCGCCGCGACGACCAGGGCGAGCGTCGTCGGGTGGAACGTGCGCGCGGGCCCGGTGACGTCGACGGCGCCGATCACCTCGCCGGAGTCTGGGTCGTGGATGGGGCAGGCCGCGCAGGTCCAGCTGTGGTACGTCCGGACCAGGTGCTCCGCCGAGTGGATCTGCACCGCCCGGTCGGCGGCGAGCGCGGTGCCCATCGCGTTGGTGCCGATGCTGTCCTCGGTCCAGCGCGTGCCTTCCACCAGTCCGACGCCCTCGGCGCGGCGCAGCACGTCGCGCTGGCCCTCGCGCCACAGGATGTGGCCCTGCGCGTCGGTCACGATCATCATGTGCATCGCCTCGTCGGCGATGGACACCAGCGTGTCGCGCAGGACCGGGATCACCGCGGCGAGCGGGTGGCCGCCGCGGATGCCGCCGACCTCGGCGGGGGAGTAGACGTGCGGCGGCCCGCCGTGCTCGTCGGGGTCGACCCGCGCCGCCAACGACCGCTGCCACGACGCCGAGACGACGTCGCGCGGGGCGGGGCCGGACCGGTCGCCCGCCAGCGTCGCCTCTCGGACCCGCGCGAGGGCCCGAGCGTGCTGCACCTGGTCGTCGACCGACACGGTGCCGATGGTCCTCCCGCCGGTCAGCGAAGGCAAACCTGCGTCGAAATCGCACTGGCGGTTTGGTCAGGTGGTGTGATCCGCATCTGCGTGCAACCTCTCTGCAACCCCTCCCTTCCTAGTGTCCGCTGTCACCAGTTCTCCAACGATGTGGAAGGACCACAAGTGCCCATTTACTCGGCTCCCGGCACGCCCGGCAGTGTTGTCGCCTTCAAGTCCCGCTACGAGAACTTCATCGGCGGCGAGTTCGTCGCGCCGGTCAAGGGCCAGTACTTCGAGAACCCCACGCCGATCACCGGCCAGGCGTTCACCGAGGTCGCCCGCGGTACGTCCGAGGACATCGAGCTCGCGCTCGACGCCGCGTGGGCAGCTGCCCCCGCCTGGGGCAAGACGTCGGTCACCGAGCGCTCGATCATCCTCAACAAGATGGCGGACCGCATCGAGGCCAACCTCGAGCTGATCGCCATCGCCGAGGCGTGGGACAACGGCAAGGCGTGCCGCGAGACGCTCGCCGCCGACATCCCCCTCGCGATCGACCACCTGCGCTACTTCGCCGGCGCGATCCGCGGCCAGGAGGGCAGCCTGTCGCAGATCGACGACGACACGGTCGCCTACCACTTCCACGAGCCGCTCGGCGTCGTCGGGCAGATCATCCCGTGGAACTTCCCGATCCTCATGGCGATCTGGAAGCTGGCCCCCGCGCTCGCCGCGGGCAACTGCGTCGTGCTCAAGCCCGCCGAGCAGACCCCGGCGTCGATCCTCGTGCTCATCGAGCTCATCGGCGACCTGCTGCCCGCCGGCGTGCTGAACATCGTCAACGGCTTCGGTGTCGAGGCCGGCAAGCCCCTGGCGTCGAACAAGCGCATCCGCAAGATCGCCTTCACCGGTGAGACCACCACCGGGCGCCTGATCATGCAGTACGCGTCGGAGAACCTGATCCCGGTCACCCTCGAGCTCGGCGGCAAGAGCCCCAACATCTTCTTCGACGACGTGGCGAGCCAGCAGGACTCGTTCTACGACAAGGCGCTCGAGGGCTTCGCGATGTTCGCCCTCAACCAGGGCGAGGTCTGCACCTGCCCGTCGCGCGCGCTCATCCAGGGCGGCATCTACACCGACTTCCTCGAGCAGGCGGTCAAGCGCACCGAGCAGATCAAGCAGGGCAACCCGCTCGACACCGACACCATGATCGGTGCGCAGGCGTCGAACGACCAGCTCGAGAAGATCCTGTCCTACATCGACATCGGTCGTCAGGAGGGCGCGAAGGTGCTCACCGGTGGCGAGCGCGCCGACCTCGGTGGCGACCTGTCGGGCGGCTACTACGTGCAGCCGACCGTCTTCGAGGGCAACAACGCGATGCGCATCTTCCAGGAGGAGATCTTCGGGCCGGTCGTCTCGGTCACGCGCTTCTCCGACTACGACGACGCGCTGAAGATCGCCAACGACACGCTCTACGGTCTCGGTGCCGCGGTGTGGTCGCGCGACGGCAACACCGCGTACCGCGCGGGCCGCGACATCCAGGCCGGCCGGGTGTGGGTGAACAACTACCACGCCTACCCCGCGCACGCGGCGTTCGGTGGCTACAAGCAGTCGGGCGTGGGTCGCGAGAACCACAAGATGATGCTCGACCACTACCAGAACACCAAGAATCTCCTGGTCTCCTACTCGCAGAACGCCCAGGGCTTCTTCTGATGGGCGAGCGGGTCACGATGACGCCGGCAGCTGCGGAGCTCCTGAAGAAGCTGACGGAGTTCCACGGCCCGCTGATGTTCCACCAGTCCGGCGGCTGCTGCGACGGCAGCTCGCCCATGTGCTATCCGGACGGGGACTTCACGCTCGGCGGATCCGACGTGCACCTCGGCGACCTGGTCGTCGAGGGGCTCCCGGCCCCCATCGGGTTCCACATGTCGGAGTCGCAGTTCGAGTACTGGAAGCACACCCACCTGACCGTCGACGTCGTGAGGGGTCGAGGCAGCGGGTTCTCGGTCGAGGCGCCGGAGGGCGTCCGATTCATGATCCGTTCGCGGCTGTTCTCCGACGAGGAGTCGGCGGCACTGAACGGCGGGTGACACCGCGGTGGGGCCGGACCGCACTGGTCCGGCCCCGCCGTTTCCGCAGACGAGAGGATCGCCCGACGATGTCCGAGCCCACGACCCTGCGCAACCTGGTCGGCCTGCCCCAGGAACCGGCGAGCCTGGCCGAGTCGACGCTGATCATGGTCGACCTGCAGAACACCTACACCCGCGGCGTGATGGAGCTGGAGAACGTGCAGCCCGCCATCGACGAGGCCGCCGCACTGCTCGACCGCGCCCGCTCCGCGGGAATCCCGATCTTCCACATCCAGCACGACTCGGGCGAGGGATCGCCCTACGACGTGCGTGCGGAGATCGGCGCGATCGTCGACCGCGTCGCGCCCCGCGACGGCGAGCCGGTGATCGTCAAGAACTTCCCCAACTCGTTCACGGCCACCGACCTCGACGACCGGCTCGCCCCCGGCAGCAACCTGGTGCTCGCCGGGTTCATGACGCACATGTGCATCAACTCGACGGCGCGCGGCGCGTTCAGCCTCGGCCACAGCCCGTCGGTCGTGGCGGCCGCGACGGCCACCCGCGCCCTGCCCGGGGTCGACGGGAACCCGGTGGCGGCGTCGGCGCTGCAGGCCAGCAGCCTCGCGGCGATCTCCGACCTGTTCGGTCTCGTCGTCCCGACCTCGGCGGGCATCCCGGACTAGCGGAGTCCCGACTACAGGCGCACCCGCGCGAGCACCGCCCGGTGGTCGCTCCCCGGCACGTCGTGCACCGATGCGCCGGTGGACCCGACCCCGTCCGGGAGCAGCACGTGGTCGATCCGGATTCCCGCCCAGCGTGGCAGCCGGGCCGGCCACGTGCCAGCCCCGGTCGGTCCCGCGCTGCGCCCGGCGGCGCGCAGCAACCGGTGGTCGACCGTCGCGTTGAGGTCCCCCGCGACGATCGCCCCCTCCGCCGTCCACGCGGCCGCGGTGCGCAGGTCGCGGCGCCAGTCGTGCACCACGCCGAGGCGCGCCGGGGCGGTGGTGTGCACCGCGTACAGCACGCGGTCGCCGAGCAGCCCGCCGGTGACCCGCAGGTGCGGCAGCCGCATCTGGTGCCCCCGCTCCATCGTGACGTCCGCGGCGCGCGGTCCCGCCAGCACCGTGACGCCCCACCCGTCGCGGCGTCCGGCCGGGAGCGACGCGACCCCGTGGTAGCCCGGGACCAGCTCCAGGATCCGCCCGAGGTAGTCGTGCCCGGCCTCGGGCAGCACGACGAGGTCGGGCTTCGCGCGCCCGACGAGTGCGGCGAGTGCGGCGGGGTCGGCGCGTCCGTGCCAGACGTTGAGGACGAGCACGACGACGTCGTCGGCCGACGAGGCCCGGCTCGGCGCCGGTCGCCGGCGCAGCACCGCGGGTACCGCCCCGGCGAGCACGACCGCCCCCGCGGCGCCGCCCCACACCCGCGAAGCGGCGGTGATCGCGACGGTCACCGCCAGCGCCAGGACGGTCAGGTGCGGTCGCCAGGCCAGCAGGAGGACCGCGGGGAAGCGGTCGACGATCGACGTCTTCACGACCGCTCAGTATCCTCGGATCCGGCGTTCCCGTACGCCACCGGTCCGCGGGCAGGGCAGAGCCCCTCGGGAGCACTTCGGTACGGCCCGGATCCCGCACCTCCTCACCGAGCCGGCGTCGCGGACCGCGGGCCGTGTGAAGGAGGTCGCGATGCCGACCGTCCCCCTGCCTGATGACCCCGACCTCGGCCAGCTCCGCAAGCAGGCTCGCGACCTGCAGACGAACGTGCGTTCGGGCTGGATGGGCTCGCTGGACCTGGTCGCCGAGCTCCATCCCGACGGCGCCCCCGCCGATCCAGCGCGCTGGCCGCTGCACGCAGCCCAGCTCGTCCTCGCCCGGTTGTACCGATTCCCGAGCTGGCCCGCGCTCGTGCGGCACGTCGGGATCGTCACCGAACACCGCCGGGTGCCGGACACCGCGCCGCCGTCGGACGACCCGGCCACGGAGTTCCTGCGCCGGGCGTGCCTGACGTTCGGCGCCGCGGACGGCCCGCTGCAGGCGTCCGCGGCCGTCGTGCTCGCCGAGCACCCAGGCATCGCCCGTGATGATGTGTGGGTGGCCGCCGCCCGCGCCGACGTCGGCGAGGTGGCGCGCCTGCTCGCCGCCGACCCCGGGCTCGCCGTGCGCGAGGGCGGCCCGCACCGCTGGTCCCCGATCGCCTACCTGGCCTTCGCCCGGCACGACCCGGCGCCGGGCCGCGACGCCGTCGTCGCCACGGCCCGGCTGCTGCTCGAGCACGGCGCCGATCCGGACACCGGATATCTCTGGCACGGCCTGCCGTCGCCGTTCACGGTGCTCACCGGCGCGTTCGGGGGCGGTGAGGGCGGTCAGCCGGCGCACCCGCACGGGCCCGAACTGGCGCGGGTGCTGCTGGAGGCGGGGGCCGACCCCAACGACGCCCAGACCCTCTACAACCGCATGTTCACCCCCGCTGACGACCACCTGGAACTGCTCCTGGAGTTCGGTCTCGGCCGCGGTGCCGGCGGGCCGTGGCGGCGCAGGCTCGGCGCGGCGCTGGACAGCCCGACCGAGATGCTGCGCCAACAGCTGGACTGGGCGGTGACGCACGGCCTCGTCGCCCGGGTCGCCCTGCTCGCCGGGCACGGCGTGGACGTGGCGGCCCCGCTGCCCGGCCGCTACGGCGTGGCGCAGCGCCCGCCGTACGTCGTGGCGACGACCAGCGGCCGGTTCGCCGTCGCGGAGCTGCTGGAGCGGCTGGGCGCCGCGGTCGAACTGCTACCGGAGGAACGGGTGATCGCCGCCGTCCTCGCCGGGGACCGGTCGGCCGCCGACGATCCCGACGCGCTCGCCCTGGCCCGCGCGGTGCGTCCCGGGCTCGTCGTGTGGGCCGCCGTCGCGGCCGGGCCCGAGGCCGTCCGGCTCGCCGTGGAGCTGGGTTGGGACGTGTCCGCCCGCGCCCGCACCGACGTCCCGTCGGAGCAGGGGTGGGAGACGGCGCTGCATCACGCCGCGAGACAGGGGGATGCGGAGCTGGCGCGGCTGCTGCTGGACCTGGGCGCCGACCCGGGCGTCCGCGACGGGCGGTTCGACGCCACCGCGGCCGACTGGGCGGGGCACGCGGGGCACCCCGAGCTGCTCAGCGACCTCGGAGGCGCTCGTCCAGAGCGGTGAGCGTCGCGGCGGCGGGGGCGGCGAGCCCGACCCCGCGGCCGTGCCGCACATCGGGCTCGCGGGGGTTGATCCGGACGAGCGCACCGGTCGAGGCCGAGGCGAGCTCGGCCTCGCGGCGCACCGTCGGGATCTCGTTGCCCGCCCCGATCTCCACGACGGCGAGGTCGCTGCGGTGCTCGCGGAGCCAGGCGCGGTGCGCGGCCATCTGCAGGCCCGAGCGTGCCGGGTCCCACTCGACGTCGCCGAACATGAGGATGTTGGGCCGCGCGAGGCCCGCGCAGGACGGGCACCGGGGCAGCGGCGACACCGCGCGCATCGTCGTCTCGTCGACCGTGACGGCGACCCGGTCGGCCGGCCACACCGGCTGCCCGCAGTCCAGGGTGCACTGCAGGTGGTGGATGGAGCCGTCGCACTCGGCGACGTCGGTCAGCCCGGCCCGCTGGAACTGGCCGTCGACGTTGGAGGTGAACACGCGCGTGGGCCGCTGCCGCGACCACGCGCGCAGCACCTCGAACCCGACGTGCGGGACCGTGGCGCGGTAGATCCCGAGCCGGTGGCCGTAGAAGCCCCAGGCGAGCTCGGGGTCGTCGAGGAAGTGCACGGGGTCGGCGATCTCGGCGAAGCGCAGCCCGAGTGCCCGGTACGGCGGGTAGGCGCGCCAGAACCCCTCCGGGCCGCGGAAGTCGGGCAACCCGGAGTCGACGCCGATGCCGGCACCCGCGCACACCAGCAGCGCCCCCGCCCCGCTGAGCAGGTCGGTGGCGCGGTCGAGGTCGGCGTCCAGGACGGGGCTCGGGCCGGGGTTCAGGAGGAGGCGACCGAGCGCTGCACGACCTCGAACTCGAGCACCGCCGATCCCGTCCCGACCGGCCGCGCGCGCTCGCCGGAGTGCGCGGCCATCGCGGAACCCTTCATCCACGCCTGGAACGACTCCTCGTCGGCCCAGTGCGTCACCACGAAGTAGCGGGTCTCGCCGGCGACCGGGCGCAGCAGCTCGAACGACTCGAACCCGGGCTCCCCGTCGACGGCGTGCAGGCGGTTGGCGAACCGCTGCTCCAGCTCGGGGCCTGCGCCGTCGGGGACCTCGATGGCGTTGATCTTCACAACGGACATGTCACCCAGGTTAGCCGGGCGGGTGGGATCGGCTTACGGAACGGTGACCCGGGCCTCCCGGGGCCCTTCCGGGGGCTATCACTGTGGCGTGGAGATTCGGGAGAGAACGATCTGGCGCAGTCCGCTGCGCGGCCCGTGGCTGACGGCCGCACTCGGGCTGGCCCTGCTCGTCCCGCTGGTCGTCGTCATCGTCACGGGGCTGCTGTCCTACGCGGCGTACGAGCCGAACCTGCCCGGCAACGACGCGACGCCGGGGAAGGAGTTGCTCGGGTTCTACCTGTTCGACTGGCCGACCGACCCGCCGTGGCTCTACCGGCTCACCCAGGGTGCGCACGTCGCGCTCGGCATCGCGCTGGTGCCGGTGGTGCTGGCGAAGCTGTGGTCGGTGATCCCGAAGCTGTTCGAACTGCCGCCCGTCCGGTCGATCGGGCACGCATTGGAGCGGGCCTCGCTGCTGCTGCTCGTCGGCGGCATCGTGTTCGAGTTCGTGACCGGGATCCTGAACATCCAGGTCTTCTACGTCTTCCCGTTCTCCTTCTACACCGCGCACCTCTACGGGGCGTGGGTGTTCATCGGGGCGTTCGTCGCGCACGTGCTGCTCAAGTTCCCGACGATGGTGCGGTCCCTGCGCGCCCGGCCGGTCCGCGAGGTGCTGGCGACGTCCACCGCCGACACCCGCCCCGATCCCGACGGCCCGCTCGTGGCCACCGACCCGTCCCCGCCGACGATGTCGCGGCGCGGAGCCGCGGCCTTCGTCGGGGCCGCGTCGGCCACCCTGTTCGGGCTCTACGTCGGACAGACCCTCGACGGGCCGCTGCGCCGCACCGCGCTGTTCGCACCGCACGACCGCGACCTCGGCGAGGGCGCGAACGCGTTCCCCGTCAACAAGACCGCGGAGACGGCGGGTGTCACCCGGGCGCGCGCCGACGCCTGGCGGCTCGAGCTGGCCGGGCCGTCGGGGACGCAGCGGTTCACCCGCGCCGACCTGGCGGCCCTGCCGCAGCACACCTACGACCTGCCGATCGCGTGCGTCGAGGGCTGGTCGATCTCCTGCACGTGGACGGGGGTGCGGCTCGCCGACCTGGTGCGGCTCGCGGGCGGGTCCACACAGGACCGACTGTTCGTCGAGTCGTTCCAGGCGGGCGGGGCGTTCGGGCAGGTGAGCCTGAGCGTCGGGCAGTCGCAGGCGGACGAGTCGCTGCTCGCGCTGTTCGTCGGCGGCGAGGAGCTCTCGCTCGATCACGGCTACCCGGCCCGGACGATCATCCCGGCGGCGCCGGGCGTGCACGCCACCAAGTGGGTCGGCCGCCTCACGGTGGTGACGGCGTGAACGCGTTCCGGAGGTTCTACGGCGAGCGTCCGCTGCACCTGCTGCTCCAGCTCGCCGCGATCGGGCTCGCCGGGTACGCGGCCAGCCGGGTGCTGGCCGAGGGGGCGCCGTGGTTCGCGCTGCTGACCTGGTTCGTCGGGGCCGCGGTGCTGCACGACCTCGTGTTCCTGCCGGTCTACGCCTTCGCGGACGCGACGGCCCAGAGCCGGCTGTTCCGGCGCCGCCGCCCGCTGCCCGCGGCGTCGGGCGTCGCGTGGATCAACCACCTCCGGGTGCCCGTCGCGTTCTCCGGGCTGCTGATGCTGGTCTGGTTCCCGTTGATCCTGGGCGGGCGCGAGGATGCGTTCACCGGGGCCACGGGGCTGGGCACCGATGTCTACCTCGGTCGCTGGCTCGGCGTCACCGGCGTGCTGTTCGTCGGGTCCGCCCTGGTCTACGCGGTGCGGGTGCGCCGGGCGGCGCGGGCGGTCGGCGCAGGGGTCATCAGCGCAGGGGTCATCAGCGCAGGGTGAGCAGTTGCTCGTGGAAGCCGCCGAACCCCCGGTCCCGGTCGACGATGTGGATCTCCAGGATCCAGTGGCACTGCGCGCCGTTCCGGTCGGTGCGCCGCATCGGGTTCGTGTTCTCCGGCGCGATGTAGCTCTCGATCTTCGCGCCGTCGACCAGCTCGTGCGGGAACTCCCCGACGAGGTGCCCGGCGTGGGAGTTGCCGAACTCCCAGCCCGCTTCCCTGGCCAGCTCGCCGACGTGGGCGTACAGCTCGGCCCCTGTGATGTCCGGGTGGGCCTCGAAGTGCGCACGGCCGTCGGCCCACAGGCGCGGCAGGGCGGCCGCGATCGCGAGCTTCGCCGGGTCGTCGCCGAGCACGTAGGTGCGGCCGAAATCGGCCTCCCACCGCTCCAGCAGCGGCCCGAAGTCGAGGAAGACGATGTCGTCGTCCTCGATGACCCGGTCCGGCGGGTTCTCCTGGTACGGCGCCAACGTGTTCGGCCCGGCCCGTACGACCCGCTTGTGCCAGTGCCGCTCGATGCCGAACAGCTCGGCGCCGAGGTCGCGGACGCGATCGCTCACGACCGACTCGCGCACCCCGGCGGCGACCAGACCGCGCCGGGTGACCTCGGCGAACAACAGCTCGGCCTTCTCCTCCGCCGCGACCAGTTCTGCGGCACGCACGTGCTCGTCCATACCCCCCAGCATGCCGCAGCTGCACGTCAGGTGTTCATGTGGAGAGCGCCGGCTGGATGTCGTCGGGTCGCGCGCGACGTGATGAGCGGCCCGATCGCGATGCCCGGCCGCGGGTCCCGTCAACAGCACCGCCTAGCGCCGTGCTCGTCGCCCCGGTGCTCGAACGGTGCGGGCCCGCGGGAGTCCTTCGTGGGGTGAGATGTTGTCCGGTATGCCGGTCGACCCCAGTTCGCGAGACGGCGAACACGTGGATCTCGCGGTCCGCGAGTTCGGCGGCGAGGGTCCGCCCATCCTGCTGCTGCACGGCCTGATGGGATGCGCGGACACCTGGGAACCGGTGGCGCGCTGGCTCACCGCGCACGGCCGGGTGCTCGGCCTCGACGCCCGCGGGCACGGGCGCTCCGGAGCACGCGGTCCGTGGACCGTCGAGCGGATGGCGGCCGACGCGGCGGGGGTGCTCGCGGGGCCGACGACCGTGATCGGCCACTCGATGGGCGGGCTGCACGGCATCGCGCTCGCCGCCGCCCGCCCCGATCTGGTGCGTGCGCTCGTCGTCGAGGACATGGGGGTCGACTTCGTCGGGCGCGACGCCGACGCCGCCCGCGCCTGGTTCGCGGCCGTGCCGCAGCCGTTCCCGTCGCTCGACGTCGTCCGGGAGGCGTTCGGGTGGCCGCGCCCGGAGTTCGGCGAGTACATGGCGCGCTGTGTCCGGGCGGGGCCGGACGGGTTGTACCTGAGCACGTCGGCCGAGCACGCCGCGGACGTCGCCGGGGAGTGGGCGCGCACGGCGTTCTGGCCGCTGCTCGACGCGGTGCGGTGCCCGGTGCTGCTGATCGAGGCGGCGGAGTCCGTCGCGCCACCCGGGCAGATGGCGGAGATGGCGCGGCGCCTGCCCGACGCCCGGCACGTGCGCATCCCGGGCACCGGCCACCTGGTGCACGCGGCCGCGCCGCAGGCCTACCGCGCGGCGGTGGAGGGGTTCCTCACCCGCTGACCTCCACGCCCTCGACGCGCGCCCGCACCGGCGCCACCGGGTGCAGCGCGGCGAACGCCTCGGCGGGCCGCTCTGTCGCGAGTACGCAGTGCGGGAGCCACGCGCCGGGCAGGTGGGCCGCCACCGGCCCCTTCACCCGCCCTGCGAGGGCGTCGTGGACGGCGGCGTGCACGGCGAGCAGCTCCGCGTCGACGACGGCGGCGAGCACCAGCTGGTCCGGCCGGCCCGCGACCGTGCCCAGGGTGGCCAGCCAGATCGACGGCACCACCAGCAACCGCAGCTCGGCGTCGAGAGCCGCCCGGGCGGCAGGCGGCACCGACGTCGCGGCGGCGACGGTGACCGCGGGCTCGTCGACGGCGGCGAGGTCGCGCGGGAGCCTGCCGCGTAGCGCGTGCAGCGCCGCGACGGCGTCGGGGTCGAGCCGGAAGCGCACGGTCTGGGCCATGATCAGGTCCGGGGCACGGATCAGGCGGGGAGCGCGAAGCGGCCGTCGTCGTGCTGCTCCGCCAGCCCGTCGACGAGGAGGGAGTGCAGGCAGCGGTCGCGTTGCGGGGCGTCGGGCCACACCGCGTCCAGCGCGTCGCGCGGTACCGGGTGGGCCGTGCCGCGCAGCACGTCGAGCAGCTTGCCCCGCACCTGGCGGTCGGTGCCGGCGAAGCCCTGCACCGGCTTGCGCGGGCCGTCGTAGGCCGGGCGTCCGTTCGCCTGCCAGGCGCACTCGGCGTGCACGGGGCAGATCCCGCAGCGGGGGGCGCGCGCGGTGCAGACCACCGCGCCGAGCTCCATGAGCCCGGACGAGATCTCCGCCGCGGTGGCGTCGTCCGGGGGGAGCAGGGCGTCGACGTCGGCGAGGTCGGGCTTCGTCCGGGCCGGTCCGGCGTCACCGGCTCCGTGCACCGCCCGGGCGACGACGCGCCGGACGTTGGTGTCGACGACGGGCGCGCGCCGTCCGTACCCGAACGCCACGACGGCACGCGCGGTGTAGGAACCGATGCCCGGCAACGCCTCCAGGTCGTCTGTCCCGGACGGGACGGTGTCGTCGTGCGCCGCGGCGATCGTGGCTGCGGCCTCGTGCAGGCGCAGCGCGCGCCGCGGGTAGCCGAGCTTGCCCCAGGCGCGCAGGATGTCGGCGCGGGATGCCGCGGCGAGGGCCGACGGGGTGGGCCAGCGCGCCATCCAGTCGGTCCAGATCGGCTCGACGCGGGTTACCGGCGTCTGTTGGAGCATGAACTCGCTGACCAGCACGCCCCACGCCGTGGTGCCGGGGCGGCGCCACGGGAGGTCGCGGGCCTCGGATCGGTACCAGGTGAGCACGAGGTCGGGCAGTGGCACCGGCCGATGGTGCCACGCAGGTCGTGCGCGGAAACGGCGGCCCCGGCCACCGTTTCCGCGCACGGGGCCGTCAGGCCACCTCGTTCAGCTTGCCGGTCGCCACGTCGAACACGAAGCCGCGCACCTGGTCGGTGTGCGGGATGTACGGGCTGGCCTTGATGCGGTTGATCGACTGCCGCACGTCGGTGTCCAGGTCGGTGAACGACTCGGCGGCCCACTGGGGCTTGAGGCCGGTCTCGTCCTGGATGCCCTTCTTGAACTCGTCGTCGGTGAAGGTGAGCATCCCGCAGTCCGTGTGGTGGATGAGGATGATCTCCTTCGTGCCGAGCAGGCGCTGGGAGATGGCGAGCGAGCGGATCTCGTCGTCGGTGACGACGCCGCCCGCGTTGCGGATGACGTGCGACTCGCCCTCGTTGAGGCCGAGGATCCCGTAGACGTTCAGCCGGGCGTCCATGCAGGCGAGGACGGCGATCTGCTTGGCCGGGGGCAGGGGGAGCGGGCCCTGGAAGGACTCCGCGTACTTGGCGTTGTTGGCGAGGAGGTCGTCCGTGACGGACATGGGTGTTCTCCGGTTCCGGGAGGTCGGGTGGGTGCGGACGTGAAGCGGCCACGCGGCGACCGGGCGGAGGGGGAGGGTGCGGTCGCGCTACGCGGCCGGGCGACAGAACTCGTCGAACTCCATGACGCGACGGCTGGGCCAGAAGGCCTCGAGCAGCATGCGCATCACGGCATGAGTCAACCGTGACGCGCACCCCCGGGGCAACCCGGTCCGCCGGACGGGTGGTTACCGTTCACCCACGACGCGCCGACGCTGCGACGGTCCGCAACTCGTGGTAACTGTTCGGATACGCTCCGTGACATGTGGGAGCCGGTCGGTCCGCTTCCCGCCTCCGTCTACTGGAGGCGGCGGTTCGTGGCGATCCTGTCGACGGTCGCCGCGCTGGTCGCGGTGGCCTGGACCGTGGCGGTGCTGCTGGCCCCGCCCGCGTCGACCCCCACCGCCCAGCCCGGACGGGCTGCCATGACCGCTCCCCAGCAGGCCGACCCGTCCCCGGCGCCCGCGTCGTCGCCGGGGACGGGTCCGTCGTCCACCGCGGGGGAGGGATCGACGCCGACCCCGGCCGGCTCGAGCACGGCGGAGTCGGCCACCTCCGAACCGCCGGCCACGACGTCGGAGATCGTGCTCCCCGACGACACGCCGCGCGCGGCCGTCCCGGTGCCGCCGTCGGTGCCCGTCCCACCGTCGGGCCCGGTGCCGTGCACGAACGACATGATCTCGGTCGGCGCGGAGATCGATCAGCCCGAGCACCGCGTCGGGGAACGCCCGACGCTGCGCCTGGTCGTGGTCAACATCAGCGAGCAGCCCTGCGTCCGCGACCTCGACGGCGCCCGCCAGGAGATCGTCGTGTGGAGCGGTGACGGGGTGGACCGGCTGTGGTCGAGCAACGACTGCGTCAACCCGACGACGGTCGACCTGCGCACGCTGGTGCCCGGCCAGCCGGTCGTGTTCGCGGTGCGCTGGGCGGGTCGCACGTCGACACCGGGGTGCGCGGAGACGCGCACCGAGGTGCCGGCCGGGGCGTACCGCGTGCTCACCCGCGTCGACGACGTGATCAGCCAGCCCGCGCCGTTCCTGCGCAACCCCTGAGCGGTCTCAGTGCACCCGCGCCGTCGGGGTGAGCCACACGGTTCCGGTGCCCGTGAACCGGAAGACCAGACCCTCGCCCGACCGCGCGGCGTTCCGCAGGCCGGAGACCAGCGGGCGGAGCTCCACCGTGAGCGTGGCGCTGTACATCAGCATCACGTCGCCGTCGACGATCAGCTCGTCCGTGCCGTCCATCTCGATCGCCTCGATCTCCTCGACCGGCACCGGCGACTCGACGATGAACACGCCACGGCCGGTGAGCTTCGGCTGCACGAGTCCGTTGCCGGAGAGCACGCCGCTCACCGAGCGGTGGGTGTGGTGGCCGAGTTCGACGGTGCCCTCGCAGGCGTAGAACGCCCCGTCGTCGAGGATGAGGGAGTCCTCGGGGCCGTCCATCGAGGCGAGGACGAAGTGTCCGCGCGTCGGCTCGGTCCACACCTCGCCGTGCCCGGAGTAGCGGGTGGCGAAGGCCGCGTCACCGGTGCCTGCGGAGACGACCTGCCTGCGCAGCAGCCCGCCCGCCCCCTGCGCCTTCTGCACGTCGATCTTCAGCCGGCCCTTGGCGTACTGCAGCGCCCCCGGCTCCAGCAGCGCGCCGCCACCGTCGAGGACGATCCTGACCTGCCGCGTCGCGTACGCCGAGGAGACGTAGCCGGTGGTGGAACTGGTGTGTCCGCCGTCCTTGCGCAGCGCGAGCTCGTAGAGCTCGATGGCCATGCCCTCGCCCCTGGCCTGGTCCACCAGGTGCCGGAAGTCGGCCACGGTCCCACCCCCTTGTCGATGCGCGGCCAGGATGCCAGAGCGCCGGGCCGGGGGATCAGCGCAGCGTGCGCACGACCGACTCGATGTCGTGCACCTCGGTGATCCGCATCCCCTTCGGGGTGGTCCCCGGGTCGGGCGGCACGAGCGCGTGCGTGAAGCCCAGCCGCGCGGCCTCGGCGAGGCGCCGGTCGAGCCCGGTGACCCGCCGCACCTCGCCCGCCAGCCCCAGCTCCCCGAGTACGACGAGGTCCGACGGCAGTGCGACGTCGGTGCGGGCCGACGCGATCGCCAGTGCCATCGCGAGGTCGGCCGCCGGCTCGACGACCCGCATCCCGCCGACGGTGGCCGCGTAGACCTCCGCGTCGTGCAGCTTCACCCCCGCGCGCTTCTGCAGCACGGCGAGCAGCATCGCGACGCGGGAGTTGTCGAGCCCGCTGACGGCCCGCCGCGGGCTCGGGATGTCCTTCCCGGTGACGAGTGCCTGCAGCTCCGCGGGCAGCGGCCGCCGTCCGTCCATGACGATCGTGACGGCCGTACCCGGCACCGGGGGACCGCCGAAGCGCGCCAGGAACAACCCCGACGGGTCGGGCAGCCCGACGATCCCGGAGTCGCGCAGCTCGAAGCAGCCGACCTCGTCGGCGGGGCCGAAGCGGTTCTTCACCCCGCGCACCATGCGCAGCGTCGAGTGTTTGTCTCCCTCGAAGGACAGCACGACGTCGACGAGGTGCTCCAGCACGCGCGGCCCGGCGATGTTGCCGTCCTTGGTGACATGTCCCACGAGCAGGACCGGTAGCCCGCGGTCCTTCGCGAGCCCGGTGAGCGCCACGGTGACCGCGCGCGTCTGCGTGACGCCACCGGGCGAGCCGTCGACGTCGGCGGTGGACATGGTCTGGATCGAGTCGACGATGAGCAGGTCGGGGCGCAGGTCGTCGATGTGGGCGACGATCGCGCCCAGGTCGGACTCGGCGGCCAGGTACAGCTCGTCGCGCACGGCCCCGGTGCGCTCGGCGCGCAGCCGGACCTGCCCCGCGGACTCCTCGCCCGTGACGTACAACACGCGGCCGGTCGCCTTGGCCGCCACCTCGAGCAGCAGCGTCGACTTCCCGACGCCCGGCTCCCCGGCCAGCAGCACCACCGCTCCGGGGACGATGCCGCCGCCGAGCACGCGGTCCAGCTCGGACACCCCGGTGGTCCGGGCCCGTGCGACGTCGAGGTCGACGTCGCCGATCCGGCGGGCGGGCGAGCTCGGGGCGCCCGCGGCGACGACCCGGGAACGCGCCGGAGTGGCCGCCGCGGCGGTGATCTCCAGCGTGCCCCAGGCCTGACAGGACGGGCAGCGCCCGACCCACTGCGCGGCCTGGTGCCCGCAGTCCGAGCAGCGGTAGGCGCTGCGGGGGGCGCGGGTGCGACCGGTCATGCCGTCACTCGGCGGGCTCGTCCTCGCGCGGCTCCTCGGTGCTGCCGACGGGGGCCTGGAAGCGGACCTCGCCGGCGCGCTCGAACACCAGCACGACGTCGTAGGACACGCCGGCGCGGATGTCGTCGAGCAGCCCGGTGAGGACGATCTGCGTGCCCTCGGCGGCGGCCGGCTCGGAGGCGGGCGCCGAGCTCGGAGCGGCGGACGGGGTCGGCCGCGTGCCGGAGGTGGGGATCCCGGTCGTCGGCGTCAGCACCTCGGGGGCCGCGCCCTCGACCACGATCGACCGGCCGGCGGGGACCTCCGACGTGCCGGTGATCTCCACCGAGCTCGCCCACGGGCTGCTGGCGGAGACGAGGCGGTCGGACTCGGTGCCCTCGTTGACGATCGTCATGCTCAGCGGGGCGTCGCTGCCGCGGGCGTGCACGGCACCGCCCTCGACCGGCTGCTCGGCGAAGACGATGACGGCGTCGCGGACGGCGATCGGCCCCACCGTCGTGTTGTTCCCTGCCACCGCCGCCTGCTGCTGGGCGGTGCCGGCGACCTGGCCCGCGCCGCAGCCCGTGAGGGCCAGCGCTCCGATCAGCACGCCTGCGAGCAGGCCGGACCTCGATGACGGGGTGGCGGGGCGGGTGCGCGCAGTGCGGCTCACGGTTGCTTCGTCCTCTCCGTGCCGGCGGGGATTCGTCGCGCCACGGGCGCACCGGCGACCAGGGCTTGCAGCCTAGTCAAGCGATCACGGGACCGCCGACGCGGCTGTGCCCACCACGTTTGCCGCTCCTTGTCAATCCCCTGACCTGCGACGACGGTGCGGCCCGAGCGGCGGGGGTCGGTCCGGGCGTGTTAACCTGGGGTCAGCGAAAGGGGCTATGGACACATGGTTTTCAAGGTCGGAGAGACCGTTGTCTACCCGCACCACGGTGCCGCTCTCATCGAGGCCATCGAAACCCGGACCATCAAGGGCGAGGAGCGCAAGTACCTCGTCCTGAAGGTGGCCCAGGGTGATCTCACGGTGCGTGTTCCCGCCGAGAACGCCGAGGTCGTCGGCGTTCGTGACGTGGTGGGCCAAGAGGGTCTCGACAAGGTGTTCGAGGTGCTTCGTGCACCGCACACCGAAGAGCCCACGAACTGGTCACGTCGGTACAAGGCCAACCTCGAGAAGCTGGCCTCCGGTGACGTGAACAAGGTGGCAGAGGTCGTCCGCGACCTGTGGCGCCGCGAGAAGGACCGTGGCCTGTCCGCGGGCGAGAAGCGCATGCTGGCCAAGGCCCGGCAGATCCTCGTCAGCGAGCTGGCCCTGGCCGAGGGCACCGACGAGGAGCGCGCCGAGGTTCTCCTCGACGAGGTTCTCGCCACCGCCAACGCCTGATCCCGCACCGCGTGCTCGTACACGCGGTCGTGGTCGTCGCGCCGTCCCCGGACGCCGGCAGTCTGCTCGGAGGCGTACCACTCGTGGTGCGTTCCGTGCAGGCGATGTTGGCCGTTCCGGGGATCCGGCGTGTCCATCTCCTGGTTCCACCGTCGCGCATGTCCGATGTGGACGTCGCGTGCGCAGGGCTGCCCGTAGCCGTCCACGGCTCGGTCGCTGCTCTCTGCGCAGGTGGTCGGTGGGCACACGCCGGTCAACGACCGGGTGGCGCCGTTGGTGACGGCCTGATGACGCACGGTTCCTGCGTGCTCGTCCACGATGCCGCCCGCCCACTCGTTCCGGTGGCGACGGCGCGGTCCGTCGTGGATGCGGTGTGCGCGGGCCACCGGGTCGTGGTGCCGGTGCTGCCGCTGGTCGACACCGTCAAGGAGGTCGACGCGGGCGGTCTGCTGCACGCCACCCCGGACCGGTCCACCCTGCGGGTCGTGCAGACGCCCCAGGGCTTCGACGGGTCCCAGGGCTTCGACGGGTCGCTGCTGCGCGCCGTGCTCGACGTCGCGCAGCACGATCCGGTGCGGGCCTGGACCGGTGCGGGTGAGAGCGTGCACACCGTGCCCGGACACCCGCTCGCCTTCGCCGTCCACGACGACTGGGACCGCGCCCTCGCCGAGCGGGCGATCCGCTCGTGAGGGTCGGCATCGGCACCGACGTGCACCCGGTGGAGGCGGGCCGCCCCTGCTGGGTGGCCGGACTGCTCTGGCCCGGCGTCGACGGCTGCGCGGGCCACTCCGACGGTGACGTCGCCGCCCACGCCCTGTGCGACGCGCTGCTCTCCGCCGCCGGGCTCGGGGACCTGGGTGCGGTGTTCGGCACCGGCCGTCCCGAGTGGTCGGGGGCGAGCGGGGTGACGCTGCTGGCCGAGGTGCGCCGGCTCGTCGAGGCCGACGGCTGGACCGTCGGCAACGCCGCGGTGCAGGTGATCGGCAACACCCCGAAGATCGGCACCCGCCGCGCCGAGGCCCAGCAGGTGCTCTCCGACGCGGTGGGCGGCCCGGTCGCGGTCTCCGGCACGACCACCGACGGCCTGGGCCTGACGGGCCGCGGCGAGGGCATCGCGGCCGTGGCCACGGCCCTTCTCCTGCGCCCCTGACCGCGAGTTTGCCGTTCGCGCACGGTGTCTTGTCCTGCTGGTCGGCAAAGACACCGAGCTCCGACCGCAAACTCGGCGTCAGAGGGGGCGGGCGACCATCCACAGGTGGCCGTACGGGTCGGCGAGGCGGCCGCCTCGCTCGCCGTAGTCGTGGTCGGCCACCGGGAAGAGCACCGTCGCGCCGTGGGCGACCATGCGGTCGGCCACCGCGTCCGGGTCGTCGACGTAGAGCGCGATGATCACCGGCACGGAGCCGGGCCGCGGGGCGGGATCGGTGTCGTCGGCGTCCTTCACCGCGAACCTGACGCCGTCCACGGCGACCATCGCGTGCTGGACCTTCCCGTCGGGTCCGGTGAAGCGCTCGGTCACCTCCCCGTCGAGGGCTGCGGAGTAGAAGGCCAGTGCGCTGTCGGCGTCCGCCACGACGAGGCGGGGGTAGAGATCGGTCATGGGTGCAGCGTGACGCAGCGCGCGGGCCCCGTCGTGGACAAAGCGGATGTCCCCTGCTAGGAGCCGGGACGGAGGGGGTCCGTACTCTGGACCGTGTGACCCTGCGCCTGTTCGACACCGCCACACGAGAGCAGCGGGACTTCGTCCCCGTGCGTCCCGGGGCTGCGTCGATCTACGTCTGTGGGGCCACCGTGCAGGGCCTGCCGCACATCGGGCACGTCCGCAGCGGGCTGAACTACGACGTGCTCCGGCGCTGGCTCGCCCATTCCGGGCTCGACGTCACGCTCGTCCGCAACGTCACCGACATCGACGACAAGATCCTCACCAAGGCCGCCGACCACGGTCGCCCCTGGTGGGAGTGGGCCGCCACGCACGAGCGCGCCTTCCAGGCCGCCTACGACGCGCTCGGCTGCCTGCCCGCGTCGCTCGAGCCGCGGGCCACCGGTCACGTGCCGCAGATGATCGAGCTGATGCAGCGGCTGATCGACGCCGGGCACGCCTACCCTGCGGGCGGCGACGTCTACTTCGCGGTGCGCTCCTTCCCGGAGTACGGGGCGCTGTCCGGCCAGCGCGTCGACGAGGTCGAGCAGGGCGAGGTGGAGTGCGGCGACAAGCGCGACGCCGTCGACTTCGCGCTGTGGAAGGCGGCCAAGCCGGGCGAGCCGAGCTGGCCGACCCCGTGGGGCGCCGGCCGTCCGGGCTGGCACCTGGAGTGCTCGGCGATGGCCACGACGTACCTGGGTGCGGAGTTCGACATCCACGGCGGCGGGCTCGACCTGGTGTTCCCGCACCACGAGAACGAGCTCGCGCAGAGCCACGCGGCGGGCGACCCGTTCGCCCGCTACTGGCTGCACAACGCCTGGGTCACCATGGGCGGTGAGAAGATGTCGAAGTCCCTGGGCAACACGCTCGGCATCGAGGTCCTGCTGCGCAGGGTCCGCGGCGTCGAGCTGCGCTACTACCTCGTCGGGCCGCACTACCGGTCCTCGATCGAGTTCTCCGACGCGGCGCTGCAGGAGGCCGTCGCGGCCTACCGGCGGATCGAGTCGTTCGTGCACCGGGTGCGCGAGCGGGTCGGGCTGCCCGACGTCGGCGCACCGACCGCGGCGTTCGGTGCGGCGCTCGACGACGACCTCGGCACGCCCGGCGCGCTCGCGGCCGTCCACAACACCGTGCGCGAGGGCAACACCGCACTCGACGCGGGCGACCGCGCCGGCGCCACGGCCGCCGCGGAGTCGGTGCGCGCGATGACCGCCGTGCTGGGCCTCGACCCGCTCGACCCCCGCTGGCTCGCGGGCTCCGGAGCCGACGACGCCACCGCGTCCGCGCTCACCGCACTGGTCGACGGGCTGCTCGCGCAGCGCACGAAGGCGCGGGCCGACCGCGACTTCGCCACAGCGGATGACGTGCGCGCCCGTCTCACCGCCGCCGGGGTGTCCGTGGAGGACGGCCCCGACGGACCCACCTGGACGCTCAAAGATGCTTGAGGAAGAAGAGAACTAGATGGCCGGCAACTCCCAGCGTCGCGGTGCGATGCGCAAGGACGGCACGAAGAAGGGGATGGTCGTCGGTTCCGGCGGTCAGCGGCGCAAGCAGCTCCAGGGCAAGGGACCGACCCCGCCCAAGGAGGAGCGTCCCCACCACCCCGCGGCGCGCCGGGCCAAGCTCGCGGAGCGCTCGGCGGCCAACCACGGCAAGCCGGGTACCACCGCCAACCGCCGTCGTGCGGGTGACGGCGAGACGCCGGAGACGGTGCTCGGCCGCAACCCCGTCGTCGAGTGCCTGCGCGCCGGGGTCCCGGCCACCGCGCTGCAGGTCGTCATCGGTGGCACCACAGACGAACGGGTGCGCGAGGCCCTGCACCTCGCCGCCGACATGGGCATCTCGATCCTCGAGGTCGCCAAGGGCGACATGGACAAGATGGCGGGCGGCGCGCTGCACCAGGGCCTCGCCCTGCAGGTGCCGCCGTACGCCTACGCCCACCCCGACGAGCTGCTGGAGATCGCGGCCGACAGCGGCGAGCCCGGCCTGGTCGTCGCGCTCGACGGCGTCACCGACCCGCGCAACCTCGGTGCCGTCGTGCGCTCGGTCGGCGCGTTCGGGGGCAACGGTGTGGTCGTGCCGCAGCGCCGCGCCGCCGGCATGACGGCCGTCGCCTGGCGCACCTCGGCGGGCACGGCGGCGCGCGTGCCGGTGGCCCGGGCCACGAACCTCACCCGCACGCTGCAGGAGTACGCGAGCGCGGGGCTGATGGTCGCGGGACTCGCCGCCGACGGTGACGTCACCCTCGACGAGTTCGAGCTCGCCACCGACCCGGTCGTGATCGTGATCGGGTCGGAGGGCAAGGGTCTGAGCCGGCTGGTCAAGCAGACGTGCGACCTCACGGTCTCGATCCCGATGGCCGGCCCGGTCGAGAGCCTGAACGCCTCGGTGGCGGCCGGTGTGGTGCTCGCCGAGATCGCGCGCCAGCGCCGGGCGCGCCTGCGCTGAGCCTTAGGCGGCGACGACGGTGGCCCGCCCGCGCAGGCGGGCCACCACCCGGCAGCCGACGTAGAGGACGAACGAGATCGCGGCGACGTAGCCCGACACCGGCAGCCCGGGGGCCAGTGACAGCAGTGCTCCGCCCACCAGCGCGATCTCGGCGAACAGCACCGCGATCACCGTGGCGGCCAACGGGCTCGCGGTGACGCGCGCGGCCGCCGCGCCCGGCGCGATCATCACCGACAGCACCAGGATCGCCCCGACGATCGGCACCGCGAGGGCCGTGACGAGCCCGACGAGCACCGCGAACACCAGCGACAGAGCCCGTACCGGCACCCCGCGCGCGACGGCGACGTCCGGGTCGGTGCTGGCGAACAGCAGCGGGCGGTAGAGCACCGCGAGCACCGCGATCACGACGACGGCGACGACCGCGAGCACGATCAGGTCGGCACTGTTGACCGACACGATCGACCCCGTGAGCAGTCCGAACTTGTTGGACGCCCGTCCGCTGTAGAGCGAGAGCATCAGCACTCCGAGGCCGAGCCCGAACGCGAGCACCACCCCGATCACGGAGTCGCGCTCGCGTTGCCGCAGCCCGAGGATGCCGAACACCAGCCCCGCGACGACGGCCCCCACGACCGCCCCGATCCCGACGCCGACGCCGATCAGCAGGGCCGCGGCGCCGCCGGTGAACGCGAGCTCCGCGGTGCCGTGCACGGCGAACGCCATGCCGCGGGAGACGATCAGCGGGGCGAGTGCGCCCGCGACGATCCCGAGCACCGCGCAGGCGATCAGCGCGTTCTGCACGAAGTCGAACGTCAGCAGCTGGCCGATGCCCTCGAAGCTGAACAGCCGGTCCATCAGTGGTGCACCCCGTTGCGGCCGTCGGCACCGACCACGACGAGCCGGTCGCGCACCCGCAGCACGTCGACGTCGGTGCCGTACAGCTCGGAGAGCACCGTCGACGTCATCACCTCCGACGGCGGCCCGATCCGGAACTTCCCGTTGACGAGGTAGAGGACCCGGTCGACGAGCGGCAGCACCGGGTTGATCTCGTGGGTGACGAACAGGACCGCGGTGTCGTGGTCGCGGCGCCGGGCGTCGATCAGGTCGGTGACGGTGCGCTGGTGGGCGAGGTCGAGCGAGAGCAGCGGTTCGTCGCACAGCAGCACGTCGGGGTCGCCGACGAGGGCCTGGGCGACGCGCAGGCGCTGCTGCTCGCCGCCGGAGAGGCGCCCGACCGGCGAGTGGGCGTAGCCGGTGCCGCCGACGGACGCGAGTGCCGCCTCGACCTTCGCCCGGCGCTCGCGACGCCCGCGCAGGCCGAGCCCGAGGCGGTGGCCGTCGAGTCCGAGGCCGACGAGATCGCGCCCGCGCAGCGGCAGGTCGGGATCGAGCGCCTTCTGCTGCGGCACGTACCCGATCGTCGGGTTGCCCCGGCGGGGAGCGGTGCCCGCTATCCGCACCTCACCGCCGGAGAGCGGCAGCAGTCCCAGCAGGACCCGCATCAGTGTGGTCTTGCCCGAGCCGTTCGGGCCGAGCACGGCGAGGAACTCCCCGCGTGCCACGTCGAGGTCGAGCCCGTCCCAGAGCGTGCGCTCGCCGAAGCGGACGCTCGCGCCCCGCAGGGCCACGGCGGGGGCGACGGCGGGCACGCGCTCCAGTGTGACGACCATCAGACGGGGTTCAGCGCGGCGGTCAGCGCCTCGACCTGAGCGGCCATCCAGCCGAGGTAGTCGGTGCCCTCGGGCAGCGTCTCGGTGACCTCGACGACCGGCACACCCGCCGCGTCCGCGGCCTGGCGCACCTGGTCGGTGGTGGGTGTCTCGGTCTGGGCGTTGAGGATCAGGGCGCGCAGCGGGTCCGGGGTGGCCGGGTCGAACAGGGCGAGTGTGGCGGCGACGACGGCCGCGGGCGGGTCGGTGTCCTCCTCGACGGCCTCGGAGAACTCCGGCGGGGTCGCGTCGATCAGGCCCGCGGTCTCGATGAGGTAGCCGGGGATCGGCTCGGTGACGGCGACGCGACCGCCCGGCACCGAGGCACCGACGGCCTCCACCCGCTCGATGAGACCCGCGACCGAGGCGTCGAAGGACTGCGCGTTCGCGGTGTAGGTGGCGGCGTTCGCGGGGTCGGCGGCCCCGAGCTCCTGCGCCAGCCGGTCGGCGAGGGTCTGCATCGTGGGCAGGCTGTACCAGAAGTGCTCGTTGAACTCGCCGTGGTCGTGCCCGTCGTCCGCCGAGTGCTCCTCGCCCGCCTCCTCGGCGGGGACCAGCCCGGAGAGCTCCGCGACGTCGATGACGGTCCGCTCGCCGCCCGCGGACTCCAGCAGCTGCGGCATGAACTCGTCGTACCCGCCGCCGTTGTAGACGACGACGTCGCCGCCCGCGACGGTGGCGGCGTCGGCGGGGGTGCTCTCGTAGGAGTGCGGGTCGGCGGCGGGGTCGCTGATCAGCGAGGTGACCGTGACCGCGGCGCCCCCGACGGCCTCCGCGATGCTGCCGTAGACGTTCGTCGACGCGACGACGGTGAGCGTGCCGTCGTCGGCGGCGGCGGGTGTGGGTGCCCCGCCCGAGCCGCAGGCGGTCAGCGTGAGGGCGGCGAGGGCGGTGGCCGCCCCGGCCAGTGGACGCAGTCGCATGCGACGAACTCCCGTGCAGTAGCGATAACCGTTGTCGATTCACTCTAGCGTGTGGTGCGGGTGCGGGGCCGCCGGGCTTTCGACCCCGCGTCTGAACCGTTACGGTTGCCCCGATGCGCGGATCCCGTGACGTACGGCGCCCGGCGACGCTCGCGTCCCTGGCCGCCGAGCTCGGCGTGTCCCGCACCACCGTCTCCAACGCCTACAACCGCCCCGACCAGCTCTCCGCCCCGTTGCGGGCGCGGGTACTGGAGGCGGCCCGGCGGCTCGGCTACCCCGGGCCCGACCCCGTCGCCCGGTCCCTGCGGACGCGCCGCGCGGGCGCGGTGGGGCTGCTGCTCACCGAGGCGCTGTCCTACGCGTTCCGCGACCCGGCGGCCACCGGCTTCCTGGAGGGGCTGGCGCTGGCCTGCGAGCGGGCGGGGTCCGGGCTGCTGCTGGTGCCGGTCAGTCCCGAACTCGCCGACGTCACCGCGGTGCACCAGGCGGGCGTCGACGGCTTCGTCGTCTACTCGGTGCGCGAGGACGACCCGCACTTCAAGGCCGTGCTGGAGCGTCCGGTGCCCACCGTGGTGTGCGACCAGCCGCTGCACGTCGAGGGTGTCGACCGGGTGGGCATCGACGACCGCGCCGCGATGCTCGACCTCGCCCGCCACCTCACCGGGCTGGGCCACCGGCGCATCGGGGTGCTCTGCATGCGCCTGGGCACCGGGCGATACGACGGCCCGGCCGACGACGACCGGCAGAACGGCTCGACCTACCCGGTACAGCGCAACAGGCTCGGCGGCCTGCGGGACGGGCTCGCCGAGGCCGGGATCGACTGGGCGGGCGTCCCCGTGCACGAGCGGTTCGCCCACAGCGTCGACGCGGGACAGTCGGCCGCAGCGGAGCTCCTCGCCGCCCACCCGGAGATCACCGCGATCGCCTGCACGTCCGACATCCTCGCCCTCGGCGCGCTGCGCCACGCCGCCGAGCGCGGGCTGAGCGTGCCCGAGGACCTCACGGTCACGGGCTTCGACGGCGTCCCGGAGGGCCTGCGCGCCGGGCTGACGACGGTCCGCCAGCCCGTCCTGGAGAAGGGGCGGGCGGCCGGTGAGCTGCTGCTCGACCGCGGCGACCGCAACCGACCCCGCACCGTCCTGCTGCCCACCGAGCTGATCGTCGGTACCACCGGGGCGGCGCCGCGCGCGGAGCGCTGGTTCCCCGGCTGGTAGCTAGGCCTGCGAACGGGTGGCGAGCAGCAGTTCCAGCACCCGGGCGACGTCGGGCGGGCCCGCGACCCGGTGACCGGCCACGGTGTCGCCGTCGCCGACCTTCACCCCGACGTCGCCGGGGCCCAGCCGGGCGAACGCGGTCTCGTCGGTGACGTCGTCGCCCGCGAAGAGCACCGCGTCGGCGCCCACGCGCTCGCGCAGCACGTCGACGGCCATGCCCTTGTTCACCTGTAGTACGGCGAGGTCGAGCACGTCCTTGCCCGGGGTGGCGTCGACGCCGGGGCGGGCGGCGGGGCCGGTGCGCACGGCGTCGAGCACCCGCGGACCGACCTCGGGCCCGGTGCCCCGCACGTGCACCGCGATCCCCGCGGGCTTGTGCTCGAGCTTCACGCCCGGCTCGCCGTCGACGAGCGCGGTGACCTCGGCGGTCAGGGCGTCGAGCAGGGCGCGCTGGTCGTCGTCGAGGACGGCGCCGCCGTCGTCGAACTCCCCGCCGTGGCTGCCGACCAGCCGGATCGGCGTGCCGAAGCCGGAGGTGGCGGCGAGGTCGGCCAGCCCGCGTCCGGAGACCAGCGCCACGACGGTGCCGGGCAGCGTCGCGAGCGAGCCGAGCGCTGCGGCCGACTCCGGCAGCGGTCGCGACTCCGACGGCACGTCGACGAGGGGGGCGAGCACGCCGTCGAAGTCGAGGGCGACGAGCAGCGTTCTCGCCGAAGCGATCTCGCGGATCGCGGCGTCGAGGTCGGTCACGACGGCAGCCCCAGCGCGTCGAGGAAGGAGCGGGCCCAGCGGTCGACGTCGTTCGAGAGCACCTGGCGGCGCAGCGACTTCATCCGCTTGCGCGACTCCGCCGCCGGCATCGTCAACGCCTGGTGCAGCGCGTTCTTGACTCCGTCGGTGTCGTGCGGGTTGACCAGCACCGACTCCTTGAGCTCGATCGCGGCGCCGGCGAACTCCGAGAGCACGAGCACGCCGCCGAGGTCGCTGCGGCAGGCCACGTACTCCTTGGCGACGAGGTTCATACCGTCGCGCAGGGGCGTGACCAGCATGACGTCGGCGGCGACGAAGAACGCGGCGAGCTCGTCGCGGGGCAGCGCCTGGTGCAGGTAGTGCAGCACCGGGTGCCCGACGCGCGCGAACGTGCCGTTGATCCGGCCCACCGACTGCTCGATGCCCGCGCGCATCGTCTGGTAGTGCTCGACGCGCTCGCGGCTGGGTGTGGCGAGCTGGATCATCACGGTGTCGCCGGCGCGGTCCTCCTGCAGCAGCTCCTCGAACGCCCGGAGCCGGACGTCGATGCCCTTGGTGTAGTCGAGGCGGTCGACGCCGAGGATGACGCGCTCCGGGTTGCCCAGGTCGTTGCGGATCTCCTTCGCGCGCTGCTGCACCTCCGGGGTGCGGGAGAGCTCGTCGAGCTGCGCGGAGTCGATGGAGATCGGGAACGCGCCGAGCTTGACGGTGCGCCCGTCGTAGCTGACCTCGTTGCGCGCGCCCGGCTTGGCGTCGGTGAAGCGGGTGGCGAGCCAGCGGAAGTTGCGGACGCCGCCGGGGGTGTGGAAGCCGACGAGGTCGGCGCCGAGCAGCCCCTCGACGATCTCCTTGCGCCACGGCAGCTGCTGGTAGAGCTCCGTGGGTGGGAACGGGATGTGCAGGAAGAAGCCGATGCGCAGGTCGGGGCGCAGCACGCGTAGCTCCGCGGGGAGGAGCTGGAGCTGGTAGTCCTGGATCCAGACCGTGGCGTTCGGCGCGGCCACCTCGGCGACGGCCTCGGCGAACCGCTTGTTGACCCGGACGTAGGCCTGCCACCAGTGCCGGTGGAACGCGGGCGGTGCGACGACGTCGTGGTAGAGCGGCCACAGCGTGCCGTTGGAGAAACCCTCGTAGTAGTCCTCGACGTCCTTCGACGTGAGCATCACCGGGTGCAGCGTCAGCCCGTCCTCGACGAACGGCTCGGCCTCGGCGTCGGCGAGACCCGGCCAGCCGACCCACGCCCCCTCACGGCTGCGCAGCATCGGCTCCAGCGCTGTGACCAGGCCGCCGGGGCTGCGCTTCCACCGCTGCGTGCCGTCCGGGAGCTTCTCCAGGTCCACCGGCAGCCGGTTGGCCACCACCACGAACTCGGCGCTCTGTTCGGCCACGGACTCTCCTCGTCGTACGGGTCATCGACGGCGGTGAGCCTACGCGGCGCCGGGCTCCGGTGCGGGTTCCGCGACGGCCGGTCCGGACGGGCGGACCGGGCGCGTCAGGAAGTCGCCGAGGGCCACCCCGGCTGCGAGGGCGAGCCCGATGCCCAGTGCGAGCGTGATCGTCACCAGGCCGTCGGAGACGCCCTCGATGGCGAGCTGGTAGAAGCCGCGGTAGGCGCTGAACCCGGGCAGCAGCGGGGTGATGCCGGCCAGGGTGATCACCAGTGGCGGCACCCCGCCGCCGCGGCGGAACAGGCCCGCGGCGAGCCCGACGACGATCGCGGCGGCGCCGGTCGCGGCCACCGGGCCGATGCCCGCGACCTGCACCAGCAGGCTGTAGCTGCTGAAACCGGCCGCGCCGGCGATCGCCGCGGCCAGCAGCGAGCGCCCGGGGGCGTAGCCGGCGAGCGCGTAGCAGGCGGCGGCGACCCCTGCGGCCACGGTGGACAGCCAGAACCGCCCGATCCCGGTCGGCAGTTCGCCCGCCACCTCCAGCGGCGGCGCGAACTCCAGCCCGACGCGCAGGCCCATCACGACCCCGACCAGCAGACCGGCGGAGAGCAGGAGGATCTCCATCGCCCGGCCCGCCGAGGTGACGTAGTTGCCGGTGATCGCGTCCTGCACGGTGCCGACGACCGACAGGCCGGACAACAGCACCGTGATCGTCGCGGCGATGACGAGCGACGGCCGGGTGCCCGGCGGGAACGCGCCGACGCCGAACAGGGTCACCGTCGCGCCCGTGGCGAGCGCCCCGCCGACGACCTGCTGGAAGAACGCGGGCAGTCCGCGGCGGTTGAGCAGCCGCCCGATCCGGTCGATCGCGGCGGTGACGGCGAACGCGTAGAGGCCGGTGATCCAGCCGCCGCCGAGGAGCACCGCGATCGACGCGGCCAGCCCGGCCCACCCGACCGTGGCCACCCATCGCGGGTACGGGTGCCGCGAGCGGACGGCCTCGGACAGCTCGATCGCCGCGGTGCGCACGTCGACCGAGCCGCTCTCGACGCGCTCGATGATCCTCCCGACGGCGATCAGCCGCGTGAGGTCGAGCGAGCGGTACTGCACCAGCCGCATCGACGTCACCGGGGCGGCGGCCATCCCGCGATGGCAGCACATGGTGATCGAGGTGAACGTGATGTCCACGTCGACCGCCGAGAGGCCCGCCGCCGCCGCCAGGCGCAGCATGACACCCGTCGTCTCGTCGACGCTCTCGCCGCTGGACAGCAGCACCTCGCCCACGCGCATACAGAGGTCGAGCACCTCCTGCACCCGGGCGTCGTCGGGTACCTGGGGCCCGATCGGCCACAGCAGCTGCATGCTGGGCGGCCCGGGTTGCAGCAGGTCGTGGGCCTCCTTGCGGAGCTTGCTGCGGACGCGCCGGGTGAAGCGGGGGGGCTGGTCGGACATGCTCAGCCGCTCGTGACGGCGAGGGTCGTGCGGGGCATGGACGCCAGGGTAGGGGCCGTCAGACGACGGCTGCGGCGGGCGTCGTCACGGCGTCCGCGGGATCGAGCCGACGCGCCGTGAGCAGGGCGATCACGGCGAGACCCGCTGTGGCGAGCATCACCACGGCCATCGCCGCCGCGCTCGATCCGACGAGCGGCGACACGGCGGCACCCAGCCCGAACTGGAGGGCCCCGAGCAGGGCCGACCCGGTGCCGGCGACGTCACGGACGTGGTTCGTGGCCAGCGCGGTCGCGTTGCCCATGATCAGTCCCAGGCTCGCCACGGTCAGGAACAGCAGCGCCAGCACCGGCCAGGTCGGGGCGCCGGCCAGCGTCACCACCACCAGCAGCGCCGCGGCGGCCGTGACGAGTACCGCGACGCCGATCGTGGCCTTGAGTCGCGGGTCGGCGTCCCAGCGCGCGCCGAGCAGGGAGGCGAGGACCAGGCCCCCCGCGTTCGCCGCGAACGCCGCTGCGTACCCGGTCGTCGAGAGGCCCAGCACGTCCTGCAGCACGAACGACGACCCGGAGATGTAGGCGAACATGGTGCTGAACGACAGGCCGAGCACCAGGGTCCAGGCGAGGTAGGGGCCGCGGCGCAGGACCGAGGCGATGTCGGCGGCGGTGCGGCGCAGACCGCCGCTGCGACGGCGCTCCACGGGCAGCGACTCGGGAACCGCCACCAGCACGCCGACCACCATCAGCACGGCGAGCCCGGCCAGTACGCCGAAGATCCCGCGCCAGCCGATCGACTCGACCAGTCCGCTGCCGATCAGTGGCGCGACGACCGGGGCGACCCCGTTGATCGCCATCATCAGCGTGAACAGCTGGGCGGTGCGGCGACCCGAGGTCCGGTCGACGATCACCGCGCGCGCCAGCACGATGCCCGCCGCTCCCGCGAAGCCCTGGACGAACCGCGCACCCACCATGAACTCGATGCTCGGCGCGAACGCCACCGCGACCCCGGCCAGCGTGCACACCGAGGCGCCGATCAGGAGCAGCGGCCGCCGCCCGCGCGCGTCGGACAGTGGGCCGATGACGAGCTGCCCGACCGCGAGCCCCACCAGGAACGCGGTGAGCGTCAGCTGCACCCCCGACGCGGTCGTGCCGAGGTCGTCGACGACGTGGGGGAGTGCGGGCAGGTACATGTCCGTGGCGAGCGGCGCGATCGACGTCAGCAGGGCGAGGACGGTGATCCAGAGCTTCTCGGCACGAGGCATAGTTATGACGTTAGATATAAAATAGTCGCGTAGCCTGCCGGATGTGACCGACTCGGAGCTCCGGACCATCGCCACCGCCGTCCACGTGCTGTCCCGGTCCCTGCACCGCCGCGGCGTCGCGCAGGTGGGTCTCGACGTCCTGCCGCCGTCGGAGTCGGAGGTGCTGCAGCAGATCGGGGCCCGTCCGGGGTCCTCGGTCTCCGAGGTCGCCCGCGCCCTGCGCCTGCAGACCAGCAACGTCAGCACGTCCGTCCGCGGCCTCGTCGCCCGCGGCCTGGTCGACCGCACCACCGATCCCGACGACCAGCGCCGTACGCTCCTGTGGCACAGCCCCGACGCGGTGCGGCACCGGGAGATGCTGGAGAAGGCCTGGGCCGCCATCCTCGCCGACCTGCTCTCCGGTGACGACGAAGCCCTCCTCCGCGCCGCCGCCCCCGCCATCGAGCGCCTGGCCCGGGCCGTCACGGCCGACCCGGCCCGGACGCTCTAGGATCGACACACCGGCCGGTGTAGCTCAGTGGTAGAGCACTCGCCTTGTAAGCGAAAGGTCGTCGGTTCGATCCCGACCTCCGGCTCCAGGTCTGACCAGCAGCTTCTTCACCGACAAGATCGTCTTTGCGACACTCGTGCCACGGGATGTGCCGCGAACCGCGGGACAATTGGCGACATGGCAGGGCGTCCAGCGGTCGGCAAGGCCCGCGCGAGAGGCAATATCGGCACTCTCCGTAGCGGCGCGCTGAGGGTGCGCGCCTACGCCGGCGTCGACCCGGTGACGGGGCAGCGGCACGACCTGGTGGCCATCATCCCGCCCGGCCCCGACGCCAAGCGCGAGGCGAAGCGCACCCTGGACCGGTTCCTGCACGAGATCGCGGAGAAGCGGAACCCGCGCACGTCCGCGACGGTCGACCAGCTGCTCACCCGCTACCTCGACCAGTTCGACGGCGCCCCCAACACCCTCACGATCTACCGCAGCTACATGCGCAACCACGTCTCCCCGTTCATCGGGCACGTGAAGGTCGGCGCGCTCGACGCCGAGATCCTGGACGCTCTGTACGCCGAGCTCCGCCGGTGCCGGCTGCACTGCAACGGCAAGCGCGGCCCGCAGCACTGGAGCCGTCACGAGCACGCGTGCGACCGCCGCTGCGCCCGCCCGCACGTCTGCCGCCCCCTGGGCGCGTCGGTGGTCCGCCACGTCCACTTCCTGCTCTCCGGCGCGTTCGAGCGGGCCGTGCGGTGGCGGTGGGTGGGGATCAACCCGGTCACGATGGCCTCCCCGCCGCCCGCGCCGCGGCCGAACCCGCAACCGCCATCACCGCGCGAGGCGGCCCGGATCGTCGAGGAGTCCTGGAAGGACCCGGACTGGGGCGCGCTGGTCTGGACGGCGATGACGACGGGCGCCCGTCGAGGCGAGCTGTGCGCACTCCGCCTGCACTCGGTGGACCTAGACGAGGGCCGCGAGACGCTGTGGCTGCGCCGGGCGATCCGCAAGGAACACGGGGTGCTCGTCGAGGCGGAGCTGAAGACCCACCAGCAGCGGCGGGTCGCGCTCGACGCCGAGACGGCAGAGATTCTGCGCGAGCACGTCGACCGCGCCCGCACCCGTGCAAGGTCCCTCGGGCTCAATCTGCCCGCCGACGCCTTCCTGTTCTCCGGCTCGCCCGACAGCTCGACCTCCCCGATCCCGGACAGCGTGACGCAGCGGTACGACCGCTTGGCAGTGCGGCTCGGGATCGCGACGACGTTTCACCGCCTCCGTCACTACTCGGCCACCGAGCTCATCGCCGCGGGCGTCGACCCGAGGACGGTTGCAGGCCGGCTTGGTCACGGCGGGGGCGGCACGACCACCCTAAAGACCTACTCAGCCTGGGTATCGGAGGCTGATCAACGAGCGGCCAGGAGTCTCGGAGGTCGGATGCCCAAGCGTCCACCCACCAGGAGGGAGTAGCAGCCACTCGCGCGCCATCCGCTACTTGAGCATCATCGCAACCCGTCATCTACGGGCGGTGGCGACAAGATCATCAGGACGCGCGCTAGGCGTCTACTGTTGTGGGCGCGCGACGGTGAAGGTGCGGAGGTTGCCTGTGACTCGCCCGGTCTCGCTCCTCATGACGGAGGGCCCGCTAGCCCTACAGTGTGCGCCGTGTCCCATCCCCAACCGGCCTCGGCCAGCGAGCCTGACCTACCGGAACTGTCGGGGCTGTGTGCGTCACTTGACGCCAACGGGCAGAAGGCGCGCTTCGGAGTGGCCTACGTCCGGGGCATCTGTGCGCAGGCGGGGGTGGGTTTCACGGAGACTTCACCAGACGAGGACGTACAGGCGATCGACGGTGACGTCAAGTTCAAGGAGGCGAGTGTGGGTGTGCAGGTGAAGTGCACGAGCTCGCTGACGATCGGCGGTCGCAGTGCTAGCTGGGAACTTGATCCTGCTTGGATCCGCAAGTGGTCGGATGCGCTACTGCCTGTCTACTTCGTTCTTGTGATTGTCAACAAGAATCCAGCGGCCTGGCTTTCACATGATAAGAACGGGACAACTTGCCGAGCCGCCGCCTTTTGGACGCGGATCTCGCCGGTCGACCTGGGTGCCCGAATTGATGTCCCGAAGAGTCAGCGTTTGACAGCTGAAACCTTGACGATCTGGCATCGCGACATGCTCGAATCCTTTACAGGGGGGGCGGCATGAGTACTCCGGTTCGATTCGCCCGCTCCGTAGTCGCCTACCTTGATCAGCAAGGGTGGGTCCGTGAGTCGGAAGGGCCCGTCGGGTCGCTTTGGCGGTCCTCGAACCCCGGCGAGGTCGACGTAATTGCTGTACCAATGGGGGAGATCAAGCGAGGTGATCGTGCATGGCGGAGCGTTGTTGAAAGAATTGCGATCCACGAGCGGAGGGATCCGCTCGAAGTTGCGTCCAACATTGAGAACCAGTACACAGACGTTACCCATCTGAGGGCCGCTAATGATCTCGTCATCTCCGGCTCTATTCCATTGGATGCTGGTGCAACGTTAGTGGCTTCGGCCAAGGAGATGCTTAGGTCCAGTGCAACGACTGCTCAGCGGGCTAGGGCTCAAATCGATGGGAACTTCTCGAAGATCGGGGACGCGCTAGTCAAGCAAGCGCGCCTGGGGCATACAATTGACCGTTCCTATGCGATCCCAGTGCTAATGCCGCTTCCATTCGAGCCGACGAGCACGGCCAGTGATCTGGAAATCACCGGGATTGAGGGGCATAGAGCGGCGCCGGAGTCTCCGGAGCGGCGTGTGATGCGCACTTTTGCGCAGGCGCTTAACGCAGTCAATCGTGTTATTGTTGAGCCTGCTAGGCAGCCTCGACAAAGCGACGTGCCGAGCCTTGTAGTTGCGGGAGTTAGTCGTGAGTTTGTTACCGCGCTATCTCGAATAGTGGCCCAGCCGGCCGTCGCCGAGTTTGAAGCTACGTTCATCTGGGCGACCGCAGTTCGCACGACCAGCGACGTGCCAGTGACGGTATCTATTCCGCCTGCGAGCGTGGAGTTGCTGGACCAGGCTGCTCAACTATTGAAGGCGACAAGACGCGATCCGCCTCAGAGTGTTACTGGCCCGATTGTCGAGGTCCGACATGTGCCACCGGATCGTTTTGGCGAGGTAGCTGTGCAGACCACACGAAACGGTCGGCCCGCGGAGATTCGAGTTCGCTTGGGACTCGAAGATATTGATCGATCACATGAGTGGATGCGTACAGGGACGACGGTAATCGTCGACGGAGTCATCGTGCGCAATCCGGGTCACCCGTTGAGGATAGATGCGCCGACACGATACGGGTCGCTAAGCTCGGCTTTTCTGGACGGCGCTCAAGACTAGTGCCGTTCATTGCTCGACCTGCCCGCTGACTGGAACCCACGTGGCGGCTTGTGGCAGCTGGCTACATCGTCCCCAGGTACCTGCGCCTACATCACCAGGGCGAGGCTTTGGTCGTAGGCTGGTTCTGTGACTGAGGTGCTGACTGTCTCGACTGCTACTCCGACCCGCGAGGCTGGACTGCGACTCGCCAAGTCTGCGACCGAGGCGGGGCTCGCCGCGGGAGTTCAGATGGCCGGACCGGTGGCGTCCGCCTTCTGGCACGACGGCGAGTTCGGTCAGGGGGAAGAGTGGGTGGTCTCGTTCAAGACCACCGCCGCTCGGTATGACGAGCTGGAAGCGCATCTCATCGAGCACCACGAGTGGCAGAACCCGGAGGTGACGGCTGTTCCATTGGCGCGAGCGTCAGCGTCGTACGTCGAGTGGGTTCAGCGCGTGACGGCCAAGAAGGTCGCGGACGACGGGTAGGTCGCCGTGCTCGGCGAGTCGGCCGGCGACCTGCACCAGACGCTCACGTGGCCTGACCGACGACACGTCGCCCATCACCGTGAGACTCGATTCGACGACTGTCGCCGCCTGCTCGATTTCGCCGGCGTCGATGTAGGAGTCGGCGAGCCAGGACGAGTAGAGTGCCTTGTCGCGTGAGTGGGCGTCGCTGTAGTGGGCGAGGGCTGACTCCAGGACAGGGACCGCGCGCAGCGGGCGGCGGAGTTCGCTCCAGCAGCGGCCGGTCATGATCGCGAGTTCGGTCTCGTCGATCCAGGCCGCGTAGTCCGGGGTCTGGCCGTTGGCGAGCGCGAGGGCATCTTCCGCGCGGCCGAGGCAGCGGGCGGTGGCGTCCGCGTCGCCGTCGAGGGCGAAGGTCCAAGCGGCGCGGGAGAGGAGCAGCGCGCGGACTCCGGGGTCGACGCCCGGCTGCTCCGCCGCGTGCACGGACTTCTCCGAGATCTTCCGGGCGGGTTGGCCGAGGCCGATGAGCTGGTAAGCGTGGAAGGCCAGGGCGTTGCCGGCGAGACCGGCGTCGCCGGCCTCCGTCGCCGCGGCGTGGCTGCGCCGGTAGTGGTCGCGTGCGTCGCTGTGCCATCCCGCGTCGAACGCAGCCCAGCCTGCTTGCTGGGACTGCTCCGCATGCAGCGCGAGGAGGTCGCGCTGTACGACCTCCCGGCTCACGCCCTCGCGCAGGAGATGGCCGGTCAGCTCCGCCTCCGCCGCGTAGAGGCGGTAGGTATCGCCTCCGCCGAGCGTGTCGTCGAGCTTGCGGAGGCTGACTAGGCGCTGGCGCAGCTCGTCGACGACGTCCTGCGTCGTGCTGCCCGCGGAGGCCCCACCACCGACGACCGCGGCCAGCAGACCGGAGATCGCGAGCGTGGAGCTCGTGCGGAGGAAGTCGCGTCGCTGCACCGAGGGGTCACCGTCTCCCAGGTCGAAGTCGTCAGCGGTCGCCAGCGACGCTAGGTGCGGTTCGGGGACATCGGGAGGGCAAGACCCCGGCATTCGGCGTGTGGTGAGCGCGGGGGGCGGCTCGCTGGGCGGCGGGGCTCCGAGCTGGACGAGCAGCCGGCGGTAGACGGCCTGCGGCCGCCGGACCCTGCCGCTCTCCCACCGGTTGACGAGGCGGACGTCCAGCGAGGTGCCGCGTTCCTCCTTGTTCTCGTACGCGACGCGGGTGACGTGCGCGACGAGCTCCTCCTGAGACCAGTTCATCGTCTCGCTGCGCCAGTGCCGGAGCCGGTGGCCCCACGGCTCGTCGATGGCGCCCTGCGTGCCCGTCATGGCCGGTCCCTCCGCCGCCTACCGCTGGAATGCCGGGGTTCTGCCGTGCGGTGCCGGGCGTTTGACCTGCGTTGTCTCGCCCGGAGTCGCGATCGTCATCGGCATGAACCCCAGTGCACCACAGCCTCCCGACACTCCGGGGCCGATTCAGGAACTCCGCACGGAGGTCGAGGCGGCGCTGCAGCGCGTCGAGCAGCTCAGGACGGCTCGTCGCCGGTACCTAGCCGACGCTCGATGGCGTCGAGCCGTCGGTAGATCGCAGTCAGGTCCGCCTTGACCGCGTCCAGCTCGGCGAGCACCGGATCGTCCTGATCGACGTCCGTCACCGACTGGCCTTCGAGGATCCGGGCTATCTGATCGCCGGGCCAGCCGAGGGCCTCGGAGACGGCGGCAAGCGTGCGCGGGTTGCGTCGCCGCGGCTGCAGGTTCTGCTGCAGCTCCCGGACGGTCATGAGCGCCACGCCGGCCCGGGAGGCGAGGTCCGCCTGCGTCATGTCGATCTCGGCCATGCGGGTGCGGATCGCAGCGGCGACGCCGTCCCAGTCTTTCGCCACACATACCTCCGTACCTGCTGATTTCAGTACCGAGGCTAGCGGCCTATCCACAAGCTGCGCACGACGCCGGGCCGATCAACTAAAGTAAGTGCTAATATCAGTACCACGGTTAGACCTCAGGCGGTTCCCGAGTCAGGAGAGAAGCAATGAGGACATTCCAGCCCCAGGTGGTCACGGCGGCGCCGAAGTTCTACAGCGTCGCCCAGGTCGCCGCCATGTTCGGCATGTCGCCGATGACCCTCTACCGCGCCATCGCCGCGGGGGAGTTCCCTGCCGTCCGCATCCGCGGCCGGCTGATCGTCCCGGCGAAGGCCGTCGACGCGATGGCCGACACGGCAACCGCCGAGCAGACCGTCGTCGACGCCGCCGGATGGGTGGTGTGAGCCGTGGGAACGATCGGAGTCCTGATCTTCTTCGCCGTCGTCGGCGCAGTGATCTGTGCGAAGTCGCGCAGTGCGGGCGGGGCGGTGGTGTTCTCGCTCATCGCGCTCGGGCTGTTCATCTCCACCCCGGCCGGAGCCGGGCTGCCGGGGATGCTCACCGACTTCATGTCGTCGGTGTCGCAGGCGTCGGAGCCGCTCACCGGCGGGTCGGAGGCGGTGGGATGACCACCGCGACGACACGGTCGACCCAGCATGTGCGGCCGGACGACTTCCGGCACCGGGCGGCGTGCCGCTCGATCGATGCCGAGGTGTTCTTCCCGACCGCGGTCCGGGGTCGCGAGGCCGAGCGGCAGGTGAGCGCGGCCAAGGCGGTGTGCGCCGGTTGCCCGGTTCGCGCCGAGTGTCTGACGTGGGCCATCACGCACCTGCCGGACGGAATCGCCGGTGGCATGACCGAGGACGAGCGCCGTCGGGAGCAGGCCCGACGTCGCGACGCGCGACGCCGTAGACGCACACCGGAACGACCCGCGGGCGGGACGCGCGCCGAGGTCGCACGAGTCGGCCGGGCCGCGCTCGCCGCGGGCATGGACGTGCAGGAGGTAGCCGCGACGTTCTTGGTCAGCCTGCGCACCGCCCAGCGATGGGCCCGCAGCACGACGTCCGGAACACGCGGGCGGGGCATGACGGAGGGGAGCCGCGGCGGCCACCGGGCTCCCCTCCAGATCTCCCACACAGCAACCCAGGCAGGGACACGAGCGGAAGGGAACCGAGCGTAGATGAACACCCCCGACGAGCACGACGACCGCCCACCGGCGGTCCGGTACGCCGAGGCCGGCGCCGACGCCTGGGTGACGGTCGTCCGCCACCAGCTCGACGCCTCAGCGGACCACAGCGACTTCTACAAGCTCGGCGCGGACATGGTCGGGACGCTGCGGGCGCTGCAGGACCTGGCCCGGCTGCTGGACCGGCAGGTGCAGCGCTACGGCGAGCAGCGCGAGGTCTACGACGACTCCGGCGAGGTCGACCCGCACGATCGGCTCACCGCGGCCGCCGTCGAGCTGGAGGCCGTCGCCGACGCCCTGGGCTCGGTGATCTGGTCCGCCGATCGCTACTGGAACGCGATCAGCCACATCGGTGTCGAGGACGGCCCGGCCGCCGAGGGCGAGGTGTCCCGATGAACGCGCGAGTGCGCCCGATCGGCGGCACCGGCGCCGTGGTCGCCGGGCTGCACCGGTGGATCGACGGGCACGACGCGCATGTGCAGGCCGCGGTCTGGCTGCTGCTCGCACACGAGGTGTGGCCGCGACGCGCGGACTTCCTGCGCGCGTGCGTGCACCACAGCCCGGACGGCGGGTGGTGGATCGACTTCCGCGCCGCCCGGACCGCGTTCGAGCACGGCGCCTTCGACACCGCGTCGACAACGGAGCTGGCGGTGCTCGACCTGGCGATCACGCTGGGCACCGACCGCTTCCGGTTCCGGGCGATGGGGCCGGGCAACGCCCGCGCGGTCGCCACAGCGGTCGCCCACGCGGTCGGAGCAGACGGATGACGACCCGCGCCATGCTCTACGGCCTGCTCGCCGTCGTCGCAGGGGCGGCCGCGGTGCTGTCGTTCGCCGCCCTGCGCGACCTGGCGCTGGTGTGCGGGTTCTCCCCACAGCTGGCCTGGCTCCTCCCGGTCGTGGTCGACGCGGGCGCCGCCGCGGGCTCACTGGTGTGGCTGGGCGGACGGACCGGGCGTTCGGCCCGCACCTTCGCCCGATCGCTCGCGCTCGCCCTGCTGACGCTGTCGGTGGCCGCCAACGCGCTCGGGCACGGCCTGGCCGCGTTCGCGCTCGCCCCGGCGTGGTGGGTGGTCGTCATCGTCTCTGCCGTCGCCCCGGCCGTGCTCGGGGCCGTCGTGCACCTCGCCGTGCTGGTCGGCCGCGTCGACGACATGGACGTCCCTGAACCGAATGACTCCGCCCGGCCCGCCGAACGGGTCGGGGACCTGATCGCTGCCGGTGCGGGCCGCCGACGGCTGGCCCGGGAGCTGGGCATCAGCGAGTACGAGGCCCGCCAACTACTCGACCGCACCCGTACCGAGCCGCCGGCCCTCGCCGTCAACGGCTCCGGAAGGACGTCGTCATGAATACCTCCCTCCTCACGCTGTTCGTGGTCCTGGCCGCGATCGCCGCGATCTCCCACCGCCGGGGCGCCTTCGTGGTCGCCGTCGGGGCCACCGTGCTGGCGGCCATGCCCGCGTGGGCCCTGGTCCGCACCTCCCACCCGCTGCTCGTCGGCGCCATGGCACTGGCGCTGGCCGGGTGGTTGTGGATGCGGCACGGCCGCACGATGGCCACGGTCACCCGCTGGGGCAGCAGCAGCCGGCGTAAGGCCGGCGTCGCCTCGACCGGCGACATCGTCCGCGCGGGATCGGCGCTGGCCATGCGCCGTCGGACCCCGCAGGTCCGGCCGTCGCTGCGCGCGACCTCGCGCTGGGCGCGGCTCGTGCAGCTGGTCCGGCTTCCCGCCGTCGCGGTGGGCGTCGAACTGTGCCAGGTCGCCGGGTTGAAGGTGTGGGCGTCGATCGAGGACGTCGTCCTCGCGTTCGGCGGGCCGCGCGTGGGCAAGTCGCAGTGGCTGGCCGGACGGATCATCGACGCTCCCGGTGCCGTACTCGTCACCAGCACCCGTACCGACCTGCTCAACCAGACCGCTGCCCTGCGGGCCCAGGTCGGGCCGGTGTTCGTGTTCAACCCCGTCGGGCTCGGCGGGCTGCCGTCGACGATCACGTTCGATCCGCTCACCGACTGCGACGACCCCGTGGCCGCGAACGAGCGGGCCGCGGACATGCTCGCCGCCGCGAACCGCGGAGGGGGGCCGGACCGCGAGTTCTGGGACGACCAGGGCCGCCGCAACCTCGCCGCGCTCATGCACGCTGCCGCGCTCGGCGGGCACACGATGGCCGACGTCGGCACGTGGCTGTCCGAGCTGGACGATCACCAGCAGCGCATCCTGCTGCTCCTGCGCAACCGCAGCCCGGAGCCGGCGTTCGAGGCGGCCGTCCGGCAGTTCATCGGGACGAACGAGCGCACCCGCACGTCGATCACGTCGACCATCGCCCCCGCGATCGGCTGGCTCACCCACGGCCCCGCCAAGCAGGCCGCACGGCCGATCGCCGAGGGTGGGCAGCCGTTCGACGTCGCCGCCCTCCTCGCCGCGAAGGTAACGGTCTACATGCTCGGCGGTGAGGAGGCCCAGGTCGCGCCGCTGGTCTGCGCGCTCACCGGCTACATCGCCCGGCAGGCCCGCCGCCTGGCCGACCGTCAACCCGGCGGCAGGCTCGACCCGCCGCTGTCGCTGCGCCTCGACGAGGCCGCGCTGATCTGCCCCATCCCTCTCGACAAGTGGTCGGCCGACATGGGTGGGCGCGGCATCTCGATCGTGGCCTGCTTCCAGAGCCGGGCGCAGCTGGTGGACTGTTACGGGGTGGCCAAATCGGCCGTCACCCTCAACAACTCCGGGGCCCGGGAACTGTTCGGAGGGACCGCTGACCGGGACGACCTCAACTACTGGTCGACGCTGGCAGGGGAGCGGGACGAGCCGACGACGACGACGGACCTGCACGGGCGGCTGGCGTCCCGCACAACGCGGCGGGTCCCGGTGCTCTCGCCCGCGCAGCTGGCGAACCTCCCGGCCGGGCGGGTCGTGGTGTTCCGCCGGGACATGCCGCCTGTCATCGGCCGTGTCGAGCAGGCCTGGCGCCGGGCCGACGTGCACGCCGTCCACCATCCCGACGCGCTCACCGTCCGGGCCCGGGCCTGGCGGCGCCAGCAGGTCACCCGCGCCGCCGCCGTCATCGCCCGCCGCACCCGGCCTGCCCGGACGTGGTTCGGGGCTCGCCGTCGCGCCGTCGTCGGATGGTGCGCCGCGCGCTGGACGGCGCTGCGGGTGCGCGTCACCGGGCGCGGCGGGCCGATCCGCTACGAGAGCCCGACCGTAGTGCCGGGGCAGGTGGTCGACCAGCGCCGAGGGCCGCACGAGGCCGAGGTGATCCCGTTCCCGCAGCTGCCCGGCAGCGAGCCGGACGATCCGTGGGGGGACGCGCGATGACCACCCCACCCACGGTGCGGGGGATCGCGAAGCTGACCGCCCGCCTGCGGGAGCTGTCCGCCCGGGGGCGGGAGGCCGATCCCGCCGAGCGGGCGGCGTTCCTGGCCGACAAGCGCGCACTGCTCGACCGCATCCCCGACCAGGCCGGGCGGCACGAGCCCGCGCCGCCGATGTCCGCCGAGGAGGCCGCCCGGCGGCTCACCGGGCCCGGCCGCACCCTCGACGAGTCCCGCGCACTGGTCCGCGACTACCTCGACGACACCTCCGACCGGGTGGGAACGCCCGCCCACCTGTGGGGCCTCGACGAGTTCGACCTGACGGCGATCGAGTCGTCCGCGCGCGGCGCCGAAGCCGTGGCACCGGTGGTCCTGCGCTGTCCCGAGGGCCGGCCACGTGCCGATGCCGAGCATCTCGACGACCGGCGCGCCGACGAGGACTCCGCCAGCGACGACCTCACGCGGGAGAACGGGCGATGACCCGCCGCCGGAGCCTCCCGCGCTACCCGGCCGGCCGAGCGCAACGGCGCCGCGGCGCCGGATGGAGGCTGCCGCCCGCCATCCAGCGGTACGAACCGCCCGGCCCGCGCCTGGCGCCGGGTGATCCCAAGAGGGGAACGCGATGACCACCGACCCCACCGTCGCCGCGCTCGGGCGCTCGGTCTCGCGCGCGCTGCGCCGGATCGACACGGTGGACACCAACCTGCTGCAGCTCGCCTCGGACGTCGCCGCCCTGCGTGCGCTCCTCGGCCGGGCCGAACCCGCCGAGGAGCCGAAGGCGGCGGGGGTCCGCTCCTGGCTGCTCGCCACCGACACCGTGCAGGCCGTGAAGGACGCCGCCGACCTGGTGGACTGGGTGGGCCGCGTCTACGTCCGCTACACCCGCGCGCAGCTCTCCTCCTGCTGGCTGTGGCACCCCGAGGCGATCGAGGAGCTGTGGTGGCTGCGCTGGGCGCACGCCGAGGCTTACCACCCCGAGAACGGCTCGTGGATGCGCGCCGGGGACTGGCACGACCGGCAGCGCCCCGGCGTCGAGCGCCGCCTGAACGGGCTGCTCGGCAAGTGCTCGTTGTCGCGGCACGCCGACCGCAACGGACGCCATGCCGACGTCGTGGAGCCGGTCCCGCCGCCGCTCGCTGACCATCACGCCGCCGTGGCCGCCCACTGGGTCTCCGTGCGCACCGCTGGTCCTGTGCCGACGGAGGACGTCCTCGCCGAGGCCGAGCAGGCCGAGTACACGCAGCACCGGGGGAGTAGATGAGCGGCTGCGCCGTGCCTGGGTGCGGTCGCCCGCACCACGCGCGCGGCTGGTGCCGGCCGCACTGGCGCCGCGCCCGTCGTGGCGCTCTCCGGCCCGCCGACCCGATCCGCGACACCACGGGGGCACCGAGCTACTTCGCCCTTCGCCGCAGGCTCACAGACACGCGCGGCCCGGCCGCCGGCCGGGCCTGCGCCGAGTGCGCACGGACGGCCTGCCTGTGGTCCTACGACGGCGCCGATCCCGACGAGTGCACCGACTCGTCACGCGGCTACCGCTACAGCCTCGACCTGGCCCGCTACCGCCCGCGCTGCCGCTCCTGCCACCGCCGCTCGACCGGCGAACCGCTCGACGCCGAACGCGTCACCCGGCTCTACCGAGGCGGAGCCAGCTCCGCCGGAATCGCCGCACTGCTCGACACCAGCCCGAACACCGTCCTCCGACTCCTCCGAGCCAACGACGTCCCGATCCGATCCCGACCCCACACAACCCGATGACGACTGACCACGACGAGAGCACCCATCAGCAGCAGGACGACCACCAAGAGCAGGACGAAGAGACCCGTACCAACGCGAGCAAGAGCAAGACCCACACCCACGCATCACGATCCCGTGGTGCCCGTCGCGGGCCCTGGCGGGCCCGCTCGGAACCCGCCGTTCATGATCGACTCGGCGCTGAGGAGCACGCCTTGACCACCACCGGAAAGCACCTGCACGACGCCCGGCATCCGGCCGAGCGCTACGCCGCGATCTTCCTCGCGATCGCCCAGCGCGACCTCGGGTTGGCCCGCGCGAGCAACTCCGAGATCCTCGCGGCCGAGGAGCCGGAGAACCCCGACCCCGTGGCCGAGTACGCGGCCTGGGTCGAGCGGATGGAGGAGAGCGAGCGGTTCCACCGACTGGGCGCGCTCCGCTCCGTCGAGGCCTGCCGCCGCGACGACGACAGCCCGGACGCGGGACGGGCACTGCTCGATCTGGCGGACGGGCCGGAGTTCGCCGACTCGGTCAGGCGGGCCCGCGCGGCGATCGCCGCCATGATCGGCCCGGACCCCGCCGCGGCGCGCGCGGCCCAGCACGACGTGCTCGTGCGCTGGTACGCCGACGACGCTGCCCACGGCGGGAGCTCGTCGTGTTGAGCGTCCACCGCGGGCACTCCGTCCGGTACCTCACCGACGAGGTCGCCAAGGCCCGCGAGGGCTACTACACCGGCGCTGTCGCAGCGGGCGAGCCTCCGGGGCAGTGGTGGGGCCAGGGCGCGCAGACCCTCGGCCTGACGGGCGAAGTCGACGCCGATCTGATGGAGGCCGTCTACACGCGCCTGCTCGACCCGCGCGACCCGGCCGCGCACGACCGCGCCACCTGGGACGAGGCGGAGGCGCTCGCGACCGGGCACCGCAAGTACCGGAGCGCGGAGCAGATCTATGCCTCGCTGCTCGACGCCCGCCCGGACGCCGGCCCCGAGGAGCGCGCGGCGCTGCGGGCGCAGGCCGGACGCTCGGCGCGGCAGGCCGTGTCGTTCATTGACGTCACGTTCTCCGCGCCCAAGTCCGTGACCGTCACCGGCTTGGCGTTCGAGCGCGCCGCGAACGACGCCCGGACTCGCGGCGACGTCGAGGCCGCGCAGGCGTGGGACACCCACTCGCAGGCCGTCGAGGACGCGATGATGGCCGGCGTCCGCGCCGGGCTCGCCTACCTGCAGGAGCACGCCGGCTACTCCCGCGTCGGCCACCACGGTGGCGGGTCCGGGCGCTGGATCGACGCCCACGAGTTCGTCGTCGCCCAGTTCTTCCAGCACGACTCCCGCGAGCGGGACCCGCAGTGGCACATCCACAACGCGATCCTCAACCGCGTCCTGTGCGCCGACGGCGTCTGGCGCGGCGTCGATGGGCGCGCGATCGACGAGCACAAGGCCGCCGCCGGCGCGATCGCCGAGCGCGTCATGGAGGCGCACCTCGCGCAGTCGCTCGGCGTGCGGACCGAGACCCGGCCCGACGGGAAGGCGCGCGAGGTCGTCGGCGTCGACCGCGGCCTGATGGACCTCTACTCGTCGCGGCGCGCGCAGATCGGCCCGAAGGCCGCCGAGCTGATCCGCCAGTTCTCCGCCGCGCAGGGTCGCGAGCCGTCGCCGTACGAGAAGGTCGTGATTCACGAGCAGGCGACGCTCGTGACCCGCAAGGCGAAGTCGCACGACGGCGAGACGCGGGAGGAGCAGTTCACCCGGTGGGAGGAGATGGCCCGCGGCCGGGTGACCGGCGGGCTGACCACGCTCGCCGAGCAGTTGGTCGCCCGCGCCCAGGACCCGGGCGAGGACGCCGAGTTCTCCCCGCGCGACGTCATCGAGCGTGCGGTCGCCGACATCAGCGCGACCCGCGCGCACTACTCGCGCTCGGACATGATCCAGGCCGTTTCCAACGCGCTGCCCGGGCACCTGGGCGTCGCGCCCGAGGACGTCGAGCCGCTCCTGATGGGGCTCACCGACGCCGCGCTCGACCTCGCTCAGCGCCTGACGCCGGTCGAGGACGCCGCCGCGCTGCCCGACGAGCTGCGGCTCGCGAACGGCGAGTCGGTCTACGCCCGGCACGGGTCGGTCCGCTACTCCACGCCGGGCCAGCTCGCGGCGGAGCGGTCACTGATCGCGGCCGCCGTGCAGCGCGGGGCGCACCGGCTCACCGAGGACCGGGTCGACGAGGTGTGCGGGCGGTTCGCCGAGTCCGGTACGCGCCTGGGCCCGGACCAGGAGGCCGCGCTGCGCGGCGTGCTGACCTCCGGCGCGCAGGTCGAGGTCCTGACCGCCGCGGCGGGCACCGGCAAGTCGTTCGTCGTCGGTGCGATCGCCGGCACGTGGACCGACCCGGAGGGCGATCCCGACGACGAGCTGCCCCGTCGCGTGTTCGGGCTCGCGCCGTACCAGAACGCGGCCGAGGTGCTCGCCGGCGAAGGTCTGGCGACCAAGAACGTCCGCGCGTGGCTCGCGACGCAGAACCGCATCGACCGCACCCGCCCCGGGCAGAACGCGACCGGCCCGACCGGTGACGACGAGGCGTGGCGGCTCCGGCGCGGCGACCTGGTGGTCGTCGACGAGGCCGGGACCGCCGAGACCGGCGATCTCGTCGCCATCCACGCCCGCTGCCAGACGGCCGGGGCGAAGCTCCTGCTCGTCGGCGACCCGCGCCAGCTGACCGCGATCGGTCCCGGCGGTGCACTCGCCGACATCGGCGAGCACGGCATCACCTACCAGCTCTCCGAGGTCCGCCGGTTCGACAACGCCTGGGAGGGCCCGGCGTCGCTGCGACTGCGCGACGGCGATCCCGACGTGCTCGCCGAGTACGCCAAGCGCGGCCGGCTCGTCGACGGCGGGACCGCCGAGCAGGCCGAGGCTGCCGCGTCGCGGGCGTGGCTGGCCGACACGCTCGACGGTCGCGAGTCGCTGCTGATGGTCGGCACGAACGCGACCGCCGCGCGGGTCGCGGCCGGGCTGCGTTCCGAGCTGGTCCGGCTTGGCCGGGTCGAGGAGGACGGTGTCCCACTCGGCGAAGGGCCGGCGCTCGCCGACTGGCGCGGCTCGGTCGCCGGGGTCGGCGACCTCGTGCAGGCCCGCACGCTCGCCTGGCACCTGCGCGGGTTCGAGGGCAACACGGCCGCGCCGATCACCCGCCGGACCTACCGGGTGCTCGCCACCCGCCCCGATGGCGGGCTGACCGTCGCACCCGTCGACCGCGCCGCAGAGGACGGCGAGCGGAACGCCTGGGGAGAGATCCTCGGCGCGCCGATGCAGCTGCCCGGCACCTACGTCCGCGACCACGTCAGCCTGGGCTACGCCAGCACCAAGGACGCCGCGCAGGGCCGCAACGTCGACACCAGCCACTCCGTGATCGGCCCCGGCACCGACGCCGCCGGGCTTTACGTCCCGGCGACCCGCGGCCGCGAGCGGAACACGATCTACGCCGTCACCCGCCACCTCGCGCCCGACGCCGAGACCGGCGAGACGTTCGACATTGCCGAGCGCACCCCGGAGGCCGTGCTCGCCGACGGTCTCGCGAACCTGCGCGAGGACCGCTCCGCACAGGCCGAACAGGCCCACGCCGAGACCGAGGCCCGCTCGGTGATGACCCAGGTCGACCGGATCGCCGACCTCATCCGCGAGGTCAACGCCGGCCGCACTGCCTCGACGCTCGACCGGCTCGCCGCCGGCGGGCACCTCACGCCGCACGAGCGCGGCCTCCTGGCCGCTGACGACGCCTTCGGCTCGCTGGAGCGGCTGCTGCGTACCGCCGAGCTCGCCGGGCACGACGCCGACCAAGTCCTGACGGACGCGATCGAGTCCCGCAGCCTGATGGGCGCCGACTCCCCGGCCCAGGTCATCCACCACCGCATCACCCACGCCCTGAACGGCCGGCTCACCCCGCACCTCAGCGGGGGCGCGGCCGACCTGATCCCGCATCACCTGCGCGACGCCGCCGACGCACTACCCGTGGATGAGAAGCGCGCCACCCGACTGCACCAGCTCGCCGACGCGGCGGACACCCGCCGCCACGAACTCGGCGCGCTCACGGCGGAGCAGGCGCCCGTCTGGGCGATCGACGCCCTCGGGCCCGTCCCGGACCCGGAGCAGGTCGTCGCCCGCCAGGACTGGGAGCACCGCGCCGGATGGGCCGCGGCCTACCGGGAACTCGTCGACCACACTGACGAGCACGACCCGCTCGGCAACGCGCCGGGCAAGGGTCGCGCCGAGCACGCGGTGATGTTCCGGGCTGCGCACGAGGCCCTGGCGCTCGTCGACGCCGGAGCCGAGGAGGCGAACCTGTCCGACGGCGCCCTGCGCTCGCGGGTTCGCGCCTATGAGCGGGAGCTGACCTGGGCGCCGCGGTGGGTCGACGACGAGCTTGCCGCCGCCCACCAGGCCCATAGCCGCGCCACGACCGACGCGACGGTGTGGACCGCCCGTGCCGACGCACCCGACACCGACTCAGCCGACGCGACCCGGCTCCGGGTCGACGCCGAAGGAGCCCGCGCCGAAGCCGCCCGACTCGCCGAGCAGATCACGCAGCTCGAGGTTGCGGACGAGGCCCGGACCCGGTGGTTCACCCACACCGCCATCACCCGAGACCGCGCCGAGCGGTCTACCGTCGAGCTGAAGGCTCGTGGCGTCGACCCCGACCACCCTGCTGACCGAACGACGGGCCCGGAATGGCTCGCTCTGCATCGCGCGGAGCAGGAAGACCGGGAGCGCGATCAACCCGTCACAGAGTCCGACGTCGATGAGCGATGGGACGACGAGCAGATCAGCCCGACAAGGCCGGACACCTCTCGGACGCCTCCCGAACAAGATCGCATCGAGACTGAGGTTCCTGATGCACGGGATGTCAGCACGGTGGACCCCACGGAGGCCGCCGACCCGACGCAGCGGCGCCGGGTCCGGCCCGTGGACGAGACGACGGTCGCCGTCCATCGCGCGCAGTTGTCGCTCGCGGAGATCGCACAGCGCGAGGCGGCAGACGCCGCTCGGGAGGAATCCGACGCGTCTGCGCGAGACGCTGCCGAATCCGCTCGACGGGCCGAACTCACCGACTGGTCCGCCGAAGCCGGCTACGAGGGTTACGGCGCCGACGGGTCCGGACAAGTGGATGACGCGCCCGTACTCAGTCGCGACGAGTGAGGCCCCGCGGTGCTGTCGCCGTACTCGCAGCCAGGTCCGCCGCCCATGTGATGACGAACCCGGCCCCTTCCAGCTTCGCTCGCGTCTCGGTGACGTCGTGGCGGCGCAGTTCGCGCCATAGGGCCAGCAGCTCGGCGACGGGCGCCGGTAGCTGCGCAGCCGGGTGGCGCAAAACCGGCCCCCACTCCGGCCGGATGGGGTCTCCGCGCAACTGGAAGGGGTGCCAATGGACGACGTGGTCCGTCAGGTCCGCGTCCAGAACCACGAGTCCGAGCGGAAACGGCCCGCCGGGGAAGTCGAGAGCCGCGCACAGATCGGCGTACTCCCAGACGACGACCAGCCGGGTTGCGAGAGTTACCGATGGGAGCAGGCCGAGCCTGGTCACCGCAGCCGCGGCGTCTGCGCCACGTCGGAATGGCCGGGTGGCCACGCTGCCGATGTACGGCTGCCGGAGATGCTTGTGCAGGAGGTGCACGGTTGGCGGCGGCACCGCGCTGTCCCGACGCAAGGCAGCGTCGGCCAGGTCGACGCTGCCCGATTCGACGGCATCGACTAGCGCGTCCAACGCGGGGTCCATTGCCCCATTGTGAAGCGAACCCCCGACATCTCGTTGTGAATCGTGCGGGGCAGCAGCGCCCCGCGTTGGAGCGTTCGATGCGCCGATCTTCCAGCGCAACACGGTGGGCCCTGTTCAGGTTTCTCCAAACCGCCCCATGGCGGCGGACCTCGGTGCGATCCTGCACCTTGAAGCGCCGCAGAAGGGAGTGGTCGTGGTGGCTCCGGATGTGCACATCGACCCGGAGGTGGTCCAGCGCACCGCGGGCAGTTTGCTGGGGTTGGCCGACGAGGTGCGCGGCACGATCGCCGCTGCCGAGGTCGACACGGTGCGGCCCGATGCCCCGCCCGGATTCGTCGCGACGCTGGCCGCGAACGAGCTGTGGGCCGGCTGGAGCAGGCAGCTGGACCAGACCGCGACCGACGTGGCGCAGTTCGGGCACGACATCGCAGCGGCGGCCACGGCGTGGCAGCAGGCCGACGCCGCGATCGCCGCCTCCCTGGGCGGCGGCTGAGCATGGTCACCCATGCCGAGTTGGTGGCTGCCGAGCCGAGCATCTGGCGCGACCAAGCCACCGCGTGGACCCGCCTGAGCACCCAGCTCGACGGGCAGGCGGCGGCGCTGCAGGGGCACAACCAGGACCTGTCCGCAGGCTGGCGCGGTGGGGACGCTGCT